>DATLXP010000105.1:0-11782 GCA_035575695.1 Vicinamibacterales bacterium
GAGGATCAACTCGCGCATGGGCCTGAACACCTGGGCAGCGTTTGCAGGAACGGACGCCGACGCGATGGTCGCGGGGGACGTGGCGATGCTCGAACATGAGCTCACGCCGGTGCTCACGGCGCTTCGCAAGAACGGCCTCGATATCGTCGCTATCCATCACCACATGACGGGCGTGAAGCCGATGGTGGTCTTCCTCCATTATTTCGGGACGGGAGAGGCCGCGGCCCTGGCGCGCGGCGTGCGCGCGGCGCTCGACGAGCTCGGGAAACCCGCACCAGCCGGACGCCACTGATCCACAACCGCTGCGCGGACCTATCTGCCGGCGATCTGCGGGCCCAGCGCTGCCGCGAGGGCGGCCGTTACGGTGGGGGCACTCCCGACGTACAGCACGACCAGCGTGTCCTTCTTGTAGAAGTGCGGCGGCCCCATCCAGGACACCAGGGACGTGCCCACCCCTCCGCCGTTCGGCGCGATCGTCGCGGCCTCCCGGTCGGCATCAGAGGTCCGCGCGTATCGGAACACGCTGACGGTTTCCCCGTTCACCTCCACCACGGTCGCGGGGACCGAAAAATACGGATGTGAATCTCGCGGCAGTTGCTCCACGACCCGCACGGTCGCCTGCTGGCCACGAAGGGCATCCACCAGGCTCTCTATCGTCGTGAGGGTCCCCGGCGCAACCGGCTGTTTTGCGGAGCACGCGGCTGCGGCGAGATTCGCCGCCAGCAACAGAGTCGTCACGATTCGCGGTGTGTGAAACATCAGCCACTCCCTTTACCTGAGGACGTTCAGAACGCGCGCAACGCAGCCCACGCGACGACGATGTACCGTGCGCACTTTCCCACCACGGTCCACAGCGAGAAGCCCATGAAGGGCATCCGCGCGGCCCCGGCAGCCGCCACGATGGCGTCGCCGATGAGAGGCACCCACGACAGCAGCAAGGCAGGCTGACCGTACCGGCTGACGAGCCGTGCAGCCCGCTCCGCGCGCGGCGAGGGGGCACCGGCAACCCTGGCCGTTACACCGCGCGCGAGCCAGTACGTCGTGCAGGAGCCGAGATAATTCCCAACGGTTGCGACCAGCACAGGCACGATCCACTCCTGTCGACTGCGTACGACACCCACGAGCGGCAGTTCGGATGCCAGGGGCAGAATGGTCGCCGCCGCGAAACTCCACGCGAACAGGATCAGGAGATCCACGGCCGTCAGCGTACGAGGCTGAACGACAGCGAGGCCCAGTACGACTCCCAGTCCGCCGCAAGCTCCCCCGTCTCGCCGGCCCTGCGGACGCTGCGCACCGACCGGATCAGCCATGGGCCGGCGTCAGCCAACACGAATTCCACCTGGCCCTGTGCATCGGTCCTCGAGGTGAGCGGCCACGCTTCCGGTTTCGCGTTCGCCGATGCGTGAACCGCCCCGACCAGCGCGTTGGATGCCGGCTGGCCGTCGAGCAGCAGACGAAGACGCAGACGCGAGCCCACCCGCAACGCGGTCGGATCCGTGAGCGGCACCAGCTCGATCTTCAGCCCGAGCGGCCTGGTCACGTGCGCATCGTCTCCCCCGCTCCCGACGCGCAGGAGCGTCTTTGCGTAACGCGAGTACCGCTCGCGTACCGGCGTCCCGGTTTCCCCCTGGGCCGCCCGGTACGCCTTCACATCGTCCAGACCCTGGTGCGCGATATGCGACTGGAAGATGGCACTCGATTTCTGACCGACACGCGGCTTGACGATGACGACACCGATGTAGGGGCCGGGCACGGCCGGTAGCTGGATGTCAGCGGCGAGAGAATCCTTTTCACGATGAAATGGTGGAGCCACCCGAGTGTCTGAGGACGGACCGACGAGACGTACGGTCTCGACCCGTTCCGGTGCGGTGAAGCTGTTCGCGCCAGGGAACTGGTCCCCGACGTGTGCCAGGATCATCGCTCGCGCGCCAGGCTGAACGACCCAATCAGACGGGGTCACCCAGAATTCATGCGCCGCGACCGGCAAGCCCAGGAGCAGGAGCAGACCCGCGCTGACCATGACTGGCGCGCACTTCGGACGACGCCCCGGGAAACAGGTCATCGTCCGTTTACTTGACCGCAGCCGGCCGCCGCGGCCGGCTCGACGTGTGAGAATGCCGAATCTTCCACGCGCCCCCCTCCTTGATGAGCACCAGTGTCTCGAGACCACCGGAGTCGATGTCTCGCTCACCCATCTTCGCCTTCAGGCTGTACTCCGCCGTCGCATAGGCAGCGTCCGGGCCGATCATGCGCACGACGGTGTTGCTGTGTGCGAACTGCAGGTTGGCGAACTGTTTCAGCTCGGGCCCCAGATGGTGGTCGCGGTAATCGGCCCAGCCCCGGTTGATGCCGCCACCCTCATAGATGGTGACCTCGGGGTGGTAGAACGTCGCGAGCTTGTCGAGGTCTTTCGCGTTGAACGCCGCGTCGTAGTCGGCGAGCCACTTCGTGACCATCGCGGCGTCAGCGTTCGACGGTGGCATCTGGTGACCGGCCGGGGCCTGGTCACCGGTGTGCGCCATGGCAGACGCCGGCGTCGACGCGACGCTCACATGCGCGAAGGCGAACGCCGGAATCAACACGATCGACGCCGTGAGGATCGACAGTCTCTGTCTCATGGAAACTCCTCTGAAGTGAAGGGTGACTATTTCTTCGAGGCCGCCACGGTGCCGCTACCCAGCACGATCTGTTTGGCCATCCACATGACCTTTCCGCTCTGATCTTTGACGTCGCTCGCGGTGATGACGACGCGGTCGCCGACTTTGATGTCGCCGGCCTTGTGGGTGGCTTTCCCCTTCAGGACCTTCGTCTTGCCATCGAGCATGATGGTCGACGATTTTCCGCCTGCGATGGTGACTTCGAGGTGATCCCCGTTGATCGCCGTGACCGTGCCCAGGATCTTTTTGTTGTGTCCTTCGTGCGCCGACACCAGGGGTGCCAGCGCGAGTGTGAATGCCAGGGCCAGCAGTATTTTCTTCATTTATGACCTCCATGTGCATGTGCGGGCGTTGGCCTGGCCGCCGCATCGGGCGCCTCGCCTCCGCCTGCAAGAAATTTCTGTATCTCGTCGTCTTCGCGTATTTCCGCAGGGCTCCTCGGGTTCATCCCCGCCATCAACTCCATCTCTTCCGGTGTGAGCGTCGGCAGTCTCCTCATGAAGTGGACGAGATGCCATGAGCCCTGTGCGCCTTCCTCTGTTCCGTCACCCCAGGCGGGCATTCCGGTGAGCCGGATGCCGTTCTCGATGATGTAAAAAAGTTCGCCATCGCTAAGCCCCTGAGTCGCCGGCAGCCGCATGTCCGGCGGCTTTGGATAGAGGCCAACCCCGATACTCGTTTCGCCGCTGCCGTCGTTGCCGTGACAGCCCGCGCAGTGGTCCGCCCAGTGCGACAGGCCGGCGGCAAAGACCTCGTCCGTAATGGGGATGGGGTTCTTCAGACCCCGATCACCGCTTGGCACGGCCAGCCGGCGCATCGTACGGGCGATGAACGTTTCAAGCCGCCCCGGCTCCGCCTTTGCGCTGATGCCCTGCGACCCAATCCACAGGAACACGGCCGCGCCGAGGAGGGCGCCGGCCGCCGCCAGCAGCAGCGCCGCCTTCAGCACAGGCCCCTGGATCCACCCCTTCATCGCGTCCTCGCGCGCATCACCGAGGATGCTTCTTCAAATAGGCGGCGGGGGCCTTGCGGAACTCGTCGCGTGCCTTCGTCGAACAGAAGTAATAGACCTTGCGCTCGTAGACCGCCTTCGGCGCCGTCGCCTGGCCGACGTTCGCTGCACACGCGGGGTCCGCGATGCGTTCGGCCATGCGGGTCGGCAGCCCGGCTGTCCCGGGTCCGGGCGTCGCAGCCTCGCCCGTCCGCGCCGGCGCGGCGTCTGGAGTGGCCGGCTTCGCGGATGGCGCGGGCGTGCCCATCGCCATCGTCGAATGGTCCATGCCCGCCATCGCTTCCGCCGGTTTGGCCGGGGGTCTGCTGCGGGCAGTTGCCGGCCTCGCCGCGGATGCGGGCTTTCCCACGCCCATCTTCGAGTGGTCCATCCCTGCCATCGCGCCTGCCGGCTTGCCGCCAGAGGCCGCGGGCTTCGCGCGTGACGCGGGTTTCCCCATGTTCATCTTCGAGTGGTCCATGCCCGCCATCGCATCGGCCGGTTTGGCGCCGGCAACCGTCGGCTTCGCGGTGGCCGCGGGCTTCCCCATGGTCATCGTCGAGTGGTCCATGCCTGCCATCGCATCACGCGGCCGTGCGGCCGCGATCGGTGTCGACACCGCGCCGCGGCACGCAAACAGCTGGGCCTGGGCGACCGAGATCGACGCCTGCACATCCGCCATGGCGTGACGCACGTCGAGAGAGCTGCCCGCCTGCCGAGCGGTATTCAGCCGCGCACTCGCGGCTTCAACCGTCGTGAGGGCCTCCATGCCTCCCTGCTCGCAGGCAGGATTTGAGCCCTCGGAGGCCGCCGACGGTCGACTCGCCGGGGTCTGATGCCCCCCGTGCTGCGAGTCAGCGTACGGCACCTCCATCGACGCCCCGATGAGAACGATGAGAAGAATCGTGAGTCGTGCGGTCATGTTCATCTGCATCTGCGATGTCCCGGCACTCCGCGCGCCGGTCCGCCGCTGTACTATCGTAAGGCCCAGGTTCGCTGACATCCGGCACTTCACTCATCGTGAACGCAATTTAATGTTGAGAACATGACTCAACCGCCAACCGATACCGGGGTGCGTGTGCTTCTTGTCGAGGATGAGCCGAAGCTCGCCGCCTTCATTCACAAGGGGCTCACGGAAGACGCCTACAGCGTGGAGACGGCGCCTGACGGGGAGACGGCCCTGCAACTCGCCCGGTCGGCGCCCTTCGACATCGTCATTCTCGACATCGAGCTTCCGGGGATGGATGGGTTCGCGGTGTGCCGGGCCATGCGCGCCCTGCATTCCGACGTGCCCATCCTGATGCTCTCGGCCCGCGGCATGATCGAGGATCGCGTCCGCGGCCTCGACACAGGCGCCGACGACTACCTGACGAAGCCCTTTGCATTTTCGGAGCTCAGCGCACGGCTGCGCGCCCTGCTGCGCCGACAACCGACGGCGGCGTTCATGGTGTTGACCGTGGCCGACCTTACACTCGATCCGGTGCGAAGGCTGGTGACCCGAAACGGCAGGCGGCTCGATCTCACGCCAAAGGAACTCGCACTGCTGGAGTACCTGATGCGGAACGCCGGTCAGGTCCTCACCCGCGCCATGATTGCCGAGCAGGTCTGGGACGTGACCTGGGACCGCCTCACCAACGTCATCGACGTGTTCATCAACCACCTTCGCAAGAAACTCGAAGAGGGTGGAGGGCCGAGATTGATCCACGCGGTCCGCGGCGTCGGGTACGTCATGCGGAGCGACGATGAGAGTTCGTGTGCTTGAAAGCCTGCGCGCACGGCTCACAGCCTGGTACGTGGCCGTGCTTGCCGTCGCGTTGTTCCTCTTCGCCACGCTGCTCTACACCTCGCTCTCCCGGCAGCTCTACTCGCACCATGACGAAGAGCTGACCGCCGAAGCGGCGCAGATCACGTCGCTCCTCTCACACGTCGATTCTCCGGATCGGATGGCCGCCGCCCTCGAGCCGGTCCGCCGCGGGGAAGCCCTGGTGCTGATCCTGAACGGCTCGGGTGACATGCTGTTCCGCTCGGCTGCGCTACAGGCCGGAGAGCCCGCACTCGCCCAGCACGAAGTACTCGTCCACGCCGCCACGCGCGGGGCGACACACGCGCAGTTCTTCACGACGGCGCTCGACTCCGCAGGCACCACCAGGTTCATCTGCCTCCCGCTGCCGAACCCGAAGGGTCTGTACCTGCAAGTGGGCCAGCCGATCGGCGATGTGGGAGAAACCCTGCGGTTCGTGAAGATCGCCTCTCTTGTACTCATTCCGGTGGTGCTGGCGCTCACAAGTGTCGGAGGGCTCGTGATCGCGCGGCGGGCGCTGGCCCCCATGGAGCGGATCCGCATGACCCTGGAGGCCATTCAGGCCGAGGACCTGTCGAGGCGCATTGATGTGCATCCGCGGGAACTGGAACTGGGGCAACTGGTCGGCACCCTCAACCAGCTGCTCGACCGGCTGGCTCGAGCCTTCGCGTCACTGCGCGAGTTTGCCGGCGACGCCTCGCATCAGCTGCAGACGCCACTCACCGTGATGAAGGGATCGATCGAAGTCGCACTCTCGACGCCGCGTGACTCCATGGCGTATCGCGACGTCCTCGAGCAGGTGGCGCAGGAGGCCGACACGATGTCCGCTATTCTGCTGGACCTGAGAGCGCTCAGCCTCGCCGACGCCCCGGTCTCCTCAGTCGCCCGGCCGGCGCTGCAACTGTCCGAGGTCGTGACCGAAGCGGCCGACCTGATCGTTGCGCTCGCGGAGGCGGCCGATCTCGCGGTCGACGTGTCGATCGAGTCCGGAATTTTTGTTCGAGGGGATGCCGTGCGGTTGCAGCAGGTCGTGCTCAACCTCGGCGAGAACGCCGTCAAATACAGTCACGCCGGGGGGCGCATCGCCATCGGCCTCACGCGCCACGGGTCGGACGCCGTGCTGACTGTCACGGACTCCGGTGTGGGCATCGACCACAGCGACCTGCCGCACATCTTCGAGCGCTTCTACCGATCGCGGCGAGCCGGGCACGGTGCGGAGGGAACGGGTCTGGGTCTTGCCATCGCCCGCCGCATTGTCGAAGCGCACGGTGGACGCATTGCCGTTCAGAGCCGGCCGAACGCCGGGGCGTCGTTCACCGTACGTCTTCCACTCGCGGCTGCCTCACAGCCATGAAGACAATTTAATTCAGGCCGCCGTCTCTCGGCTCTATGCTCGAAATGATGTTTGTGGAGGCTTTCGGATGATGTCTCGTTACGCCGTCCGCCTGGCGTTGCTCATGTTGACGGCGGCCGGCGGAGGCTGCGCGACCCTCGGGCCCGATCGCGGGCGGATCGAAACGGACCGGCTGGTCGGCTCGCGGAGCAATCCCGCGCTGGAATGGGCCGCGTCACCCACGCCGGACGCCGATTCGGCGAGGCTGCGCGAACAGCCGATGACCCCGGTCAACGCCGTGCAGATGGCGCTCCTGCGGAGCCCGCGGCTGCAGCAGGAATATGCGCGGCTCGGGCTGATTCGCGCGGATGTACAGGAGGCCCTCCAGATCGCGAACCCGCGACTGAACGCACGGCGCCTTACGGGCGGTGGGCTCACGACGACCACGCTCGGCCTGGCGATGCCACTGGCGGATCTTTTGGTTCTGCCAACCCGTGCGCGGCTTGCCAAGGCTGACTACGAACGTGCGAAGAGTGAAATCGCCGCGTCGATCCTCGTCGTGACGGCCGATGTCGAAGCCGGATGGTACGAGTATGTGGGCGGTCAACAGATCGCCGACATGCGCGCAACTGTGGCGAGCGGGATGGCGACAGCCGCCGACCTCGCCCAACGATTTTTCGACGCCGGGAACATCACCGAACTCCAACTCAGGCAGGAGCAGGCCGCCGCGACGCAGGCGCGCATCGACGCCGCGCGTGCGCGTGCCGACGCGCAACGCAGCCGACTCCACCTCAACACGCTGATCGGGCTGTCCGGCGCGGACGCGCAATGGCCGGTCAGCGCGCAACTGCCATCGCCGGTCGCGGAAGAAGATTCAGCCGATGCCCTGGAAGCAGTGAGCCGGGGCACGAACCTGCAGTTGGTGGCGGCCCGGCAGGAGCTCCTCGTGATGGAGGGGGCGCTCGACGCCACGCGACGCTTTCGGCTGCTCGGCGGCACCGAGATCGGTTACGAGCGCGAGAAAGAGGCTGACGGAGCGCGCCTGAAGGGGCCCACGCTGAATCTCGAACTGCCGATTTTCAACCAGGGCCAGGCACGCGTGGCCCGCGCGCAGGCGCTGGTGGCGCAGTCGCGTGCCCGCCTGGCCGAACTGGAACTGGCGGCCGGCAATGCCGTGCGCCTCGGTGCCGAACGCGTGCGTGTCCTGCGCGACATCGTCGAAACCCACCGCAACGTCTTGATCCCGCAGCGGGAAAGCGTCGTCGCGCGCAGCCAGGAGCAGCAGAACTACATGATCATCGGGGTCTTCGAGCTGATCCAGGCCAAGCGGCAGGAGTATGACGCCTACCAGAGTTACCTCGAATCGATCCGCGACTACTGGCTCGCCCGCACCGATCTGCTGCGTGCCGTGGGTGCGCGCTTGCCGAGCGAGTCGACGAGCTCGCCCGTGAAGGCCGCTGGTACGCCCGGGCGCCAGTCTGGAGGCACGCAATGAACGTCACCCGACGAAAGCTCCTGATGGGGGCCGGCGCGACGGCGATCGCCCAGGCGCTTCCTATTTTTCGACCGGCTTTCGCGCAAGAGCACGTACATCCGGCCCCAGCGGCACGGCCCCCCCTGAGCTCGGGGACGCGGACCGTGACGGCACCAGCGGTGCCGCGGGATCGCCGCTATGTTCCTGTCCGCACGCTCAACGGCTGGACGCTGCCGTGGACGATGAACAACGGCGTCAAGGAGTTTCACCTCGTCGCCGAAGAGATCGTGCACGAATTTGCCCCCGGCTCGAAGGCGACCTGCTGGGGCTACAACGGCAGCACGCCCGGCCCCACGATCGAAGCTGTGGAGGGGGACCGCGTGCGCATCTTTCTCACGAACCATTTGAAGGAGCCGACGACCGTCCACTGGCACGGGTTCATCCTGCCCAATGGCATGGACGGCGTCGGCGGGCTCAACCAGCCCCACATCCAGCCCGGCGAAACGTACGCGTACGAGTTCACGCTCGTGCAGCACGGCTCGCACATGTATCATCCGCACGCCGACGAGATGACGCAGCTCGCGTACGGGATGATGGGGCTCTTCATCGTTCATCCGCGGCGGCCGGAACGGGTCCGAGTCGACCGCGACTACGCCTTCCTGCTGCACAACTGGGCCCTGCATCCCGGCACGTGGCGGCCGGACCCGTCGATCATGACGGAGTTCGATCTCTGGACGTTCAACAGCAAGGTGTTTCCCGCCATCGATTCGCTTGTGGCGCGCACCGGCGAACGCGTGCGGATCCGGATCGGCAACCTGTCGATGTGGAACCATCCCATCCACCTGCACGGCGTGGAATATTTCGAAACCGGGTCGGACGGCGGCCGCTGGCCGGAGGCCATGTGGCGACGCGAGGTCACATCGATCGTGGGTGTCGGCCAGATGCGCGACATCGAATTCACCGCTGTGCCGGGCGACTGGGCGCTCCACTGCCATATGTCGCATCACACGATGAACGCCATGGGGCACGGCGTTCCGAACACCACCGGCGTGGACCAGGCGGGCGTGGAGGCGCGCGTGCGACAGATGCTGCCAGGCTACATGGCGATGGGGCGACACGGCATGTCCGAGCATCAGGACCACACGATGGCCGGCATGCCAGGACCTGCCAACACCCTCCCGATGATGACGGGGGTCGGCCCCTTCGGGAATATCGAAATGGGCGGCATGTTCACCATCGTCAAGGTCCGCGACGACATCGCGGCCGGTGACTACACAGACCCGAGCTTTTATGCGCACCCGGAAGGCACCGTGGCGTCGCGGGTGAGCGACGATCCGAACTTCGGGTCGCCGCCGCGACGGCAGGCGTGATGCGGTTCACGGTTCAAGGTTCATGGTTCATCAGGATGGTTTCTTGAAGCAGATCTGCGGTGCAGCACGATTTCTCAGCGGGGCGTGTGTCGCGGTCGCGTTGGTGGGGAGCGCTCGGGATGCGCACGGCCAGCACGTCACGGCGGAGGCGGCTGCGACGATAGGTATGGAGACCGGGCCCGCGGGCTGCGATGTGCGAGCCCGAGAGGCCGCGACACTGCTCGACGCGCTCAACGTGACGGTCGACCGGGCACGGCGGTCGAACGACGAGGCCGCGATGCGCGCCGCGACGACCGCGGCGCAGGCAGGTTTCGCGGACGTCCGGAGCCGCCTGCAGGCCTGTCGCCCGGCCGCCGCTGTGCCTCCGGCCACGGCGGCGGGCAGCACCCCCGCGAAGCCCGATGGCGCCGGGGTGGATCACGCCGCGATGGGCCACGCGGCGCCTGCTGCGGCGGCCGCGGCGCCGACACCTCTCCGACAGGTGGAGGGCGCGGCAGAAGCCGCGCTCCAGTCCTTTCAGGATGCGTTGCAGGTCGGCAACCGTGACGTCGCGTTGCACTGGCTCGCGCCTGACGTCACGATCGCCGAGTCGGGCGTGACGGATGCGTCACGCGACGCGTACGCCGCCCGGCACATGGCGCTCGACATGACGTTTCTGAAAACCGCGACGATCGTGCTGCTCGACCGCCAGGGGCATGCGGCCGACGACTCCACGCACATCGTGTCGACCTCGCGGATCACAGGGCGCGCGGGTGAAATCCCGGTGGTTGTCACGGTGACCGAGGGCGCGTTGCTGCGGAAGACACCCCAGGGTTGGCGCATCGCAAGCATCGAATGGTCCGCAGTGACGCACAGGGATCATGGGCAAGGCTCCTCGACGGTCGGGCCAGCAATTCCGCCGTCCGCCGGCCACCGGCCTTACGGACGAAGAAGCCGCTCATAGAATCCGCTGGTCTTCACGGTGACCGTCACGGGCGTGTCATTGAGGTTCTGCCAGAACCAGCCGAAGTTGCCTGCCGCCGGGGCCTCGAACGCCCCGTGCCCGCTCTGCTGCATCTCGTCCTTCCAATAGCTGACAGACGCATCCTTGGGCGCGTTGGCGACGTCACCGTGCATGTCCACGTCGACGCCGCCGCCCGTTGTCGTCCAGGTAAAGACGAAGCGCTCACCCTGACGCATCGCCGCCTTGATTTCACCCCCTTCGCCGGACGCGAGGGTCAATGTCATCTCGTCACTTCGATACGGTGTCGGGCTCTTCAGGAGCGGCTGCGCCGCCGCCGGTGCTGCCGCGGGCGCCCCGTCCTCCGGCACCGCCGCGACGGCGGCCGGCCTGAAGATGCCGAGCCCCCGGCCCACGCCCGTCGGATCGATGCCGTACTCCGCCGGCAGCACGACCGTGAGCAGTATGAGAGCCGCAATGACGATGGCAAGCAGGGTGGCATGCAGGAGCTGGCGCGGCGACGGCAACTCTGAGCCCTGGGGTGTGGTCATGGCGTTGTTGCCGATTCGATGAAGTAGCCAGCCAGTTGATAGCCCAGGAGCACGAACCCACACGTCATGATCACGACGTTGCTGGCAAATGCCTGACGCTGAAACGAGGCGGTCCGCCGCCAGTACGCCATCGCGATGAGGATGGCGCCCAGGGCGAGAAACTGGCCAGCCTCCACACCGACGTTGAACGCGACGATCTTTGCAACCAGGCCTTCCCGCGGCAATGCGAAGTCCTGCAGCTTCGTCGCGAGCCCTAAGCCGTGGAACAAGCCGAAAAAGAGAACGGCCGCCTTCGTGTTGGGCTGGCCCCCGAACCAGCTACGAAATGCGCCCAGGTTGTCGAGGGACTTGTAGACGACAGAGAGGCCGATCACGGCATCCACGAGATAGGCGTTGACGTGGAGGCCGCTCAACACCCCGAACAGCAGGGTGGCGCTATGGCCCACGGCAAACAGGGTGACGTAGGCGCCGACGTCGCGCAGACGATGCAGAAAAAAGATGACGCCCAGCAGGAAGAGCAGGTGGTCATAGCCGGTGACCATGTGCTTGGCGCCCAGGTAGAGAAAGGCGATCAGCCCACCCTGCTCCATGAACGCTTTGTCGCTGGCCGAGACTCCGTGCGCGGCGAGATCGGATCCGAACACGGCGACCACCAGCACGAGCAC
>DATLXP010000106.1:0-15429 GCA_035575695.1 Vicinamibacterales bacterium
GGTCATGGTTTCGAACACGGTGGTGATCGTCAGTGCGGCACGGACGCCGATCGGCCGCTACGGCGGATCCTTCAGAAACGTCCACCCGGCCGAACTCGGGGCGGTCGCGACCAGGGCGGCGATGGCGCGCGCCGGGATCACCGGCGACCAGGTGGATGAGGTCCTGATGGGGCACGGGCGCCAGGCTGGATCCGGGCCCAACCCGGCGCGGCAGGTCGGACGACGGGCCGGGCTCCCCGACACCGTCCCTGCCCAGACCATCAACAAGGCGTGCGCATCCGGCATGGAGGCGGTTGCCTCGGCAGCGCGGGCCATCCTGCTCGGGGAGTCCGAGATCGTCGTCGCGGGTGGCATCGAGTCGATGAGTCGCATGCCGTACCTGATCGACTCGGAAGACGCGCGGTGGGGCCACAAGATGGGCCACTTCACGCTCGTCGACGCGATGTACCGGGACGGATTCACCTGCTCGCTGAGCGGCATGATCATGGGGGAGACCGTCGAACTGCTGTCGCGCGAGTACGGCGTCTCCCGCGAAAACTCCGAGGCGTTTGCGATCGAGTCGCAACGCAAGGCCGGAGCCGCGATCGCGTCCGGGCGGTTCACGGACGAGATCGTCCCGGTGACGATCACCGATCCGAAAGGGCGCGAGACAATCGTCGAAGCCGACGAACATCCGCGACCGGACACGACGGTGGAGTCGCTGCGCAAGCTCGCCCCGGTCTTCACCAATGTCGAAGGCCTGCCCGGTTCGATCACGGCGGGCACGTCATCGGGCATCACCGACGGCGGCGCCGCGCTGGTCGTGATGCGCGAAGATCGCGCGCGCGGCATGGGGCTGACGCCCATGGCGCGCATCACGGGCTGGGCCTCTGCCGGCGTCGATCCGCGCATGATGGGCATCGGCCCCGTGCCCGCCATGCGCAAGCTGTTCTCGCGCACCGGCCTGACCCGCGGCGACTTCGACCTCGTGGAGTTGAACGAGGCCTTCGCCGCGCAGGTCCTTGCCGTGCTGCGGGATGAACCGATCGCCCCCGATCGCCTGAATGTCAACGGCGGCGCGATCGCGCTCGGCCATCCGATCGGCTGCACCGGCGCGCGGATCATCGTGACGCTCCTGCACGAAATGCGGAAGCGCGGCGCACGCCGCGGTCTCGCCACGCTCTGCGTGAGCGGTGGAATGGGCATGGCGATGGCATTCGAGACTATGGAATAGCTTCCGGCTTCCAGCATCCAGCTCCCAGAGCTGGCAGCTGAGAACCGGCAGCTGGGAGCTTTTGATGCGCATTGCAATCATTGCCGGCGACGGCATCGGCAAAGAGGTCACTGCGGAGGCCGTCACGGTCCTCACCGCCGTCGGCCGGAGATTCGGGCGGACCTTTGAGCTCGAGCACCTCCCCTGGAGTGCGGAGCATTATCTGGCGACCGGCGAAACCTTGCCGGCCAACGGCTACGACCTGCTCCGCGAGTTCGACGCGGTCTTCATCGGCGCGCTCGGGGACCCCCGGGTGCCCGACAACCGTCACGCGCGCGACATCCTGCTCGGCACGCGCTTCGAGCTCGATCTCTACGTCAACTATCGGCCGGTGAAACTGCTCGATGAGCGGCTGTGCCCGTTGAAGGGGCGCACGCCGGCGGACGTCAATTTCGTCGTCTTTCGCGAGAACACCGAGGGTGTCTACGTCAACATCGGCGGCCGATTCAAGCCGAACACCGTCGACGAGGTCGCCATCCAGGAAGAGATCAACACCTACAAGGGCGTGCATCGCATCGTACGTCACGCCTTCGAGTACGCCAAAGCCAACGGCCTCACGAAGGTCTGCATGGCAGACAAGAGCAATGCGATGACGCAGGGGCACGCGCTCTGGCAGCGGGTGTTCAAGGAGCTGGGGACGCTGTACCCCGGCATCACCGCCACCCACTACTACATCGACGCGCTCGCGATGTACATGGTGCTCGACCCGGGGCAGTTCCAGGTGATCGTCACCAATAACCTCTTCGGCGACATCATCACGGATCTTGCCGCGACCTTCCAGGGCGGACTCGGCATGGCGGCCTCAGGCAATATTCACCCGGGCAGGACGTCGATGTTCGAGCCCGTCCACGGGTCGGCGCCCAGGTTCGCCGGAAAGAACATCGCGAACCCCATCGGCGCGATCTTGTCGATGGCGCTGCTGCTCGAGACGCTGGGGGCCACCGACGAAGCGGCCGCCATCGATGCCGCGGTGTCGAGCGCGGTACGGGACAATCAGGGCACGGCGGATATCGGTGGCACGCTGGGCACGCGCGAGGCCGGTGCATTTATTGCGAAGACAGTGACAAGGTAGGCCCGACCTTCAGGTCGGGCGTGTGCGAAGCCATAAGGATCCATGAATAACGACATTTACATTCTCGGGGGCGCCCGGACCCCCATGGCCGAATACGCGGGCAAATTGAAGGACATCTCGGCCATCGAACTCGGGGCGATCGCGTCACGCGCCGCGCTCGCGCGCACCGGCGTGACGCCGGAGGCCGTGGACCATGTGGTCTTCGGCAACGTGCTGCAGACCAGCGCCGACGCCGTCTACGGCGCTCGTCATGTCGGGCTGAAGGCCGGACTCCCAGTTGAGGTCCCGGCGCTCACCGTGAACCGCCTGTGCGGGTCCGGCATCCAGGCGGCGGTGAACGGCGGACAGTTGATCCGGCTCGGTGAAGCCGACGTCGTGCTGACCGGCGGCATGGAGAACATGAGCCAGGCGCCACACGTCATCAGGGGGCTCCGCAGCGGGCTTCGCCTGGGCCAGGGTCAGCTCGAAGACACGTTGTGGTCGGCGCTGCTCGACACCCACTGCGGCTGCACGATGGCGGTGACGGCTGAGAACTGCGCGGCGAAGTACAACGTCTCCCGGGAAGAACAGGATCAGTACGCGATCCGCAGCCAGCAACTCGCCGACGCCGCCTGGAAGGAAGGGCGCTTCACGGACGAAGTCGTGCCCGTCGAGTTGAAGTCCCGGAAGGGCGTGGAGCTCTTCGAACGGGACGATCACATGCGTCCGGAGACGACGATGGCGGGGCTGGCGAAGCTGCCGGCGGCCTTCAGCAAGAATGGATGCGTGACCGCTGGCAACGCGTCCGGCATCGTGGACGGCGCGGCGGCGCTCGTGCTGGCGTCCGAGGCCGGCGTCAGGAAGCACCGGCTCACGCCGCTCGCGCGTCTCACCCACTGGGCATACGTCGGTGTGGATCCGACGCTCATGGGGATGGGACCGTCGCCGGCGACCCGCCTGGTCCTCGAGAGGGCGAAGCTCACGCTGGATGACATCGACCTCATCGAGGTCAACGAAGCGTTCGCGGCGCAGTACCTGTCGGTCGAGAAGGACCTCGGCCTCGACCGCGACAAAGTGAACGTCAACGGCGGCGCCATTGCGCTGGGCCATCCACTCGGGATGACCGGCACCCGGCTCCTGCTCACACTCACACTGGAACTGCGGAGGCGAGGCCTCAAGCGCGGCCTGGCAACGGCCTGTATCGGCGGCGGCCAGGGCATCGCGGCAATCATCGAAACCCTGTAGGCCCGGCCTTCAGGTCGGGCGCGTGGGAAAGGCATCGTAGATGGACATCAAGAAGGTAGGCGTGCTGGGTTGCGGCCTGATGGGATCCGGGATCGCGCAGGTGTGCGCGGCGGCCGGGTACACGACGATCGTGCGCGAGGTGGAGCAGGGCTTCCTGGACAAGGGGCTCGGCCGCGTGCACAAGTTTCTGGCTGATGGCGTCGAGAAAGGGAAGGTCACGCCAGAGGCGAGGGAGAAGACGCTCGCGAACCTCTCGGGGACCACCGAGTTCGACGAGCTGAAGGACTGCGACCTGATCATCGAGGCGATCATCGAGAACGTGGAGGAGAAGCGCAAGACCTTCGCCGCGCTCGACGCCGTCGTCGGGCCGCAGACGATCTTCTGCTCGAACACCTCGTCGCTCTGCATTCAGGAGCTCGCCTCCAACACGAAGCGGCCGGATCGTTTCGCCGGGCTCCACTTTTTCAACCCGGTGCCGCTCATGAAGCTCGTCGAAGTGATCCGCGCGCTCACGACGAGCGAGGAGACGTACCAGGCTGTGTTCGCGTTTGCGCAGTCGCTCGGGAAGGAGCCGATCACAGCCCCCGACAAGCCGGGCTTCATCGTGAACCGCCTGCTGGTGCCGTACCTGCTGGACGCCATTCGCTCGTTCGACCATGGGCTCGGGACCGTCGAAGACATCGACAAGGGCATGAAGCTCGGAACCGGTTACCCCATGGGGCCGTTCACGCTGCTCGATTTCGTGGGGCTCGACACGACGTACTACATTGCCAACATCATGTTCGAGGAGTACCGCGAGCCGGCCTATGCGCCGCCGCCGCTGCTCAAGCGGATGGTGCTGGCGGGCAGGCTCGGGCGGAAGTCAGGGCACGGATTCTACAAATACTGACGCCACCTGAAGGCCGACGCCGGCGGGTCAACGCTTCTGACGCAGCGTCGTGAGCAACCGTTGCGCCTTGTCCTTGAATTCCCGGTCTTCCGGAATCCATTCGGGGTCGGGCTGCAGCTCGGTGACTCGCTGCAGCTCGGCGATCGCCTCGGTCCTGCGGTCCATGTCGAGCAGGGTCTCGGCAAGAAAAAAGCGGGATGAGATGCTGTTCGCGTTGTAAGCGAGCGAGCGCCGCAGGTGTTCCTCCGACTTTTTCTTGCTTCCGCCGGCGAGCCCCGGCACCTTCAGGTACCAGCGCCCGAGCGCCCGGTCGGCGGACCCCTGCTGGAAGCCCGGATCGAGACGCAGGACCGTCTGCAGCTCGTCGCGGTACTTGAGCCCCTGGCGCAGGCCAAACGATTCGGCCAGCGCGCCCATGTTCGCCGCAAGCCAAAAATGCCCTTCGGGCCGACCGGGTTGCAGCGCCACGGCCGTTCGCGCTGCCGCGATCCCATGCTCGAGAAATTGCCGGCGGTCCCTGGCATCGGCGTGACCGCCGAGCCAGTACCTCGCGCGCGCGAGCTTCCACGCCGCCTCGAAGTCCCTGCCGTCCCGTTGCAGCCGCCCTGCCCAGACGTCCGCGGCGCGCGTGGCACTGCCGAGGTCGTCCCGGCGCGCGTACAGCGCGTCGGGGCTGGGCTGCGGGCTGGATTGCGGGCTGGAAGGCGGAAGCTGGAAGCCGGGAGCCGTGCCCAGGTGGGCAAAGGCCGCGAGATACAATACGAAAATGCAGGAGATCATCCGTCAACTGCTCTCGGAGCTTGGTGAAAATCCTTCGCGCGAGGGGCTGCTCGATACGCCCAAGCGGGTGGAGAAATCGTTCAGGTTCCTGACCAGCGGGTATCAGGCGGACGTCGACGCGGTACTGAATGGCGCCTTGTTCAGCGTCGATTATAACGAGATGGTGATCGTGAAGGACATCGACTTCTACAGCATGTGCGAGCATCACCTGCTGCCGTTTTTCGGGAAGTGCCACGTGGCCTACATCCCCAACGGCCGCGTCGTCGGCCTCAGCAAAATTCCCCGCGTCGTCGAGATCTTCTCCCGCCGTCTGCAGGTGCAGGAGCGGCTCACGAACCAGATCGCCGCCACGATCCTCGAGAAGGTGCAGCCGATCGGCGTCGGCGTCGTCCTCGAGGCCAGGCACCTCTGCATGTCGATGCGCGGCGTCGAGAAGCAGAACTCGTCGGCTGTGACGAGCGCCATGCTGGGCACGTTCCGCAGCGATGCGCGCACGCGGTCAGAATTCCTCGAGCTGATTCGTCGCCCGTCGCAGGTCTGACGGTGATGTCAGCCCTGAAGGGGCGCACGGCCACGTGAATCCCGCGTATCCATCACGCATCGTCTGTCTCACCGAAGAGACCACCGAGACGCTCTATCTGCTCGGGGAGGGAGACCGCGTCGTCGGCATCTCCGGCTACACGGTGCGGCCGCCGGAGGCGCGCGTCAAGCCGAAGGTCTCCGCCTTCATCAACGCGCGTTTCGACAAGATCGAGGCGCTGCGGCCTGACCTGATTCTCGCGTTCTCGGACCTGCAGGCGGACATTGCCGCGGAGCTGATTCGACGCGGCTACCCGGTCATGACCTTCAACCAGCGGACGATCGCGGAGATCCTTCAGGCCATCCGCGTCATCGGCGGGCTCGTGGGCGCCAGTGACAGGGCGGACGCGCTCGCCGCCAGGCTCGAGCGTGGTCTCGACGACATCCGCGAGCGGGCCGCGAGACTGCCCCGACGCCCACGCGTGTTTTTTGAAGAGTGGGACGCTCCACTCATTTCCGGCATCCGGTGGGTCGAGGAACTGGTGGAGGTCGCTGGCGGCACGCCGATCTTTCCTGAGCTTCGAGATGGACGGCTCGCGCGGGAGCGCATTGTCCAGCCCGACGAGGTAGCGCGGCGCGATCCGGAGTCATCATCGCCTCGTGGTGCGGCAAGGCCATGAAGAAGCGGACGATCGTCGAGCGTGAGGGGTGGGCGCAGGTCAGCGCGATCGTGCACGACCACGTGTACGAGGTGAAGTCCACGTACATTCTCCAGCCCGGGCCTGCGTCGCTGACCGAGGGCGTCCGACGCGTACACGAGCACATCGCGCGGGCGGCTATACTTTGATGATGCGGAGGATGGCGTCCATCGTGGCGTGTGCATCGGTCGTGCTGGCGACGGTGGTGACAGATGTGCCGGTCGCGACGGTTGCGCTCGACGCGCAAGGGCAGCGTCCGCGGCCGCGCCCTGCCGTGCAGAAGCCGGCCACTCCGGCTCCCGCGACGATCGAACCCGCGAAGGTCCAGTGCCGCGAACCGCTCGGGACCGGCGTCCGCACTGCGGCGTCGTATTGTTTCGTGCTCGCCGGGCGTGATCCATTGCAGGGAGTCCTGGTGGCCATTCCACCGCACGCCGGCCCGGCGACGCTGGTCTTCAACCTGCATAATCGCCACACGTTCTCCCAGGAAGACATCAAGGTGGGGCGGGCCTTCTCGCGATACACCGCAGGCATCGGTGTGTTGACGATGACTGGCGGGTTGCTCGGCCGCGGCGCGGTCCAGAGTGAGTTCCGCAACGCGCGCGATCTGTTCGAGCGCATCGGCGGAGGAGCCGGCCCCGGCGGTGTCAAGGCGGTGGCGCCCCTCGGCAACGAAGAGGTGATGGTCGCGATCCCGGCGGCCGTGACCCAGGTCAGCCTGCTCGGCGAGGTGCTCGAGGCGTTCACCTCCATCGGCCGCGAGACCGCCACGCCAGGCCGGCCGGTCGCGATCGTCAGCAACGTGCGCGTGGAATATAGACCGAAATAGCTGGCAGCTGAGAGCTGGAAGCTGGAATGCACATCTTCGACGTCGTCATCATTGGAGCCGGACCGGCCGGCCTGGCCACCGCCATGGCCGCCACGCAGCAGGGTCTCGATCACCTCGTCATCGAGAAAGGGGCCCTGGTCAACTCGCTGCTGCACTATCCGACCGAGATGGTGTTTTTCACCACGCCGGAGCTGATGGAAATCGGCGGGCTGCCGTTCACGAGCCCGAATGACAAGCCCTCACGTCTCGAAGCCTTGCGGTACTACCGCCGCGCCACCGACACGTTCAAGCTGAAGATCGCGTTCGACGAGCGCGTCGTGGCCATTCAGCGCGAAGCGGCGCCCGACGTGCGAGGCTCGTTTGCCGTCGACAGCCAGTCGACGCGCGGCGTCCGCCGCTCCGTGCACACGCGAGCGGTCGTCGTCGCGACGGGCGCCTACGATGTGGCGAACCTGATCGGCATCCCGGGCGAGGATCTGCCGCACGTCTCCCATTACTACACCCAGCCGCACCCGTTCTATCGGAAGCGCGTGGTCATCGTGGGGGGCAAGAACTCCGCCGCGGAAGCGGCGCTGGACCTGTTTCGGGCGGGCGCGTCGGTCACCATCGTTCATCGTCGCGCGGCCATGGGGGAGTCGATCAAATACTGGGTCAAGCCGGACATCGAGAACCGCATCAAGGAAGGTTCGATTGCCGCGCGCTTCGAGACGAGCGTGCGCGAGATCCGGCCGACGGAGGTGTTGGTGGAGACGCAGGGCGTAAGCGAAGCCCTGCCGGCGGACGCCGTCTTCCTGCTCACCGGATACGGCTCGGACAACACGCTCCTGCACGAGGCCGGGGTGAAGATCGACCCGGCGACGGCCGGCCCCGTACACGATCCGGTGACGTTCGAGTCGAACGTTCCCGGGATCTACGTCGTGGGTGCGATGACGGCCGGGGTGCAGAGCGGCCGGATCTTCATCGAGAACGGCCGCTTCCATGGTCAGGAAGCGATTGCCGCCATCGTTAGGAAGGCGCGATGAGCACCTGACCCGGTAGGGAGAGGTTTGGGTGACGCGCACCCGGTCGGGCCGTCCCAGTCTCTCACCGCCGAGCGCGCAGATGGCGCCGAGGGCCTCAGCGGTGACGTATTGAGAAGGATGTCAATGCCGTTCCGAGCTCCAATCGTGACGGGCCACGAGCATTTTCATCTCGAGCAGCTCGATCAATGACCGGCAGCGGGCCAGGAGCCCTTCGCGTTCGAGGAGCGCCTGCTTCTCGAGCGGCTCGAGCTCCATGTATTGCGCGAGCGCGTTGACGAGGTCTTCGTCGCCCATTGACGGCGGCACATTGGGATCGTGCCCCCGCCCCGTGGGCCGCGGCACGAGCAGCGCCTCGAGGCGCTGCCGGGCGGCTCGGACCTCGTCGCGATCCCTCTCCTGAAGCGGCTCGTGCAGGGTGCGTACGCGCGCGATGCGGTAGCCCTGCGTCTCGTCCCCGGTCTCGTCTTCGATGCGAAACTTCTCGAGTCCGCGCAGGACGATGTTGTGGCGGCCGTCGGGCAGGCGCTCGTGATGCGAGATCAAGCCGGCGCAGCCGACAGGGAACACCGCCGGCCGCCCTTCGTAATCAGCCTCCCACCCCGGACGCAGCAGCACCATGCCGATCAGGCGGTCGCCGTCGAGTGCATCAGCCACCATCGCCTTGTAGCGCGGTTCGAAAATGTGGAGCGGCAGAAACACATTCGGGAAGAGCACCACGGTCGGCAGCGGGAAGATCGGGATGACGGTCGGCAGCATGATCAGTGGACCGTGCGGGTTTTCTTGTCCATGTAGTCCATGAGGACGTACTGGCCGAGGGTGCGAGGCGTGGTGAAATACGCCTTTCCGTGGCAGATCTCCGCGACTTTCCGCACGAAGCTGACGAGGTCGTAGTCACGCGCCAGCATGAAGGTGTTGATCATGATGCCGGCCTTGCGGCAGGCGGCGACCTCGGCGAACGTCTCCGACACGATGAACGGGTCGAGGCCGAACGCGTTGCGGTAGATGCGTCCGTCGGGGCGTGTGAGGGCCGACGGCTTGCCGTCGGTGATCATCACGA
The DNA here is from genome assembly GCA_035575695.1 of Vicinamibacterales bacterium. Classification (GTDB taxonomy): domain Bacteria; phylum Acidobacteriota; class Vicinamibacteria; order Vicinamibacterales; family 2-12-FULL-66-21; genus JACDCA01. The sequence continues at coordinate 9,343 of DATLXP010000106.1, forward strand.
TCTGGCGCATGTCCTTGTGCTGTCGCTCGAGGATGCGGCGGGCGAGACGGAGCCCTTCACGCGTGTTCGTGTAGTAGGGACCGACGCGCACGCGGGCCAGCTGTGAGAGCGGGATCTCTTCGGCCGAATCGTGGAACAGCACCACCTTCAGGACATCCCCCGGATACTGGAGCCGTACGAGGTTCGCGAGCGCGAGCGCGACGCGCTTGGCGGGCGTGAAGCGGTCCTCCCCGTAGAGGATCATGCTGTGGCTGCAGTCGAGCATCACGACCGTCGCGCAGGAGCTCTGGTATTCCCCCTGGACCACCATGAGGTCGTCGTAGTCGACGTCGATCGCCGTAAAGGGGACCGCCACCGTTGCCGCCCCCATGCCTCTCCTGACGGCGTTGAGGATCGTGCTCGACGGGTCGATGTTCATCGTGTCGCCGAACTCGTACGGCTTGGGGGCGCCGCTCGACTCGATCCCCGTGGCCATTTCGCGCGTGTCGTGCCGGCCCAGGCTGCTCTTCCCGATCGATCCGAGCAGGTCCCGCAGGGCCCGGTAGCCGAGAAAATCCAGGCTCTTGTCGGTGATCTCGAAGCGCGTGCCCGCGCCAGCGTCCCCGCCGCCATCCTGCGCGCGCCTGGCCTGCTCGTCGCCGAGCTCCGGTGCGGCTGAGAGGTAGCCCTGTCCCTGCAGTTTCTGCACGATGCGCTGCACGAGGTCATCGATGCGCTGCTCGGCGTCCTCCGCCTGCTGCCAGTCCTTCCCGAGCAGCTGCTCGAGGACGTCGTCGGAGATCGCGCCATCGAGCAGCGCCTCGAGGATGGCGTCGTGCAGCGCCTGCATCGAGTGCCCCTCATCGGCGCCTGTCACCGCGTGTGGATCGTTGAAGCCGCTCGACAGCAGCATGTCCGACAGGCGCGACAACAGGTCCTCGAGATCGAGACCGTCGAGGTCCTCAGGGCTGTATTTTGAATAGCGGTACTTCATGGGCCGTGGTCAGTTGTAGTACTTCTTCTTGCCGGGCAACGGCATGTCGCGTTCGAGCATGGGGTCGGTCTGCGCCGCCCGCGCCGCACGACGCGGCTGTTCGTTGCCCTGGTAGTGAAAGTCGTCCGACCGGCTGATCCGCTTCTGCGCGTAGAGACCCTCGAGCACGAAATCCACTCCGGAGGCTCGGAGCGGATCGGGCGCGTCGTGGGGTACGCCGGCCACCGCGGCCAGCTCGTCGAGACCCTGGACAGCGCGGGTGCGCTCGAGCAGCTGCTGCGCCGGGAGCGTGTCGTCCACGTCGAGCGCCCCCCCGAGCTCGAACCACTCGGTCACCTGCGCCAGATCAGCCGCCGCAAACATCCCCCCGAACACCGATCCCACGGCCGCCCTGATGATCTCTCTCGCGACGGCGTGCGCGCCGCGAAGCTCCCCCTCGTACTCCAGTTCGAACTTCCCGGTGATGGCGGGCAGCGCCGCATAGATGTCGGTCACGCGCGGAACCACCGGCGACTCGCCGGCGAGGAGCGCTCGGCGCTCGGCATTCGAGATGACGTTCTCGAGCAGCGAGATCGGCAGGCGCTGGCTCACGCCCGACCGCTTGTCGACGCGGGGGTCCTGCCGGGCCTGAAAGGCGACTTCCTCGACGATCTCGCGGACGAAGTCGGGGACCTGCACGTGGTTCGCCCCGCCGCGGACCGTCCAGGCCTCCTGCGAGGTGATCGTCATCGCGTGCTGGCGCGTCATCGGGTAATGGGTGCGGATCTCGGATCCGATCCGGTCCTTCAGCGGCGTGATGATCTTGCCGCGGGCGGTGTAGTCCTCGGGGTTCGCGCTGAAGACCATCAGCAGGTCCAGCGGGAGTCGAACGGGGTAGCCCTTGATCTGGACGTCCCCTTCCTGAAGGATGTTGAACAGGCCCACCTGGATCTTGCCCGCGAGGTCGGGCAGCTCGTTGATGGCGAAAATACCGCGATTGGCGCGTGGCAGCAGGCCGTAGTGCATCGTCATCTCGTCGGCCAGATGGAGCCCCGACCGCGCCGCCTTGATCGGGTCGAGGTCCCCGATCATGTCGGCGATCGTCACATCCGGCGTCGCGAGTTTCTCGACGTACCTCGCGTCACGCCCCACCCATTCGACCGGCAAGTCGTCCCCTGCCTCGCGCACACGTGCCCGGCACGCGGCGCAGATCGGCGCGAGCGGGTCGTCGTGGATCTCGCAGCCACCGACGACAGGGATCGTGTCGTCGAGAAGATCCGCGAGCGCGCGGAGCAGGCGGCTCTTCGCCTGCCCACGCAGCCCGAGGAGGATGAAGTTGTGACGCGACAGCACGGCGTTGACGATCTGCGGGACGACCGTGTGGTCGTACCCGATGATTCCCGGAAACACCGTGTCGCCAGCGCGGAGTCGCGACATGAGGTTGTCGCGCACTTCGTCCTTGACCGACTTGCGTATGAACGTTCCGGCGGCAGCAGCTCGACGAAGTTGACCCAGCGAGGCGGGGCGGGAGGGCATGAAGGCATCTTACCTGAGATTCGAAAGCGGCTAAGATGACCTCGATGGCTCTGGTGTACGCGCATCGAGGCGGCGCCGCGCTTCGTCCCGAGAATACGATCGCCGCGTTCGATCACGGCCTCTCGCTTGGCGCCGACGGGCTCGAGTTCGACGTGCATCTGTCGTCCGACGGCGTCGTGGTCGTGCACCATGACCACACCCTCGAACGCACGACCGATGGGACCGGGCGGCTCGTCGACCATACGGCCGCTGAGCTGGGCAGGTTGAGCGTCCCGACCCTTGCCGACGTGCTCGCGCGTTACCCCGATGCCGCGCTGATCATCGAGATGAAAGTGAACGGCATCGAACTCGCCAGGCGGGTGGTCGGCGAGCTCCGGAAGGCCAGGGCGATCGATCGATCGGCGCTCGGCTCGTTCTACTCCCGGCCGCTCGCCGAGGCGCGCACCCTCGAGCCGTCACTCAAGACCGGAGCATCGAAGCCGGAGACGCGCCGCGCGCTCTATCGGTCGTGGATCGGCTGGCCGGTCAAGTCGGCGGTGTTTCAGCAGTTTCAGGTGCCGGAGCGGTCGGGCATGACTCCGATTGTCACGCCGCGATTCGTGCGCCACGCGCACGAGGCGGGAGTACTCGTCAAGGTCTGGACGGTCAACGACGCCGACGACATGCGCCGGCTGCTCGACTGGGGAGTCGACGCGCTGATTACCGACCGTCCGGATATCGCGGTGCCCATTGTCCTCGGGCGCCGCTGACAGAAAAAGAACCGCTGCGCGAACCGGACGGGAGGACGCGCCGGTCGCGCAGCGGGATCGGGTGCGAGTTTAGGCAGCGCTGGTGATGTCGCCGTTGACGCCGGCGGGGAAGAATCCTCCGCTGTTCGTGCCGCCGCCGTAGGCGACCTTCAACACTTCGGCCGCGGTGCGAATCGTGCTCAGACCGTTGCCGTCCACCTGGAACAGGCGCCCGTTGGGGGAGCCGACGACAGGCACGTCCTTATTGTCGACCTGCGGAATCGGCGCGATACGCGAGTTAATCCCAGCCAGGTAGCGGAGAAGACCGGCATGCTGCCCCTCGGTGAGCGCAATGCGAGCCGCCGCTTCGAGAATGTTGGGGTTCTTGATCAGCTTCGCTGCACCAGCGTAAGCGCTGACCCCGAGATCCTCGAACGCGCGAGAAAGGATAAGGAACTCGTTCTGGTTGGCGAACCCGATGCCGAGCGCCGCCAGGTTGATCGCCGGCTTCGCGATGGCCGCGCTGCCGAGGGCCGCGCGCAAGAACGACACGTGCTTAACCTCGTCGAGCGTGATCTGGTCGGCGACGTACTGGTTGACCGGATCGAGCGACACGCGCGAGCCGCCCGTGGTCGCGCCAGCCCGACCGGTGCCCGTGATCCCGACGCCGACATCGCTGATCCGCTGACCGGTGGTGGCAACCTGATAAAACTCCGCCTCGAGGTACTCGAGGTTCAACGCGAAGTTCAGGATGGATACGTCCGTCAGGCCCTGCGCGAACACCTGGGCGGCGCCGCCCGTGGCGAAGAGCCCAGCAGCGGCAAAGCTGCCCGCAATGGTGCGCTTGGCGAAATCACGCCGGCTAACGGGGTTATTGACCAGATCTTTCAGAGCCTCGGACTTCGCTTCGGACTTCGTCTTCGACATGTCATCTCCTCCAAAACAGTGTATTGAGGGACCCGTCAAAGCCGACGTGCCCTCCCGCCTTGGTTACTACGCGGCGCCGTGGAAGTTGGATTTCGCCAGCGAATTGGGCCCGAACCGTTCATGGGCAGCGCGGTACCTTTGTTGCACCGAGACTGACGTGTCCTCCGTGAATACTGCTGAGCTCCCTGTTTCTGATGCACTGTTGATCCGCGAAATGCTCGGCGGGGACTCGCTGTCTCTTGAATCCCTCTACGCCCGGCACGCAACGGTCGTGTTCTCGCTCGCCAGCCGCATCGCCGGGGACAGAGCCATGGCCGAGGAAGCGACACAGGATGTCTTCATGCAGGCGTGGCGCACAGCAGCCAGCTATGACGTCTTACGCGGATCTGTTCGCTCGTGGCTGCTGACGATGGCCCGTACCCGAACCCTCGACAGGTTGCGTGCGAATCGCGCTCGGGCCACGGCCTCTGTATCGATGGACCGCGCTGCCGAATCCGTGGCTCCGGGTCGCTCTCCTGAGAGCTGCGCGGTCGAAACGGAACGGGCGGGCGTTCTGGCCTGCGTCCTGGAACTGTTGCCAGCTGGCGACAAGAATCTGCTCGAGCTGGCGTATTTCCGAGGTCTCACTCAGAAAGAGATCTCTGAAGCTACCGGCCAGCCGCTGGGCACCGTCAAGACCCACGTCCGCCGCGTGCTGCAGCTCCTCCGCGCGGCGATCGCCGGGGAAGGCACCAAGCCGTTCCAGTGGCGGCCATCACCCGCCGTCAGCCCCTCACACGTTCCGGGCAGGGGAATCCTTCACAATCTGAAGGTCCTCATCGTCGACGACGACGTGGACACCGTGAAACTGCTGACGTTGGTGCTGCAGCGCGCAGGGGCCGTGGTCGTCTCCGCCACCTCGGCCGTCCAGGCGATGACGCGGCTCGATGAGAGCGTCCCCGACATCCTGGTCACGGACCTCAGCATGCCCGGCCAGGATGGCTACGATCTGCTCCACGAGGTGCGCCTGCGTTCGAGCGTCGCGGTGCCGGCGGTGGCCTTCTCGGCGTTCCATGACGTCAACGAGAGAAGCAAGACGACGCGTGCGGGCTTTGACCTGCATGTCGGAAAACCCGTGAGGCCCGCGCTGCTGGTCGAGCACATCGCGCAGCTCAGGCGGGCGCCCCATCCCGCGGTCGCCCACTAATCGTTCACGCGGCGTTCCTTCAGCGCACCGGGCCTCTCCCCGCCACATCCATCTTCGGCCGTACCCGCGTAATACCTTCGGTCCTACCAGCGCGTACCGGGACATGAGGAGGCACGTTGAAAATCCGAATGCAGATGCTGTCGGCGGCTGTCATCACACTGGCGGTCTCAGCCGTCGGCGTCACGCAGGCGCAGATGCGCGACACGATGAAACCCATGAAGCCGATGATGAAGATCGACCAGGGGATGGTGGATGGCATCCTCGCGAACTGGAAAGCGCTCCCGAAAGAGGTCGCGCACACGACGATCGCCAAGTACGGCATGCCGCAGGAGGCGTCCGCGAATCGGCTGATCTGGATCAATAACGGACCCTGGAAGTGGACCGAACTGGTCAATGAGGAGATCGAGCACAACTTCCCCAAGCCCCACAAAGACATGCTCTATCAGGCGATCGCGTGGAAAGTTGACGGCGACAAGTTCGACGAGCTGGCGAAATACGACGGCAGCGTCATCGTGGAGCGCACCAAAGGCGAGGTTGGGGCTCGTTGCGACAAGGAAGAAGCGAACTTTCTCGCGATCAACCTCGCGCACGACATCGTGATGGGCAAGCGTGACGCGGACGACGCGAGGAAGATGTACGCGGAGGCCATGATGGAGATGAAGCACATGGAGTACACGAAAGGCCTTCGTTTTCAGCCGCCCACCGGCAACCAGGGCGACCCCGACAAACCTGCCACGGGCATGAAGATGCCCCGGTAA
>DATLXP010000107.1:0-6310 GCA_035575695.1 Vicinamibacterales bacterium
CGCGATGGCTGACGATTCCGGCCCAGTTCCACGTCGTGCACGAGGGCGGTCAGCAGTTCGCCTCGGGTCCGGTGGCAGACAGCTACGCGGCCGCGGCAGGGGCCGCCGTGCACCGGCGGATCGGGCACTGGACGGGCCGCGCCGAACTCCTCGGATTGCGCTCCCGCTACGTGCCCGACCGCGAGCGCGCCGACCGCTCGCGCAGCGGGGCAGGCGTCTTCGGACGAGGATCGATGGAAGGCGACGCGTGGCGCGCGCACATCCTCTTCTGGCGCGGCCGCGACTTCGTCAAGGTGGAGGGGGATCCCAACTACCTCTCCATCCGCCGCAACGGGTCGTTGTACGGCGGGATTCGCGATTACGCGGAAGCGGGCGTTGCGCGGCTGTTCCGTCCTGCGCCGGAGGTGCGGCTGGAAGTCTCGGCGCGGATGCACCGCGTCGAGCGTCACTATGAGTATTCCTACCGAGTGGTCGCCGTCACAGCCACGCGTTGGTTGCTGAAAGGACGCCCGTAGTACCCGGCTACTGCCCGCCCGTACCCACATCGATGCGGCGCGCGATCCCTTCGCCGGGGAAGGCCTTCGGGATGCCGTGCATCTCGAGGACGGGCGTTCCGTTCGGCATGGCGGCGGAGTATAGCATCCGGCATGCGAGTTGCCGTTCCACGCCGACGCTTGACAAGCGCTCGCCCACACCGATAATCGCCACTGAGTGTCACGCGCGCTCAGGTCCGGTGCGCGTCATCCTTGGAGGATTCCATGTCTCATCTCGCTCGTCGCACCGTAATCGCTCTGACGTTGGCGATCGGCATCGTCGTCTTGCTCGGTGGTGCGGCAGGGGCGCAGATGGTCGGCGGGGGTATTCAGGGAACCGTCAAAGACGCGCAGGGAGCGGTGCTGCCGGGCGCCACGGTCCTGGTGCGCCACGTCGGCACCGGCGCGTCGTCCGAGCAGGCGACCGACCAGGCTGGCCGCTTTCAGATGCCAGCATTGCCTCCCGGCGAGTATGAGGTGCGCATCTCACTGGCCGGCTTTCGGTCGCTGGTCAACCGCGGCATTCACTTGACCGTCGGCCAGGTCGCAGTCCTGGACACCGCGCTCGAGCTCGGGCAGGTTGCCGAAGCGATCGAGGTTCGCGCCGATGCGGTGGCGGTGAACCTGACATCGGGCGCCGTCAGCGGACTGGTTGGTGAGCGGGAGATTCGGGACCTACCGCTCAACGGGCGGTCATTCCAGCAGCTCGCGCTGCTGCAGCCCGGTGTGCAGGCGGCGCTGGCCGCGGGCAACGACGTCGTCGGCGGGCGCACGCCAAAGATTTCCATCAACGGGGCGAGGCCCGAGCAAAATAGTTTTCTGCTCGACGGCACCGACATCAACAACGTCTATAACAAGACGCCGGGCTCGGCGGCAGGCGTGCTGTTGGGCGTCGAGGCCGTCCTGGAGTTCCAGGTCCTCACCAACGCGTACTCCGCCGAGTTCGGTCGATCGGCAGGCGGCGTCTTCAACGCCGTGACCCGATCGGGGGCGAACCGGTCTACCGGATCGCTGTTTGAGTTCCATCGCAATGCCGCGCTTGACGCACGCAACTTCTTCAATCCGCCGTCTCAACCGAAGCCGGAGTTCACGCGCCACCAGTTCGGTGGGGTGTTCGGCGGGCCGATTCGGCGCGGGCGCACCTTCTTCTTTGCCGCGTATGAAGGACTGGTCGAGCGACTGGGCGTGAGCGGTGTGACCGCGGTGCCCGATGACGAGGCGCGGCGGGGAATTCTGGCGGGGCGGCCGATCACGCTGCACCCGGCCATTCCCCGATATCTGGACACGCTGTTCCCGCGTGCCAACGGCCGGTCGCTTGGCAACGGCGGTGCGGAGTACCTGTTTTCCGGCACGCAGCCCACCGACGAGCACTTCTATCAGTTGCGCGTCGACCACCGGCCGTCGGCGACCAACAGTTTTTTTGTCCGCGCCACCCACGATCGTGCGGAAGTCGCGAGAATTCCCGCGAACAAGCCGCCGATCTCGACGATCGACGAGCAGACCCGAAACACCTACATCACGGGCGAGTACCAGCACACGTTTTCGCCCTCGATGCTCAATCAATTGCGGGTCGGGCTCAATCGCTCGCTGTCGCTGGCGAACAACCGGCGGACGATCGATATTCCGGCTGACTTGGCGTGGCTGCCGGGCGAGCAGTTCGGGTACTTGACGATTCAGGGGCTGGTGACCGAGATGGCGGGAGACTTCCGGCTGCCACGCAACGATCGGCTCAACAACTGGCAGGTCAGCGACATGGTGCTCTGGACGAAGGGCAAGCACCTGCTGCGGGTCGGCGCGCAGGCGCAGTACCTGCAGTTCAACCAGAACACCACCAGTCAGGCCGGCGGCATCGTCACGTTCAATAGCCTCGAGCTGTTCCTCACGGGGCGGCCCTCGAACGTCGACTTCGCGGTGCCGGGAAAAATCGATCCGGATCGCAGGTATCGCCAGTGGCTGGTCGCGGGCTTCGTGCAGGATGATGTCAGGCTGACGGACCGGCTGTCTGCCAATTTGGGGTTGCGCTACGAGGCGGTGAGCGTGCCCACGGAGGTGGATGGCAAGATATCGAACCTCCGAAACGTCACCGACAGCACGCTGACGGTCGGCGATCCCTGGCATGACAATCCGTCGCTGAAGAACTTTGCGCCGAGGCTCGGGCTCGTCTGGGATCCGTTCGGTACGGGCAAGACCTCGGTGCGGACCGGGTTCGGGGTCTTCCACGATCAGATTCTGCCGAAATACTATTTCTTTTCAGGCAGCCTGAACCCGCCGTTTACGACTCGCACGTCGCTGGTCAGTCCGCCCTTTCCCAACGTGGTGGCGACCTTCGATCCGGATGCGCCCATCAAGGCGCAATTGCAGACGGTGAGCGCCGACCTCCAGACCCCCTACATCATGCAGTTCAATGCGGGCGTGCAGCGCGCGCTCGGTGACCACTGGGACGTGATGGCCAGCTACGTCGGATCCCGCGGACGGAACCTGCTTCGAATCGGCGATGCCAACCTGGCCCCGGAAACGATCGTGAATGGCGTGAAGACATATCAACCGCTGCTGGGTCGCCGCAATCCCAACTTTGCCGGTATCTGGCAACGCATGACGGACGCGAAGTCGTTCTACGACTCGGCGCAGTTTTCACTCCATCGCAAGTATTCCCAAGGCTGGCGGGCGCAGGTCTCGTACACGCTGTCGGAATCCACGGATGACTCGAGCGGCATCAACTCGCAGGACTTCAGCAACGTGGTGCAATACGGCTCCGATTGGTACGACCTCGAGCACGACCGCGGGCTCTCGGCGTTTCACGCGAAGCACAACCTGACCGCGAACGGCAGCTGGGATCTGCCGTTTGCCGCAGGGCAAACCGGCGTTGCTGGCGCGCTCCTGAGGGGATGGCAAGTGAACGGCATCGCGTCGATCCGCTCCGGCCATCCCTTTACCGTCGAGCTCGGATTCAACCGATCGGGAAACCGGAACACGACGGGTTTCTCCCGTCATGAGCGGCCCGACCTGAAACCGGGATGCTCCTCCAATCCGGTGCTGGGCGGGCCGGATCGCTACTGGGACGTGAACTGCTTCCAGTTGCCGACGGTCAACACGCGTGGCAATCTGGGGCGCAACACCCTGATCGGCCCCGGACTGGTGTCGATCGACGCGTCGCTCGTGAAGTCGTTCGCCCTTGGCGGCGGCCGCACGCTGCAGATCCGCATCGAAGGTTTCAACGTCCCGAACCGGGCCAACTTCGCCACGCCATCTGGACGCATTGCGTTCACCGGCGAGGCCGCCGACGGATCGCCGGTGATCGCGCCCACCTGGGGTCGCATCACGTCGACGGTGACGACGGCACGGCAGATCCAGGTGGGCGCAAAGGTGGCGTTTTAGACGCGAGGGTCGACGGCAAGGGAGGAGATCACACCGCCATTGGCGCCGGCGATGTTCGCCGCCGGCAACCCGAAGTTCGCGGATTCGCCGCACGGAGTTTGCGGTGCGGGCGGCCCTCGGCGCCACACCCGCGAACGTGCGCGGGATGGTCGTGAGGCAGGGCGTCCGCGCCGGCAACTTCGGGGAGATCGAGGTCGGCCTTCTCACTGCGGCCCCTGTTAGACTGACTCCATGGCGCCGGCGGACAGACTCGTAGAACGGCTGTACACAGCGGTGGACCTGTGGGCAACGGGCGTCGCGCTGAAGCGGGAGACGATTCGGCGCCATCACCCCGGCGCTTCTGACGACGAGATCGAGATCCTGCTGAACCGCTGGCTGCAGGAGCGTCCGGGCGCCGAAAAAGGCGACGGGCCGCGTCGAATCGGGTCGTGACGGGCAACGGTGGATCGACGCGTCTCCTGACGGTCCTGCGGCGGATCGCTGAGGCCCTGGACGGGCATCGGCAGCCCTGGGCACTCGTTGGCGGCCTTGCCGTTTCAGTGCGCTGCGAACCGCGCTTCACTCGAGACATCGATGTGGCTGCCGCCGTCAAGGATGACGCCGGCGCGGCGGCACTGGTGTCGCGCCTGGTCGCGAGCGGATTCCGGCTTCGCTTGTCTCTGGAACACGAGGCCCTGAGGCGCCTGGCCACAGTCCGGCTGACTCCCCCAGGCGAGCCGGAGGAGGGGATCGTCGTCGACCTGCTCTTCGCATCGTCGGGGATCGAAAGCGAGATCTGCCGGGATGCCGATCGTCTCAAGCTCGCGCCCGGCCTGACCGTGCCGGTCGCTCGAGCGGGACATCTCGTGGCCATGAAGCTGCTCGCTCTGGCGCCGGATCGCCCGCAGGACGCGATCGATTTGCACGCACTCATCGCGACGCTGACCGAGGCCGATCGCGCGCACGCGCGCCTGGCCACCGCGCGCATCGTGACGCTGGGCGCCAACCGGTCGAAGCCGCTTCGAGAGGAACTCGAGCGCTGGCTCGGTGGGGCCACGCCTTGTCCTTGACAAAGCGCTGCGGGACGCTGACACAGGGTGACCGCGTTGCCAGCTACCCACCGCTTGCCGGTGACTTCGCGTCGCTTACCGTACCCACATCGATGCGGCGCGCGATCCCTTCGCGTTTGGCCAGCACGTGCTTCACCGTCTCCCACACGATCCGGTCCTGTACGCCGGCCTCGGTGACGAGGCGCCGCACGACGGCTACGGGGTCCCCACCCTTCTTATAAACGTCAGGATGCGCCTCGAGATAAATGCCGTCCCCGTCAATCCCGAGCAGCACGGGCTGATAGATGACATTGACGGCGGTATTCACCTCGACCTTCCCGAACAGTTCTTCGATCGACTCGGCGCGCATCCGGATGCAGCCGTGCGTGGCGGACCGGTAGATGCTGTTCGGACTGTTCGTGCCGTGGATGCCGACTCCGGACCGATCGAACCCGAGCCAGTACTTGCCCAGGGGGTTGTCGGGCCCGGCGGGCACCGATGTAATGACGGGCTTGCCGTTGCGCCGCATCTCTTCCTGGATGGACTTCGGTACTTCCCAGCTGGGATCCGGCTCTTTCGTGGCGATGTGAAAGCCCCCGGTCGGCGTGCGCCAATCGCCGCGCCCGATGCCACGGGATAATGCCCGACCAGCGCGCCGAGGCTGAAGTAGAAGAGGTGGCGCTGCGGAATATTGACGACGATGCCGTCGTGGGTGCCGGGGGGCAGCGTGTGAAGGCTCGGGATCCGAAGAGACTGACCCGGCCGCAGCGACGCCCCGGAACGGAGACCATTTTCTGCCGTGAGAACCTTCGCGTCCACGCCATAGGATGCCGCGAGCTCTGCCAGTGTTTCACCCGCGACAACGACGTGCGCGACCTCCCCTCCGACGACGGCGCCGCGGGTCACCGCAATATCGAGGAGCGGTGGCAGTTGCCCGGGATCCTGCCAGGCTGAGGTGGGCGAGCCGATGGACAGCGCGAGCGCTGCAACAAGAGCCAGTGGGTGCGGGCGACCGCGCAGATTTTTCACGCACGATCGCAAAGCAGGATACGTGCCGGGTCGCGCTCAGCGCGCCGGTACGAGCATCAGCGTATGCGTTGCGGCCTTGTCAACGGCCGCGCGCGAGAAGGCGAGCGGGAAGTATCTGTCCTGCGCCCACTGGTTCACGAGATTGCTGTAGTAGGGGCTGCCTGGCTGGGCGGATTGACCCGGAGTGTTGATCACCAGGGACCGATCCCAGTTCGAGACGTCGACGATCTGCCGGTAACTCGCCCCGTCTGCTGCCACGGTTCCTGCACCGCCGCCGCGCTCGACAGAGGTGATGTTGAACGCCGGTACGAAGGGATGCGGAAACGCGCGCATGTGCATCCGACC
>DATLXP010000108.1:0-19452 GCA_035575695.1 Vicinamibacterales bacterium
CGTCGATCTGGCGGACGCCGCGATGACAGGGCGTGCCGTGCCGGCGGAGTTCGGCATGCAGTGGGGGAACGACTTCTTCAAGGCACAGCCGGGCACGTTCGTGCCCTTCACGATCACCATCGACAAGCTGACGCGCCCATCGCCAGGGGCCCTGATCTATGTGCGCGTCGTCGCGCGGGGCGGCGCACCGGCGGGCAGACGGCGGCCGGACGTCTTCGCCTACGAAACGATCTTCAGTGTCGAGCCCGATGCACTCGCGGCCCCGCCGCTGCGCCTCCGCCGTGGATTCGCGGTCCCACCTGGGCGGTATTCCGTTTACGTCTCCCTGAGGGAGCGGCCCGCCGACCTGCTGGCGCGCGCGTCAGGGCCACGGCGGGCCTCGGTGCTGGTGCATGAGCTCGACGTGCCGGACTTCTGGACCGACGGGATGACGACCAGTACCGTTATCCTCGCTGACCGCGTCGAACAGTTGAGGGAGCCGATCCCGCCGGGCCAGCTGGACGAGGACCCCTACGTGGTCGGCACCACGCGGATACATCCAGCGTCCCGGTCGGCTTTCGGCCGGGGAGGGGAGCTGATCGTCGTGTTTCTCGTCTATAACCCCTCGGTCGGGCCGGACAAGCATTTCGACGTCCAAGTGGATTACCATGTATATAGAAGGGTGCGCGGTGGCGATCCTCCGGGAGACAGCGTGGCGGCCCAGCGGCCGCCGGCCCGTCCGGGAGAGCGCTACGTCACACGGACGAACCCGCAGCGTTTCACCCCCGCTCTGATGGGGACGCACTTCGACCCGGCTGGCGGCCAGCCGGTCCTGGCGGGCCAGGGAATTCTGCTCTCGGGATTCGAGGATGGCGAGTACCGCCTCGGGATCACCGTCACGGATCTGCTCTCGCGAAAAACGGTTTCACGGGACGTCGCATTCACGGTGATCGGTTCGTAACCTGAATGGAGGAATCGATGGCACGCCTCGGTCGGGTGCTTTCGGCGGCGATGGTGGTCGGCGCAGTGGCGTCGGTCCTCCCGACGTCTATTCACGGTCAACTGCGCCCGCGGACGGCCACACAGGCACGGCCCGCCTCGTCGAGCGCGGTCAAATCCACGAAGGTTATCGGCGGTACGATCAGCGGCGTCGTCAGCGACGACCGCGGCGGTCCGCTGCGCGGTGCGACCGTGTCGGCCGTCGGCCCTGGCGCGATGGCGGCCGCACATTCGGATCAAACCGGTCGCTTCTCGATCGAGTCGCTACCCGCCGGCGAGTACGTCGTTCGGGCGCACATGTCGGGGTTCATTGCCTCGAGGCGCGAAGCGGTTCGCGTGGGCGCGTCGACCGCCGTGGTACCGCAGCTGCAGCTGAAGCGGATCGACCCTGTGACGGCGCCTGGCGTCCGGCCAGAGGCCCCGCTCAAATCTCGTCCCATCGTCGCGGCGGGGTTCGGCCTTCCTCAGGCCGACCCGGCGCCGGCCGCAGAGAACGACCACGCCGACGGTGAGCCCGCGGGCAAAGATGCCCACCCGCACTCCGAAGTCGCCTGGCGCCTTCGGCACATCAAGCGCAGCATTCTCAAGAATGATTCCGGTGCGTCCATCTTCGCGGAGAGCGACACGGAGCTCCCGGAGGGATCGATGTTCGGGCGCGCCATGGGCGGAGCCGCCGGCTTCGCGACGGCGCTCGTCGCCGACCTGCCGCTGACGGGCGAGGTCAACCTCCTCACATCGAACGCGTTTGCTCCGGGCGATCTGTTCGGCGGCAACGAACTGCCGCGCGGGATCGCGTACGTGTCCCTGACGGCACCGACAGGGGCGGGCGAGTGGGCGGTGCGCGGCGCGATGAGCGAAGGCGACCTCGCATCGTGGATCGTCGCCGGGTCCTTCACCTCCCGCCGGGCGTCCACTCACGCCTACAACGTGGGCCTCTCCTACAGCACGCAGGAGTATCAGGGTGGCAACCCCGCGGCACTCGCGGCCATGGGCGACGGGAGCCGGAACGCGGGAGAAATCTTCGGTTTCGATCGATGGTCGATCGCCTCATGGCTGTCGATGGACTACGGAGCGCGCTACGCCCGATACGGCTATCTCGAGGACCGGCGTGGGCTCCTGAGCCCGAAGCTGGGCTTCACGCTCGAACCGATGGCAGGCACCCGTGTATCGGCGACGGTGATGCAGCGCATGGTCGCTCCCGGGGCGGAAGAGTTCCTGCCGCGAGCGGTGACCGGTCCCGCCCTGCCGCCCGAGCGGACGTTCGCCCCATTCCTGGCCAACACGATGCGCGCCGAGCGGACGCGTTCGGTGGCGCTTGCATTCGAGCACGACTTCGACGGCGCATACGTCGTCGGCGTCCGACGCTTCTACCAGAACGTTGACGACCAGCTCGTGACGATGTTCAGGGTGTCGCCAGCGGGAGAAGCGCAATCGCTCGGCCACTACTACGTCGGCAACGCAGGGGCGTTCGATGCATCCGGGTGGGCCCTCACGCTCAGCACTCTCGCGAGTGCCCGCGTGCGCGGCTCGGTGGATTACAGCCTGACGCGCGCGCACTGGAGGTCCCGGAACGCGGAGCTCGGCGCCGCCGTTCCCGCGGCGCTCCGGGCGGAGACCGAGGACATCCACGACATCACGACGTCACTCCACACGGAGATTCCGGAGACCGCAACGCGGCTCTACTTCCTCTATCGCGTCAGCACCGCCTTCGCGCGCACCGGCACCCAACCGCTACGCCCGGGCATCGATGGGCGGTTCGACGTGCAGGTGAATCAGGCGTTGCCGTTCGGCGTGGCAGGTACGAAATGGGAAGTCCTCGTCGGGCTTCGCAACCTGTTCCGCGATCCAGCCGATCTCGCCTCGGCCTACGACGAGCTCCTCGTCGTCCGATCGCCGAAGCGGGTCATTGGCGGCTTTCTCGTTCGTTTCTAGTCGAAAAATTCGTGCAAGGCGGACCCCGCAGGCGGGTCCGCCTTTTTTCAGCGCCTGAATCCCCGATCCAGATTCTTGGACATCCATTACGGTTACTTGAACAACGGCGTGTCAAGCCTTCGTGCGGTTGCGTAAAATCATTGATACATAAGGGTTTACGTCCCTACGTCGGCCGTTCCAGGGGGAACGGCGTTTGCTCAACCAGCACGGTAATCCGTTGCTGACCCCTGGCGATTTCCATCCCGTCACCGACACACGCCGTCGTGCGTGGTTCCGTTCGACTGTCCACCTGACCGTCGTGGCGGCCCTCTTGTGCCTCGCCGCGGCGAACATGTCGGTTCGTGCGAGCTGGCACGAGATGGAGGACGGCGTTCTCTGGGATGAATCGATCGGCGCACTGACGGCGAAGGAAATCGCCGACGACTCGCCTGCCGCGGAGAAGGGGCTGCGACGAGGCGACGTGCTGGCCGCCATCAACGGGCGCGACGTGACGAGGGCCCAGGACGTTGTTGACGCGCTGCACAACGCGGCAAAGGGGGAGGCGCTCACCTACACCATCCTCCGCCTGGACTCCTCGACGATGGTCCACGTGCCTCTCGGACGAGTGCCGGCTGGCTCACGCTCCCAGTATTTCGTGCTCGCGGCGGTCGGGATCTTCTCGCTTCTCGTCGGCGCCGGCGTCAGGCTCCGTCGTCCGGACAACCAGGCGACGCTGCATTTCTTCTGGCTGACGGTCGCGTTCTTCGGCGTGCTCTCGCTGTCGTTCACCGCGAGACTCGATTCCCTCGACTGGGTCTTCTACTGGGGCGACGTCGTTGCGATGCTGCTGCTGCCGCCGCTCTTCCTCCATTTCGCGCTGACGTTCCCCGAACGTCCGGGCAGCTGGGCGCGCAGCGATGCCGGCCGCGCCATGCTGCCGCTGCTGTACCTGCCGGCGCTGCTCCTCGGGTCCGCGCGCCTCGCGGTCATCCTCCGCAGCCACGGCGTCGTGCTCTCCGGCGTCATCACGCTTGTCGAGCGTGGCGAGTTGCTCTGCCTTGGTATCGGCCTCGTCGGCGGCCTGATGCTGATGATCCGCGCGCTTGGACGCGTCCGCTCGGCGACCGCCCGGCGTCAGCTTTGGTGGATCGTCTGGGGCACGGGGTTCGGGGCTGCACCGTTCGTCCTCGGATACGGATTGCCGTACGCGCTCGGCTTTGCCCCGCTCCCGGGATTCGAGTGGACGGCGTTGCTGCTGGGCCTGGTGCCCCTGGCCTTTGCGTCCGCCATCATCCGTTACCGCCTGATGGACGTCGAGGTCATCATCAAGCGCGGCCTCGTGTATGCAGCGGCTATCGCCGCCATCGTGGCCATCTACGCGGTGCTCCTCCAGTTGGCCGGCGTGATGAGCGGAAGCCAGGACGAGCGCAATCCGTTGATCGCCTTCCTGGCCACGATGGTCGTCGTGCTACTTTCGCGCCCGGTGAAGAACGCCATTCAGACCGGACTGGACCGTGTGTACTACCGCGATCGCTACGACTATCGGCGCGCGCTCGTCGGATTCGCCAGGGACCTGAACAGCGACCTCGATCTGACCCGTCTCAGCGAACGGCTCGTGCACCGTGTCACCGAGACGCTGGTGATCGACCGCATGGCGCTGCTGCTGGCGCCGGTCTCGTCAGGCACCGACGGCGAGTTCGTCACGATCGCGCATGCTGGCTTCGCGGCCGAGCCTCCTGCGCTCACGCGAGCGTCCGAAGCCGGCATGCGGCTGGTGTCGGGACACACGCTCACACTCGACGATCCGCTGACGCAGCGTCGCATCGATCCGCGGGAGCTCGAGTTCTGGCGCGAGTTCGGAATCCATTACTTCGTTCCGTGCGTATCCAAGGAAGGCACGATCGCGGTGATGGCCCTTGGCCGGAAGCCCAGCAGCGAGCCGCTCAGCAGCGAAGACATGGCGCTGCTGTCGGCCGTCGCCGCGCAGGCCGCGACGGCGCTCGAAAACGGGCGCCTGTACAGACAGCTCCGAGTGAAGGCCGAAGAGCTCGATCGGATGCGCGAGTTCAGCGAGAACATTCTGGAGTCGTTGAACGACGGCCTCGCCGTCGTGAATCGTGACGATCGCGTCGTTCGCTGGAACCGGCGGCTGGAGGAGCTGTACGGGTTGAGGCACGAAAACGCCGTGGACTGCCGCTTGAGCGAGATTTTTGACGACGGATTCTTCGAGACGCTGCGCTCGGCGCGCCGCGAGTCTCCGGACGGGGCCGTGGCCTATCGTGTGCCGATGGCGACGCGGCATGATCCCCCCAGGCGCGTACTGGTCAACCTGGCGACCACACCGCTACGGGATTCCGACGGCGCGATCGCCGGCTCGATCGTCGTCATCGAAGACATTTCCTCGCGCGTCCAGCTCGAAGAACAGCTGCAGATCTCCGAGAAAATGGCGTCGATCGGGCTCCTGGCCGCTGGCGTCGCCCATGAAGTCAACACGCCGCTGACGGGTATTTCGAGCTACACCCAAATGCTCCTGCAGGGGGCTGAGCCGAACGACCCCAAGACGCGGATGCTCGAAAAGATCGAGCGCCAGACCTTCCGCGCGGCGAAGATCGTCAACGGCCTGCTGAACCTCGCGCGGCCGGCCCAGGTCGACAGCGGCCCGGTGGACATCCATTCGGTCATCAACGATGTCCTGTCGCTGCTCGAGCACCAGATGCGCAACGGGAGCATCCAGGTCCGGAAGGAGCTGGCCGGGTCGGCGCCGATCGTCCAGGGCATCGAATACAAGCTTCAGCAGGTGTTCCTCAACCTCTTCCTCAACGCTCGCGACGCGATGCCCAAGGGTGGGTGGCTGACCATCGTCACGCGCGCCGGGACTGACGAAGCCACGATCGAAGTCGGGGACACGGGCTCGGGGATCCCGTCGGACCATCTCTCGCGTATCTACGATCCCTTCTTCACGACGAAGGAGATCGGCAAGGGCACGGGCCTTGGCCTCTCGATCACGTACGGCATCGTTCAGGAGCACGGGGGCAACATCGCCTGCGACAGCAACGCCGGGCAGGGCACGCGCTTCACGCTGACGTTGCCGCTCGCGTCCGCTCGCGCGTCGGAGCACGCGCACACCGCGAACAGGCAGGCGTGATGATGCGCAGGACCGGCACGACAGCCGAACCGCCGCAGCCCACGACCACCCGCAAGGGCACGATCCTCGTCATCGATGACGAGGAGATCATGCGCGAGATCCTGGAGGCGTTGCTGACGCGCGACGGGTACGAGGTGCGGCTCGCCACGAACGGATCCGAAGGCCTCGAACTCGCGCGGAACGTTCCGTTCGATGCCGCGATCGTAGACATGATGATGCCCGGCATGGACGGCATCTCCACGCTCGACGAGCTCAAGAAGGCAGACGACGATCTGCCGGTCATGATGATCACCGCGTTTGCGTCGGTGGAGAACGCGATTGCGGCGATGAAGCGTGGCGCATTCGACTACATCACCAAGCCCTTCAAGAACGACGAGGTGCTGGTCGTCCTGAAGAACGCCCTTGCGCAGCGCAGGCTCGTCGCCGAAAACCGGGCCCTCAGGCAGAATCTCCAGGCGAGGTCCAACCGGTTCGGCGAGATCATCGGCCGCAGCTCTCCGATGCGGCAGGTGTTCGACCTGATCATCCAGGCCGCGCCCAGCCGGACGACGATGCTCATCAACGGCGAGAGCGGCACCGGCAAGGAGCTCGTCGCGCGTTCGCTGCACCAGAACTCGACGCGCTCCGACCGGGCGTTCGTCACCGTCAACTCCGGCAACCTGCCGCCGGACCTCCTCGAGTCGAACCTGTTCGGTCACGTGAAGGGGGCCTTTACCGGCGCGGTGTACCCGAAGAAAGGTCTCTTCGAGCTGGCGGACAAGGGCACGATCTTCTTTGACGAGATCGGCAACATCCCGCTCGAGACACAGGCCAAGCTCCTGCGCGTCATCCAGGAGCGTGAATTCATGCGCCTGGGCGGGGTCGAGACCATCAAGGTGGACGTGCGCATCATTGCGGCGACCAACGTCGACCTTCGCAAGATGATGGAGGACGGCAAGTTTCGCGAAGACCTGTACTACCGGCTCCACGTCATCACGGTGCCGTTGCCGGCGCTGCGGGAGCGGCGCGACGACGTTCCGCTCCTCGTCCAGCATTTCCTCGAAAAATACGGCGAGGAGAATCAGAAGCGGCTGGAGATTACGCCGGCGGCGCTCGACCTATTGCTCGACTATGACTGGCCGGGCAACGTGCGCGAGCTCGAGAACGTCATCGAACGCGCGGTCGTCCTCTCGACCGGCGTGCGGATCGACGTGGACTTGGTGCCCGACCACGTGCGGAGCAGCAAGCGGTTCCAGATGCCGCAGTTCATCGTGCCGCCCGAAGGCATCTCGTTCCGCGACGTGATCACCGACTTCGAGAAGCGGCTGATCGAGTCGACCCTCGAGGCCGCCGGCGGGGTCCAGAAACGCGCCGCCGAGCTCCTGCACATCAAGCCGACGACGCTGAACGAGATGATCAAGCGCCACGACATCCGTCCCAGGCGGAAGCGCGCGGGCGCCGCGGGCGATCGGCCGGAAGCGGCCGGAGCGGCGGACGCTGAGGACGTCGTCCCTGGCGAAGACGCCGGACCTACTTCTTTCTCAGACTCGTAAATCCTCACCGGAACCAAGGGCAGCTGATTCGTACACAGCAAGTCACCCGTTCAATCGCGCACCCCACGCTGCTACACTGATCCCATGGCGTCACCAGACGACCCTGATGTCGTCCCGTATGTCGATCCCGTCGTTGAGGCCTATAAGAAAGATGTCGATCGCACACTGCTGCGAGAGCGTCTGAAATTGACGGTGGATCAGCGCTTGCGCGACCTCGAGACCTTCCAGGCGGATGTTCGCGAACTGCAACGCGCTGGCCGTCGGAGCCGATGAACGGCGGGTTTGGCACGCTGCTCCGTGCGCTGGCTGATGGCCACGTCCGATTCATCATCATCGGGGGAGTCGCGGCGACGGTTCATGGCTCCGCGCGTCACACCCGCGACATCGACGTCGTCTACGCGCGAGACGATGAGAACGTGCGCGGGCTGGTGACCGCACTCGCGCCTTACGCCCCCTACCTTCGCGGCGCTCCCGCGGGTCTGCCGTTCCGGTGGGATACGGCCACCGTGAGGGCCGGGCTCAACTTCACTCTCACCACGGCCGCCGGTGACATTGATGCGCTTGGCGAAGTGGTCGGCGGCGGCGGATACGAGAATCTGGTTCGAGACTCGGAGGAGATCGAGGCCTTCGGCGTCCGCGCCCTGTGTGTGACGCTGCCGATGCTGATTGCCCTGAAACGCGCCGCCGGCCGCCCGAAGGACCACGAGGTGCTCGCCGAGCTCGAACTGTTACTCGAGGAACGCGGGAATACCGGACCTACTTCTTTCTCAGACTCGTAAATATCCGCTCGTACTTGGCGATGATGACGTCCCATCGATAGTTGTTGCGGATGTACTCCCGCCCGTTCCCACCCATCGCCGCGCGCAGCCGAGGGTCCGCCACGAGCGCGGTCAGGCACTCCGTGAACTCATACCGGTCGGCGTAATACAGCCCGGCGTTGCTCTTGTGGCAGTGGTCGACGAGCACTTCGCTCCTGGCGTTGGCCAGGACCGGCGTCCCCATGGCGAACGCTTCGAGCGCCAGGAGTGACAGGCTCTCGTACGGCGACGGAACGATCACGACGGTTGCCGCTTCAAGGGCCTGCATGCGCTCGTTGTCCGAGAGCCGCCCGGCAAACCGGATGAACGGCTCCTCGGGCAGCGGCATCAGCTTGACGCCCATCAGGACGAGCGAGGCGTCACCGCCCCCCTTGACGTACTCGCTGAAATACTCGATCAGCTCTTCACAGCCCTTGCCGGGATCGATGCGGCCGCCATACAGCGCAATGGGGCCATGCAGCCGGTGGCGCCGGCGGAAGATGGCCCCCCGGTGTGCGAGATGCGGGCGAAAACTCGGCGAGTTCGAGTTCTCCTCATCTTCCTCGATGACCGGGACGACCGGCACCGCGACGGTCGGCTCCTCGGTGTATTGCTGCGCCTGCGGCAGATCCACACCGCACCCCACCGTCTCCTCCTCGATCGCCCGGATCGAGAAGTGTGTCGTCAGAAACCGCCGTTCGCTCTCCGTGTTGTAGGCGATGGCGGCCGGAAGGCTGAAGAGCTCCTTGTAGATCCCGAGATGGATCGCCGGTTCGTTGTGCGCCGTCGGCACCAGCAGGGTCTTGTGGGGCGCGACACGGGCGCCGAGCACGGTCGGCGCATAGAGATAGGTGAAGAAGATGAGCAGGTCGTACTGCTGGTGGTTCCGCTCGATGTACTCCTGCAGCGCCGGGCACCAGGGTCCCTGCTGCTTCAACCATTCCATCTCATCCGCGCGCGTGTGCTCGTGGTTGAAGATCCACTCCGAGTAACGGTTGAACGCGGTGATGTCGCGCTCGATCGCGTTGGCGAACCGGCGGACGGTGACCCCGCGGACCCGGTCGGATCCTTCCGGATACTCATTCGCCCACGTGATGTAGTCCTCCGCGCAGGTGGTCAGGACCTCGACGTGATGCCGCGGCGCGAGCCGCTCGGCGATGAGCCGGCAATGGTACTCGGATCCTCCGAGGATCTCGGTTCCGTAGCGCTGAACGACAAAGGCTATCTTCATTTACGCAAACTGTCCGATGACGTCGTTGAGCCGCTGCTCGATGCGGCTGGAAGAAAAATCCATGAGGCGCCGCCGCTGTCCTTCGATGACGGACTGGCGGAACGGGCGATCATAGACGAGCATGCCCATCGCTTCGGCCGCGACCTCGAGGTCCTTCGGTGAGAACAACACACCCGCGCCCCCGAGCGTTTCCGGCACGGCCCCGGCCGCGTACGCCAGCACCGGCACGTCGGCCGCCATCGCCTCGACGAGCGGCACGCAGAATCCCTCGTGCTCGCTCAGTGACACGTACACGTCGGCCCAGCGATAAAACGCCGCCAGATCTTCGTCAGGCACCGGACCGGTGAACCAGTAACGGTCGGGCTGCATCTGAAACTCCTCGATCAGTGCCCGCACCTGCGCGTAGTATCGCGGCAATCCATCGTAACGGCCCACGAAAATGAAGCGGTAGTAGTTGTCGACGTAGCGCTTATAGACCTCCATCAGCCGGATATGGTCCTCGATCTTCTTGTTCGGGACGATACGCCCCACGAAGAGGACGTTGATCAGGCCATCGGAGAGGATCTTCTCGAGCGCGGGCCGGCGCGGGGCGCCGGTGATCCGTTCGGTGTTGACCGCGATCGGCATGACCCCGGTGCGCTCGAAACCCAGCGCGTCGAGCTCGCGGCGGTTGAAATCCGAATCGCCGAGGGCCAGATCGACGCGGCCTGCCAGCGTGGAGAGTTCCTGGCGGCCGATCGCCGACAGTCGAAACAACCCTGTATCGTAGGGCGCGAAGAACTCCGCCGGGGTGATGTTGTGGTACTGGAGCACACGTCCTCCACCCAGGCTGGCAAAGGCTTCGGTCATCGGCGAGGGCAGGGCGAAGTGGAAAATCGTGACGTCGCCCTGCCTGGCCGCCGGGTCCGCGAACGCGCGGACATCCCCTCGCAAGTCGTCGTCCATGGTGAGCGCGTACAGATCCGACTGGTGCCCGCTCCTGCGCAGGATGTCGCGAACGCGCCGCGCGCTGTCGCCGATAGCGTCTCCTTTGTGAGCCGCAGGCACCCATTGATTGACGATCACTGATCATCACCGGGATGCGGGATGTGGAGTGCGGGATGCGGGGCTCGGGGCTCGGGGCTCGGGGCTGAGGAATCCAAGGAGGTCCGTTTCGGCGCATCCCGGATCCCGCGTTCCGCATCCCGCTGCGGAAGCGCTCGATACAGGGCCGGCCGGAATTGCCGCAGCTCTTCGAGTTTTTCGAACTGCTCGAACTGCTGCCAGAAATCCCACGCGACGACAGGTGCCGGGCGCGGCCCGGTGCTGACCGTCTGCTCGACGAAGCGCAGCAGGGTACCCGCGAAGTCCCGTTCACGGAGCCGGGCGAGCGCGGCGTCCTGCGAGGCGAGCACCGCCTCCTCGATCCGGGGGTCCTCGAGCACGGCCGCCATGATCTCCGCCACGCGCATCGGATCGTGTGTGTCGTACAGCACGCCACCGCCGTCCATCGTGGCAGGCACCGCCGTCGACGCGTAGGCCATGACTGGCACGCGCTTGTAGAACGCCTCGATCAACGGCACGCAAAAACCTTCGTGCTCGCTGGCGCACAGGAAGAGGTCCGCCACGTCATAGAGCGCCGTGAGCTCTTCGTTGCGAACATGACCCAGGAAGTGCACGTCGGGCGTGCCCAGCCTCGCCACCAGTGACTGCAGCAGGGCGAGATACTTCTCGAAGCCGCTGTAGGAGCCGACGAGCAGCAGACGCGCGCGCGGATTGTGACGCGTCCTGTAGACGTGGAACGCGCGGATGACATCTTCGAACTTCTTGTTCGGGATGACGCGCCCCACGAACATGATGTTGACCCACTCGTCGTCAAAGTCTCCAGCGAGTGCGCAATCCGGGGCCACGTCCAGGTGAACGAAATCGGGCACGACGGGGAGCACGGCCGTCGAACGAAAGCCGAGCGATTCGAGCTCCTGCCGGTTGTATTCGGAATCGCCGAGCGCGAGGTCGGCGCGCTCGATGTACGCCAGCAGCTCGCGCCGGCCTCGGAAGCACAGCGTCACGAGGTCCTTGTGCACGCCGATGAAATACTCCGGGGGCGTGATGTTGTGATAAACGAGCACCATGCGCCCGGGCAGCGCGTAGGCCGTGCGCGAGGCGCGGGACCCGATCGAGAAGTGATGGATGAGAATGTCGTCCGGCCCCACGGCGCCCACAATCTCCCGGTAGTCGAGCGTCAGGTACTCGAGACGTGGATCCGCTGACTCCACGAAAATGTCCGAGGTGTACCCGGCACTTCGCAGGACGCGCTGAATGCCGAGCACCTCGTGCCCGATCGCATCCCCGTAGCCGAGGGTGGCAAGCACCTGATGGACGCGCGGTCTGCGCTCGGGCGCGCTCACGCGTGCTGCGGCACCACCGCACCTGACGGAATGGAAGCCAGGACGTCGTTCGCGGCCGGCAGCTCGCGTCTCCGCCGTGCCAGCCAGCCCGGTAACGGCTCCATGCCGTTCGCCCGCGTACCTCCGCCGCGCAACCGCTCGAGCATGTCCAGATACTTTCGTTCGATCACGGCCCACGTGTAGTTCGCCTTGAAATACTCGCGTCCGTTGCGCCCCAGCCGTTCGTGCAGCGGCCCTCTCGATTCGAGCGCGTACAGCGTCTCGGCAAACTCCTCGTATGTCTCGTAGTAGAGCCCGGCGCCGCTCCGGATGCACTGGCCTTTCAGCACGTCGCATCGTCCGTTGGCGAGAACTGGAATGCCCATCGCCCACGCTTCGAGCGCGACCATCGAAAGACTTTCGAAGTAGGACGGCATGATCAGCAGGTCGGATGCCGCGAGCGCATCGAACTTGTCCCGATCATCGAGGAACCCGAGATGGTGAATTCTGGGATGGCTTGGCACGGGCATGATCGCGCTGCCGATGAGCACGAGGTCGAGGCCGCGCGGAAACGTCGCGGCGTATCGGTGAAAGTGCTCAAATAGTTCCCTGCAGCCCTTGTTCTCATCGATCCGCCCGATGTAGATCGCGAACGGCCGGTCGAGCCTGAAGGCGCGGCGAAAACGCTCGGCGTCAGCCCGGTCGGGAACCTCGGATCCCACCCCCACCACCACGCCCGGCACCCCTTCGTTGCGTGCGGCCGCCTGGATCATGGCCCGCTCCTCGTGCGAGTTGTACATGATGCCGCGCACGCCGCGAAAGACCGGCCCGAAGATGGAGAGGCCGATCGCCGGGTCGCGCTCGGCCGTTGGCACCAGGATCGCCTTCGACGCAAGCCGACGCGCTGCGTGGTACGCATGAAAGTACCGATAGCTGAACAGGATGACGAAGTCGAACGCATCCTTGCGCGCGAGGTAATCGATCATCGCGCGGCTGACGGGCCCTTCGCTCTCGAGCCATGACAGTTCGTCAGCGACCGAGTGCCGCTGCTCGAACACGCGGACGGACGAGCGCCCGAAGACCTGCGGGTCCCGCTCATGATCGACAGGGAAGCGACGCACCGCGACGCCGTTGACGGACTCGGCACCGGAGGAACGTTCGTTTCTCCAGGTGATGTAGTCGCGCGCGCACGTCGTCACGACTTCGACCTCGGCGTGGCGCGAGAGCCGTTCGGCGATGTAGCGCGCGTGCAGTTCCGCGCCGCCATTGATGTCCGCGCCGTAACGCTGGACGGCGACCGCCAGCTTCATCCGCCTTCGCCGACCGGCTTCGGCGCGACGGGTACGCTGTCGCCAACAGGCTTCGGCGCGACAGGTACGTGCCCGCTGCTTCCGCTCGCACCGGACTCAGGCCGAGGAGGGGAGCCTGCGGGACGCCCGCGCCGACGGCGCCGCCGAGTTCGAGCCTCCGGGCCCCCCTGGTCGGATCCGCGATCCTGCCCACGCCCGCCAGCGCCTGAGGCCGGTGGCTGGAGAGGAAGCACGCTGCCCGGACGGTATTGCACGACGCCTTCGAGGGCTCTGGCGCGGCGCTCGTCGAAGTCGAGGCGGCCCGACATCGACTCGATGCGCATCTTGAGGTTCTTCACTTCGATCCCGAGCCTCGTCGTCTCGAGCACCAGGTTGTGCACAAGCTCGTACTGCAGCGAATCCATCCGTTCCCGCCGGGCCTGGAAGTCGGCATTGCGCTGGTTCAATTTCACCTGCATGTTCAGGACGTGCGCGATCGGATTGGGGTTGAAGAACAGCGTGAGGATCGGCCTCAGCATCTTGCGGATCCAGCGGAGGATCCCCCGGTGAGTCTCGAAGATCGTCGTGTCCTCGAACACGAATTTCGGCGGTGGCGGCAGGGGGGCCTGGACCTTCCGGAATTGGTCGAGAAGGTCGGAGCGGACGCCGCGCGGATCGAGAAACGTCTCGAGCTTCACGCGCGCCAGTTCCTTGATTTCTTCCTCGGTGTAGTCCACGCCGCGCTTCTCGCGGATGCGCGCGCGGATCTGTCCCATGATCTGCTGGACGTCCACGTTGTCGGAACGAATTTGAAAATCAGTCATTGCTGTCCTTCAGCCGTCAGACTTCTGCGTCTCTCGTGCGTGTCTCTTGCGGCTCGAAAACTCCGGTGCTTCCTTGATGCAGGTGCCCAGGATCCCGATCGACTCCATGAACGCCTTGGTGCCGACCTTGTCGATCTGCGCGGCGTCGGTGCCGACGTCGGGATACCCGTTCGCATCGGGTGACACGGTCTCCCAGTTGCGGAACAGGCGTCCCCACGGGCTGTCGAGGACGTCGTGCATCGCCTTCTTCGCGTTGACGGGATACCAGTAGCTGTCGTGATAGATCACGCTCGCGATGTACGCCCAGGGCGCCAGCACCGTCTTGAGCGACCACTCGACCGGCTTCTTCATCGGTCCCCAGTAGATCTTGTGCTGCATCCGCGACGCGAAGGTCATCTTCTTGAACGGCCCGGCGAAATGCCAGTTCTCCTCGGCGGCCGATGTGTCGCCGACGATCTCGATGTCGCGCGGGTCGCCGCATCCCAGCCCCATCTCGTGCGCCATGCGGATGAACTTGATCGACATGGGATCGAACCCCATCAGCTTCGCAGCCACCGCGTCGATCGCCGTCTGGTCGGCGCTGGCAAGAATCACGTTCTTCAAGTGCGGTGTCATGCAACGCGGTCCCGGGCCATCGCCCGCGAACACGCCGTCCATCACCGCGAAGACGCCGCGGTGAATTTTCTTCTGGATCATCAGCAGGTCCACGAGCGTCTCGTGGATCACAGGATGGGTCCAGTGCCGGTGCTCGTTCAGCAGACCGCCGAACGCGTTTTTCATCGCGCCCGTCGTCGTCGTGAAGACGTGGGTCTTCACGGTGGGCAGGTGGATGATGTTCTCCCCGATGAAGCGCTTCGGGATCATGAAGCCTTTCGGGTAGACCTCGTTCAGGCAGGTGAACTTCTTCGTGAGGTCGCCGACCGCATCGCGGATGTTGATCCACTCCTCGGTCTCGTAGATATGAATGTTGCGGAGGTTGTGCGCCTCGACGACGTTGATCTGCTTGTTTTCGCGCTCGCCGAGATGCGCGTCGATCACGACCGTGCGGTTATGGCAGGCGTGGATCAGCGCGGGGTCGTAGCCGTCCGCCTTCATCGCGCGGATCACCCCCTCCATCTGCCACGGCGTCGTCGAACTGCCCGGAAAGAAGAAGTGCCACGAGATATTGACCTTGAGCGCCGTGTCGGCGTCCTTGGCGATAACGTCCTGGTATCCCGCCAGGTTCATGAGCGTGTGGTAATCGCGCAGCACCGTTCCTGGCGCCGTGCGGAGAATTGCGACCTGTGCTTTTGCCATGTCTTACGTTCGTGTCCTGTGTCGAGTGTCGTGGGCTACCGGTGCCACAGGGGCCCCGGCCCATAAATGATCAGGACGACCGCCACGACCCACAGCCCAACGCAGGCGAGCAGCGGTCGATCGTTGAGCAGCATGTCGGTTGGGCTTCCGCCGCCGTCCTTCTGGTGCACAAGATAGAGGTATCTGAAGATCCCATACAGGGGAAACGGCAGCGTCAACCCCAGCTTGTCGGTACCATATTTCTGGACGATGTCCGGGCTCACCGTGTAGATCGCGTAGGCCACGAGGGTCGATGCCGTCACGACGGCAATCATCTGATCCAGCAGGTACGGGCTGTACTCCTGCAGAATCCGCCGGTGGCTCGTCGCCCCGACACCGAGCAACACGAGTTCGTGGCGGCGCTTGCTCAATGCCAGGAACAGGGCCCCGAGAACCGTGACGATCAGCAGCCAGGCCCCGATGCTGATGCCGAGCACGAGCGCCCCCCCGGCGGCCCGCAGCGCAAAGCCGATGGCGATCGTCAGCACGTCGATGATCACGACATGTTTGAGCGGACCGGAATAGAGACCGAGCAGGGCGACATACAGGGCCGACACGACACCAAATTCGAAGCGGAGGCGGAAGGCGGCGGCAAGCGCGACAGCCCCTATGCCCGCCGCCGCTCCGAGCGCGAGTCCGACAGGCACTTCTCCCGACGCAATGGGCCTGTGCCGTTTCAGTGGATGGAGGCGATCGGCCTGCCGGTCGGCGACGTCATTGATGAGGTAGACGACGCCGGAGAGCGCACAGAAGACGGCAAATGCCGCCAGGGATGTGAGCACCGCCGACGGATCGAGGAGCCGCTGGCCGAAGATCAGCGCGGCGAAGAGGATGAGGTTCTTCGTCCACTGCGACGGGCGCAGGGAGAGGACGAGACTGACGACCAAGGGCCGACCGGACGCGCGGACGCGTTCGGACGAAACCTCGGCCTGATCGATGATTTCCGGAATGTGGTGTCGCGCCATCCTGAGCGCGGCGGGCTCTCGACGAGCTAGTTGCTGAAGCTCTTGACGGCTTCGGACTCGTTCTCGTACGTGTCGAATACCGTCAGCAGCTTGGTGATCATCAGGAGATCCTGAATCCGCTTCGTCAGGTTGAGCAGTTTCAGCTTGCCACCCTGACGGCTGACCGTCGTATACGTGCGCACGATCTCGCCGAGCCCGGCGCTGTCGATATACGGCACACCTTCGAGGTTGAGCAGCAGTTGCTTCTTGTCCTGCTGAAGGAGCGAGTTGATCTTGTCCTTCAAGAGCTCATCTCCCTCGCCCAGCGTCATCTTCCCCTTCAAGTCGAGGATCGTAACTCCGTCGACGACCCGTTCCTCGATCTGCATGCCGCTCTCCTCCAGCCGGACCGTGTCCGGGATTACGAAGACCCCCGCCGGTGGCCTTGCGTGCTGCCCGAAGCGCCGTCCCGGCGCCGTTTACCAAAGAATAGACCGGGCAGAGTACTACGCCAAATCTCGCACTGTCAAGAATTACGGGCATTTTTGCCCGTTCGGGTGTGGCTCTCCGTGTGCCACCTGAACCGGCTTTTAGACGCCCGCGAACTTTTTCTGCTGAAAACACTCCCGGCACAAGACGGGACGGCCCTGGGTGGGACGGAAGGGGACGGTCGTTTCCTTGCCGCAGGACGAGCAGTTGGTCGTCGTCTCGACGCGCTCGCGGGAGACCCCTCCGCCGCCTGATGGGCGCGCCGCGCGCTTCATCTTGCAGTCCTTGCAGCGTTTCGGCTCGTTCTTGAAGTTCTTGTCGGCGAAGAAATGCTGCTCGCCGGCGGTCCATACGAACTCAGACGCGCAGTCCGCGCAACTCAGCAGCTTGTCCTGAAAGTCCATCGTCTTCTACCTCTCGCTAGTCCCACCCGCGTGGGCCGGTCAAGGAGAGAGCCCGACACGCCATGCGCGCCGGGCTCCCTTCTCACTTAGCTATTCGACCTCGCGACGCAGCTTCTTGCGCGAACGCTTGCGTGCCAGCGCCTGCTTCGCGCGGCGCCGGTCGCCCGGCTTCAGATAGAACGAGTGCTTCTTGATATCCTTGATGATATCTTCCTGCTGCACCTTGCGCTTGAAGCGGCGCAACGCGCTCTCGATCGATTCGCCTTCTTGTACCTTGACTTCAGCCAAGCTTAAAAACACCCCCTTCGCGGCCGACTCAAACAGCTGACGCCTCGTAACTGCAAGCACACGAAGCGCAGTGCCACTGTAGGCCCCGTGGAGTCCGACGGAATATGTTAGGCTATCACAGGTAAAAGCGATTCTCGACGGAAAGCTCTACAGAGCGCAAACCCCTCATACAATTGGACTTATCGGCGATGAATGTCCTTATCGTCGGCGGCGGCGGGCGCGAACACGCCCTGGCCTGGAAGTTGGCCCAGGAGAAGGGCATCGAGATCGTCAGCTGTGCTCCCGGCAACTTTGGGATCGCTGCGGCCGCCAGTGCCATACCGATCAGAGCCGAAGATATAGCCGGGCTCGCGGATTTCGCCGAGCTGAACCACATCACTCTCACGATCGTGGGCCCCGAAGTCGCGCTCGACGCCGGGATAGCGGATGTTTTTGCCGCGCGCGGGCTGCTCCTTCTCGGACCGTCTCGTTCGGCCGCCCAGCTCGAGTGCAGTAAGGTCTTCGCCAAGGATTTCATGGCGCGTCATGGTATCCCCACCGCCCGCTATCGTGTGTGCGAGAGCGCGTCGGATGCTCGCTCGGTGGTCGCGTCGGGCGAATTCGGCTTCCCGATCGTCGTCAAGGCTGATGGTCTTGCCGCGGGCAAGGGGGTCGTGGTCGCCCAGGACGCGGGCGAAGCCGAGGACGCCATCCGCGGATCCATGGAGGAACACCGGTTTGGCGAGGCCGGCGCCCGAGTCGTGCTCGAGGAGTGTCTGGTCGGTCCGGAGGTCTCGTTCTTCGCGCTCTGCGACGGGCGCCGCGCGATGCCGCTGATGTCCGCGCAGGACCACAAGCGCGTGTTCGATCACGACCGCGGACCCAACACCGGCGGCATGGGCGCCTTTGCGCCGAGCCCTCTCGTGGACGACGCGATGCAGGCGCGTATCATGCGTGAGATCGTGGATCCGGTGATCGACGGCATGCGCGCTGATGGACAGGAGTACCGCGGCTTCCTGTACGCCGGTCTCATGTTGACCTGCGATGGACCCAAAGTGATCGAGTTCAACGTCCGCTTCGGAGATCCCGAGGCGCAGGTGGTCATCCCGATGATCGACGACGAGCTTGCGCCACACCTCGTCGCGGCGGCGGCCGGACAGCTACTGGACCGGCCATTGCACTTCAGCCGCGCAAAGCACGTCGGGGTGGTCCTCGCTTCGGAAGGGTATCCAGGCTCCGGCCCCATGGGCTGTCCCATCACGGGACTCGAGTCGGCGTCCGCGCTCGACGATGTCCTTGTGTTTCACTCGGGCACGAAAGGTTCGGCTGACATGGCCATGGGCTCCCCACTGACCGCCGGCGGGCGCGTGCTGACCGTGGTCGGCAAGGGTCGAACGTTCGAAGCGGCGATCGAGCGCGCGTACGCAGGCGTGGCGGAGATCTCGTTCGACGGCATGCAGTATCGCGGCGACATTGGCAGAAAGGCTGTATCTCAATGAGCGCAATTTCCGTGTTGATCCTGATGGGATCCGATTCCGACGCGCCGGTCATGCAGGCGGCGGTGGACGTCCTGCGGGAGTTCCAGATCCCGTGCGAGATGACCGTTGCCTCCGCGCATCGGTCGCCCGAGCGGGTGATGAGACTCGTATCCGACGCGCCGGGGCGCGGGGTCAAGGTCTTCATCGTGGGCGCAGGCGCCGCCGCCCATCTGGCGGGGGTCGTCGCGGCGCACACGACGTCACCCGTCATCGGCGTGCCCATCGACTCGTCTGCCCTCAAGGGGCTCGACGCGCTGCTGTCCACCGTGCAGATGCCGCCCGGCGTACCCGTGGCCACCGTCTCGATCGGAAAACCCGGCGCCACCAACGCCGGTGTTCTCGCGGCGCAGATCCTCGCCATCGGCGACCCGGCGATCGCCCAACGCGTCGTCGAGTACAAGA
>DATLXP010000109.1:0-20428 GCA_035575695.1 Vicinamibacterales bacterium
CCGCACGAGTACAGGAAGTGCATCGCACGCTGATCCACGCGATCTGCGCGTTGGTGGAAAGATAACGTAGGCCCGGCCTTCAGGCCGGGCGTGCGCGGTATCGCAAAAGACTTATGCCCGAACTTCGATCAGAGACGATGACCGTCAACATGGGGCCGCAGCACCCCAGCACGCACGGCGTGCTGCGCCTCGTGCTGGAACTGGACGGCGAGACGGTCGTCGACGCCAATACGACGATCGGCTACCTGCACACGGGCATCGAGAAGACCGCGGAACAGAAGAAGTGGCAGCAGGTGATCCCGCTCGTCGAGCGCATGGATTATCTCGGCGCGCAGTCCAACAGCCTGGCCTTCTGCCTCTCGGTGGAGCGGCTGCTCGGCGTCGAGGCGACGATGCCGGTGCGCGTGCAGGACATCCGCGTCCTGATTGCCGAGCTCCAGCGGATCGCGAGCCACCTCGTGTGGCTCGGTACGCACGCGCTCGAGATCGGCGCCGTCTCGGTGATGATGTATTGCTTCCGCGAACGGGAGCTGCTGCTCAACATCAACGAGATGCTCGCCGGCTTCCGGATGTTCCCGAGCTACTTCCGGATCGGCGGGTTGCGCGAAGACCTGCCCGTGGGCTTTCACAATGCCGTCAACGCGTTTCTTGCGCGGTTTCCCGGCAAGCTCGAGGAATATGCGGGCCTGCTGACGAAGAACCAGATCTGGCTGAAGCGGACGAAGAACGTCGGCGTCCTCTCCCGGGACGAGACGATCGGCTTCGGCCTGGTCGGTCCGCTCGCCCGCGCCGTCGGCGTGAACTACGACGTCCGCCGCGCCTTTCCGTACTGCGGCTACGACACCTACGAGTTCGAGGTCCCGGTGCGCGAGGCGGGGGACGTGTTTGACCGCTACATGGTGCGCATCGAGGAGATGCGCCAGAGCGTGCGCATCTGCCAGCAGGCCCTCGGCCGCATCACGCCGCGCGGCGCATTCGACATTCAGGACTATCGCATCGTGCCGCCGCCGAAAGACAAGGTCTACACGGAGATGGAAGCGCTCATCCAGCACTTCCTGGTGTACTCGCAGGGGTTCACCGTGCCGGCCGGCGAGTGCTACGTGCCCATCGAGGGGCCCCGCGGTGAGCATGGATTCAGCATCGTGTCCGACGGGACCAACCGCCCCTTCCGGATCAAGCTTCGGGCGCCGTCCTTTTATGCCTGCCAGTCGGTGCCGCGCATGATCGTGGGCGGCATGATCGCGGACGTCATCGCCGTCATCGGCTCCACCGACGTCGTCATGGGAGACGTGGATCGATGAGTTTCCATCCGTTGATGGTGTACGCCCCGGGGACGTTCCAGCAGTCGGAGCGCCGGATGGTCGACGCGGGCCCCCCGTTCGCGCTGACGCCGGAGCGCCGGCAGCAACTCGACGAGATCCTGTCGAAGTACCCGCCGGACCGGAAGCCCTCGGCGGTGCTCGCGGCACTCTATCTCGTGCAGGAGCAGCAGGGGTACCTGACGGCCAACGGCATGCGGCACATCGCGCCGCTGCTCGACATGACCCCGGCCGAAGTCGAGGACGTCGCGACCTACTACGTGATGTTCTACAAGGCGCCGGTCGGGAAGTACGTGCTCCAGGTGTGCCGCACGCTGTCGTGCGCGCTCGCCGGCGCCGAGCGGGTCACCGAGGCCCTGTCGGCGAAGCTGGGCATCCAGGTCGGCGAGACCGACGCGTCAGGGATGTTCACGTTGCTCGAGTTCGAGTGTCTCGGCGCGTGCGACCGCGCGCCGGTGGTGATGGTCAACAACGAACTGTGGCACGAGTCGGTGAGCCCGGAGAGCTGCGGGAGACTGGTGGACGACATTCGGGCGAAGGGCGACGCGGCGTTCACGGGATGTCACTTGAAGGTCGAGAGATGACACTATCAGCGACACGCGTAGGCCCGACCTTACGAGTAGGCCCGACCTTCAGGTCGGGCGCACGCAGGTCGGGCGCGCGCAAACCATCAACGAGCCGATTCGCACACGCCCGACCTTAAAGGTCGGGCCTACAGAACAGTCGGGCCTACAGAACAATGGAACCCATTCTCACCAGATACATCAAGGAGCCCAACAGCTACACGCTCGACTTTTCCGTGAAGCACCAGGCCTACGAGGGGCTGAAAAAGGCGCTCACGATGAAGCCGAACGATGTCATCGAGCTCGTGAAGGCCTCCGGTCTGCGCGGGCGCGGGGGGGCGGGATTCCCGACAGGGCTCAAGTGGCAGTTTGTCCTCAAGGACACGCCGCTGCCGAAGTACATCTGCTGCAATGCGGACGAGAGCGAGCCCGGCACGTTCAAAGACCACGTGCTGATGGAACGCAACCCGCACTCGCTCTTCGAGGGGTGCCTCATCGGCTGCTGGGCGATCGGCGCCAAAGTCGCCTACATCTATATCCGCGGCGAGTTCTACCACGTCCAGAAACTGATGGAAGCGGAGCTGGCGAAGGCCTACAAGGCCGGCTACGTCGGCAAGAACATCATGGGCACCGGGTTCGACTGCGACATCGTGCTGCACCGTGGCGCGGGTGCGTACGAAGCCGGCGAAGAGACGGCCCTCATCGAATCGCTCGAAGGCAAGCGCGCGCAGCCGCGCATCAAGCCGCCATTCCCGGCCGTCTCGGGTCTCTACAACTGTCCCACCGCCGTCAACAACGTCGAGACGCTCTGCAATCTGCCGCCGATCATCCTCAACGGGGCGGCGTGGTTCACGGGCATTGGTCCCGAAAAGAACGGCGGGCCGAAGCTGTTCTGCGTCAGCGGTCACGTGAAGAAGCCGGGCGTCTACGAAGCGTCGATGACGACGACGCTGAAGGAACTGATCTTCGGGCACGCCGGCGGCATCCGCGACGGGCACCAGCTCAAGGCCGTGATCCCGGGTGGATCCTCCGTGCCGATCCTGCTGCCGGACCAGCTCGACATCCCCGCGAGCTTCGACGATGTCGCGAAGGCGGGATCCATGCTGGGTTCTGCCGGGATCATCGTGATGGACGAGACGACCTGCATGGTGTGGGTCGCGCGGAACCTTCTCTACTTCTACAAACACGAATCGTGCGGCAAGTGCACGCCGTGCCGCGAAGGGAGCGACTGGCTGTGGAGGCTCCTCACGCGGATCGAGAATGGCGAAGGCACGATGCGCGACATCGACATGCTCGTGAGCGTCGGCGGGAATATCGCCGGCAAGACACTGTGTGCGTTCGGCGATGCTGCCGCGACGCCGGCGTTGACGACCGTCAAGCACTTCCGGCATGAGTTCGAGTCGCACGTGCGCGAGGGGCGCTGCACGCTCCCCGCGGACTGGCGCGCGGATACGATGCCCGTGGCCCACGCCCACTAGCCATGTCGTTCAACCCACAGATCGCCGCGCATCTCGGGCTCATCTTCGTCATCTTTAACATGCTCGTGCTCTCGGCCGCCTTCATGGTGTGGCTGGAGCGCAAGGTGTGCGCCTACATCCAGGACCGCAAGGGGCCGAACCGGGTCGGTTTCGAGGGGTGGCTGCAGCCGTTCGCCGACGTCATCAAGCTGATGTTCAAGGAGCAGTTGCGGCCCAAGGCCGCCGACGCGCTCCTGTTCAGCATCGCCCCGGTCATCTCGGCGTGCGCCGCCTTTGCGGCCTTCTCGGTCATCCCGTTCGGCACCGAGACCACGCTCTTCGGCCTGCTCGATCAGCCGGTCCCCCTGCAGGTGACCGACGTCAACGTCGCCGTCCTCGTGATCTTCGCCATTGCGTCGATGGGGGTCTACGGCATCGTGCTCGCGGGCTGGGCGTCCAACAGCAAGTACTCGCTGCTCGGCGCGCTGCGCTCCGCGGCGCAGATGATCAGCTACGAGCTGTCCTACGGCCTGGCGCTGGCGGCCGTGATCATGCTGGCCGGCTCGATGTCGCTGCGCGAGATCGTCCTGGACCAGAGCGGTGCGTGGTGGGGCTTCATTCCCAAGTGGTACATCTTTCTGCAGCCGCTCGGTTTCTTCATTTACATGACGGCCGGCGTGGCCGAGACCAACCGCGCGCCGTTCGACTTTCCGGAAGCCGAGCAGGAGCTGGTCGCGGGTTATCACACCGAGTACAGCTCGATGAGCTTCGCGCTGTTCTTCCTGGCTGAATACGTGAACATGGTCACGGTCGCGGCGGTGGCGACGAGTCTCTACCTGGGTGGCTGGCTCGGACCGTTCCTGCCGGACTGGCTCGCCTGGGTCTGGTTCCTCGCGAAAGTGTTCTGCATCCTGTTCTTCTATGTGTGGATGCGGTGGACGCTTCCACGGTATCGGTACGACCAGCTGATGGAATTCGGCTGGAAGTGGTTGCTGCCGGCGGCGGTCCTGAACCTGCTCGCCACGGCCGCCCTCGTGTTATGGATCGGATAACGGTATGCACGCGAGCGTCTTAGCGTTTTACGCCTTTGCGGCACTGGCGGTGCTCGCCTCGCTCGGCGTGGTGGGGCAGCGCAACCCGATGTACAGCGTGATGCTGCTCATCACGTCGTTCGGCGCGCTCGCGGGGCTCTACGTCCTGCTCGACGCGCCGTTCAGCGCGGTGACGCAGATCATCATCTACGCGGGCGCCATCATGGTGCTCTTTCTCTTCGTGGTGATGCTCCTGAACGCGTCACGCGAGGAGCCGGCGCCGCCGGGGATCCTCGCGGCCATCGGGCCCCGCGGCCTGAAGATCGGCGTCGTGCTGTCGGTGCTGATCGGGATCGAGGTTGTCTGGGCGCTGTCGACGCTTGGCCTGGCCTCGTTCGCCCAGGACCCCGCCGCGTCGGCCTCGGTGAGCTCGGTCAAGGCGATCGGTGTCGGTCTCTTCACCCGCCACGCCTTCGCGTTCGAAGCGACCTCAATCCTGATCCTCGTCGCGATGGTCGGCGCCGTCGTCCTGGCGCGGAAGGAGCACTGATCGTGGTCCCGCTCAACTACTACCTGATTCTCTCCGGCGTGCTCTTTGCGATCGGCACCGCCGGCGTGTTCCTCCGGCGCAACCTGATCACGATGCTGCTGTCGATCGAGATCATGCTGAACGCCGTGAACCTGACGTTTGTCGCCGCGGGGCGCTACTGGGGTACCGTCGATGGGCAGATCATCACGTTTTTCGTCATGACGGTGGCGGCCGCCGAGGCGGCTGTCGGCCTCGCGCTGGTCATCTCGCTGTTCCGTCATCGCGAGACGCTCAGTCCGGACGCGTTTACCGCGCTGAAATGGTAGCAGGGCCCGTTCGCGAACGACCCCTGCAGAAACACTGATGTTGCTACTAATTCCGCTTCTTCCGTTCGCCGGCTTCCTGGTCAACGCCGTGTTCGGGCGCCGGCTGCCGAAGTCCATCTCGGGTGGCGTGGCCTGCGCCGCGATGGTGGCGGCGTTCGGCGTGTCGCTGGCCTCCGCCTGGTCGGTCATCAGCCACCATGCGCCGATCGACCAGACCGTCTTCACGTGGATCACCTCCGGTGACCTGCAGATACCGCTGGCGTTCCGGCTCGACAACCTGTCGTCCCTGATGATCTTCGTGATCACCGGCATCGGCTCGCTGATCCACATCTACTCGACGGGGTACATGCACGAGGAGAGCGACAGCGAATACGCGCGCTACTTCTCGTACTTGAACCTGTTTGCGTCGTTCATGCTCGTGCTCGTGCTCGGGGCGAGCTTTCCGGTGATGTTCGTCGGCTGGGAGGGGGTCGGACTCTGTTCCTATCTGCTCATCGGCTTCTGGTTTCGCAAGACGTCGGCGGCCGACGCCGGCAAGAAGGCGTTCATCGTCAATCGCATCGGCGACTTCGGCTTCATCCTCGGGATGCTGCTGGTCTTCACGACGTTCGGCACGCTCGACTTCCAGCAGGTCGCTGCGGCGGTGTCGACTTACGGGCGTGAAACCGCTGGCATCGGGGTCCTGACGGCCGCGACGCTACTGCTGTTCCTGGGAGCGACGGGGAAGTCGGCGCAGATTCCGCTCCACGTGTGGCTGCCCGACGCCATGGAAGGTCCGACGCCCGTCTCCGCCCTCATTCACGCAGCGACGATGGTGACGGCTGGCGTCTACATGATTGGACGGAACGCCGAGCTCTTCAGCCACGCGCCGATCACGCTCGCCGTCGTGGCGGGCATCGGCGCCGCGACCGCGCTGATGGCCGGCACGATCGGGCTCGTGCAGAACGACATCAAGCGTGTGCTGGCGTACTCGACCGTGTCGCAGCTCGGATACATGTTCCTCGCGATGGGCGTCGGCGCGTACGCGGCCGGCATTTTTCACCTCTACACGCACGCGTTCTTCAAGGCTCTGCTCTTCCTCGGCTCAGGCGCGGTCATTCATGCGCTGGCGGGGGAGCAGGACCTGCGCAACATGGGCGGCCTGAAGAAGCACCTGCCGATCACCTACTGGACGTTCCTCATCGGAGCGCTGGCGATCTCGGGCGTGCCGTTCTTCTCCGGCTTCTTCAGTAAGGACGAGATCCTCTGGAAGACATATTCCGCCGACTGGCCGACGTTCCACTTCGTGCTCTACGTCATCGGACTGATCACGGCGCTGCTGACCGCGACCTACATGTTCCGCCTGGTGTTCATGGCGTTCCACGGCGAACGGCGCCACGAGGCCCCGGGCACGTCGCACGACACGTCGCACGACAGCACGTCGCACGTGAGTACGTCGCACGTGAGTACGTCGCACGGGAGCACGCCGCACGGGAGCACGTCGCACAACCCGTCGCACGTGAGCACATCGCACGTAAGCACCTCGCACGCCGGCCATAGCACATCGCACGTGCATGACGCCCCCCCATCGATGGCCTTCGCGCTGATCGTGCTCGCCATCGGGTCGGTCGTCGCTGGTTACGTGGGCGTGCCGCATGCGATCGGCGGCAGCAACCGTATCGAGTCGTTCCTTCACGAGAGCTTCGTGCCCCCGGGTGGGGCGCATGAGCCCGCTGCGGCAGCTCAGGGAGAGCACGCCGTCACGCCGGCGCACGCTCCCCCCGCCGCCGGCGGACACGGCGGGGACACGTCGATGGAGTTGCTGCTCATGGGGCTGTCGGTCGGGCTCGCCGTGGCGGGCATCGGGATCGCGATGTACTTCTGGCTGAGGAACCGGGACGCGGCGGCGTCCATGGCTCGACGCTTCAGCGGCGTGCATCGCCTGCTGCTGAACAAGTACTACGTGGACGAGCTGTATAACGGCGTGATCGTGCAGCCGATCAAGACGATCTCCACCGGTGTTCTCTGGAAAGCGGTCGACGCGGGCGGCATCGACGTGGCCGTCAACGGCGTGGGACTGACCGTCCGCGGAAGCAGTTCATTGTTGCGGCGGGTGCAGACCGGTTCCATCCGTGCGTATGCGGCGTCGCTGTTTCTGGGCGTCGTGCTGATCCTCGGTTATTACCTGTATCGATGATGCTGTCACTTATCGTGTTTCTTCCACTCGCGGGCGCGCTGCTCGTGCTGCTTGCCGGCGGCAGCGGCGACCGGCATGACCGCGAGCCGCTCGTACGCAAGCTCGCGCTGCTGGTCTCGCTGGCCACCTTCGCGGCCACGCTCTGGCTGTGGTGGCGCTTCGACCCCGCCAGCGCCGATTACCAGTTCGTCGAGCGCTACTCGTGGATGCCGGCCTTCGGGATCCAGTATTTCATCGGGGTGGACGGCATCAGCCTCTTCCTCGTGGTGCTCACGGGGTTTCTGACGCCGCTCGCGTTGCTCTCGTCGTGGGAGTCGGTGCACAAGAGCGTCAAGAGCTTTTCGTTCTTCGTGCTCGCGCTCGAGACCGCGATGCTCGGCGTGTTCGTCTCGGTCGACCTGTTTCTCTTCTACATCTTCTGGGACGCCGTGCTCATCCCGATGTACTTCCTGATCGGCATCTGGGGCTACGAGCGCCGCATCTACGCAGCCGTGAAGTTCATTCTCTACACGATGACCGCCAGCGTGTTGATGCTGATCGCCATCATCGGGCTCGCGTGGGCGCATGCCGCGGCGA
The DNA here is from genome assembly GCA_035575695.1 of Vicinamibacterales bacterium. Lineage (GTDB taxonomy): Bacteria > Acidobacteriota > Vicinamibacteria > Vicinamibacterales > 2-12-FULL-66-21 > JACDCA01. The sequence continues at coordinate 7,978 of DATLXP010000109.1, forward strand.
CCGGGACCCCAAGCTTCAGCCTCCTCGATCTGTACAGCGTCCAGCTCTCCGGCCGGATGGAGTTCTGGTTCTTTCTCGCGTTTGCCGTCGCGTTCGCGGTCAAGGTGCCGCTGTTCCCGTTCCATACGTGGCTGCCCGATGCGCACGTCGAGGCGCCTACCGCGGGCTCGATCATCCTGGCGGGCGTCATGCTGAAGATGGGCACCTACGGGCTGCTGCGCTTCGCGTTCCCGCTGTTCCCGACCGCGGCGCTCTACTTCGCGCCATGGCTCGCGCTGCTGGCCGTCATCGGTATTGTCTACGGCGCCCTCGTCGCGATGGTGCAGCCCGATATGAAGAAGCTCGTGGCGTATTCGAGCGTCAGCCATCTCGGATTCGTCGTGCTCGGACTCGCCACGATGAACATGCAGGGCGTGCAGGGCTCGGTCTACCAGATGCTGAATCACGGTGTGAGCACCGGTGGGCTGTTCATGGTCGTCGGTATGCTGTCGGACCGCCGGCACACGCGGCTGATCTCCGAGTTCGGCGGCCTGAAGGCCGTCATGCCCCGGCTCGTCGCCGCCTTCCTGTTGATCACGCTGTCGTCGATCGCGCTGCCCGGCATGAACGGGTTCGTCGGAGAGTTCCTGATCCTCCTGGGCGGATTCAGGTGGGACCGCGTCCTGACGTCGGTCGCCGCGACCGGCGTGATCCTCTCCGCCGTGTACATGCTCTGGATGTTCCAGCGCGTGAACTACGGCCCGATCACCAACGAGAAGAACGCGGCGCTGCCGGACCTCACGCCGCGCGAATGGGCGCTGATGATCCCGACGATCGCAATGGCGATCCTGATGGGTGTCGCACCCGGTATCTTCCTGCGCCCGATGGAGCCCGCGATCAACAGGATCATCGAGCGCGTTCACAGCCGTGAAAACATGCCGGTGACGGCAGGTGGGGACTCGTCGACGCCCGACCTGAAGGTCGGGCCTGCGCGTGCGGGGGGTGGCCGATGACCGCTTACGCCGCCATCATCCCGATTGTCATCGTCGCGCTTGCGGCGATCGCATCCATGCTCGCAGAAGCCATCCGTCGTCCGGGCGAGCGTATGCCGATATACGGCTTCGGCCTGATCGGGTGCGCCGGCGCCGCCCTGGCCTCGTATTTCCTCTGGAACACCGACCACCAGAGCTTCGGCGTGATCCGCTCCGACAACTTTGCGCTCTTCATCAACATGATCCTCGCGGTCGTCGGGGTCCTGACGATGCTCTTTTCGAACGAGCTGGTGGAACGGGAGCAGATTCCGCCCGGTGAGTACTACGCGCTGACGCTCTTTGCGCTCTGCGGCATGATGATGATGGCTGCCGCAACCGACCTGCTCGTCATTTTCGTCGCCCTCGAGATCCTGTCGCTGTCGGTGTACGTCCTGACCGGCATCCGCCGCGGGAGCGCGTCGGGATCTGAGGCGGCGTTCAAGTATTTCCTGCTTGGCGCTTTCTCGAGCGCCTTTTTCCTCTACGGGATCGCCTTCGCCTTCGCGCTGTCGGGCTCGACCCGCCTGGACGAGATCGGCATCGCGCTCTCCTCGCAGCCCTCGGGTGCGCCCCCCGTGCTGGCGCTGCTCACTGTCGGACTGCTCGCCGTCGGGTTTGCGTTCAAAGTGTCCGCGGTTCCGTTCCACATGTGGACCCCCGACGCCTACGAAGGGGCACCGACCATCGTGACCGCGTTCATGTCGACCGGGGTCAAGGCCGCGGCGTTCGCTGCGTTCGTCCGAGTGTTCCTGTCGCCGCTCGAGCCGCTGCAGGGACACTGGATCCCCGTGCTGTCGGTAGTCGCCGCTGCGACGATGATCCTGGGTACCGTGGTGGGGGTCGTGCAGACGAATGTCAAGCGGATGCTCGCGTATTCGAGCATCGCCCACGCCGGGTACCTGTTGCTCGGCATGATCGCCGCGAACAGCGCCGGCAAGGCAGCCGTGCTCTTCTACCTGCTCACCTACGCGGTGTCGAACCTCGGTGCGCTTGGGATCGTCGCGCTGCTCGGGAGCCCGCAGAACGAACATGACGAGCTACGTGATTTTTCCGGCCTGTGGCGTTCGCGCCCGGGCCTCGCCGGCCTGATGACCGTCTTCCTGCTGTCGCTCGGAGGCTTTCCGCCGATGGCCGGGTTCATCGGGAAGTGGTACATCTTCAGCGCCGCCGTTCAGGAAGGGCACTACTGGCTGGCGATCATCGGCGTCCTGTCGAGCGTCGTGTCCGTCTTCTTCTACCTGCGCATCGTCGTCATGATGTACATGACGGAGGGGTCTGACGTCGTCCGGCCGAAGGTGCCTGCGACGGCCGTCGCCGGTCTCGCGATCGCAACCGCGGCCGTGTTCTACCTTGGCGTCCTGCCGACGAAAGTCCTCGACCTCGCTCTCGAATCCATCGCCACGATCTTTTAAAACGTGCGGCGTCCGACGTGCGCGACGCGGCGTGGGCACGTGCGTCCCGACGATGCATCGCGCAGGCTTCGCCCGCCAGAATCCCAGCTCATCTATATAACAATATGGAACACGATGTTCGTTTATGGTAGGATTCGGTCTTCATTAAAGACCTCTACAACGAGTGAGCCTCGGAATGGCCCCTTCCGGGCAATGCCTCACGGTGTACCCGCTCGAGGTAAAGCGGTAAAGGCGTTTGCAGCTGGAGCCGCCAATCGTGAGTTCATTCCGATCACGCGTCACTCAGACCCTCGTCGCTGCGCTCGCCGCGGAGGCTGCGGCAGTGGTGGTGTTGATGGCCGCGCCGTATCCTCCTTATTGGGACTCGGGCAACGGCACAGCCATCCATTACCCCGTGGTCGCGTGGCCGAGTGACGCGAACTGGCGGGCGTACACTCGCGTCGGACCGACATAGCGGACAAGCGGCAGAGTGACCCGTCGAACGGCGGCACGTCACCCCAGGGATACGTCAACGTGAGTTCCGGATGCACGGACGAGACCCTGCCGAGCGTGTATTACGCATACAACGCCGCTTCGCAGGTGCTCTTCTTTCGGTGGCGCGTCCAATCCCCTCCGCACAATTACGCGACCGGCCCGAGTGCCGGCGCGTATTCATCGACTGGTCCCTGGAACTCGGCGCTGTACAGCGTGTTCATGGACATCAATGGAGACGGGTACCGTGACTTCGCCGTGCATCTCGACGGCAGCAGCGGCGGTCCTGCGACGGCAATCGACCGTCTGGCGGCAATCTACAGCACCAGCAAGAGCCAGTCGCTCGACTATGTCAACGATACGAGCATCAAACTGCTCTCTCACAATCCGACGGCGTTCGTTGACGGCCCCTCGCTGTCCGAACGCATTCTCAGCTTTCAAAACTCGCTCACGCCAACCTCGAACTGGCCGAACGGCGCGAGCGAAACCGGCTGGGATTACGGGTCCACGCGGGCGACCCTTCTGAATACCGGCTGCGGGGAGTACTTCATCGATTACCAGATTCCGCTGGCCATGCTCAACGCGACGGCCCACGGCGGCCCGCAGGTGACGGCAACGACGCCGATGTCCCTCTTTTTTGCGACCGCCAACAGCCTCAACAATCCGCTTCAGAAGGATGCGGTTGTTGCTGGGGACTTCATCGCCGATCCACTGCTGCAGGTCCCCGGGGGGGATATCATCACGCCTGCGGGGGGCACGATCCTCCAGCCCACGGTCTCGAGCATTGGCGCCGCGGGCTGTGGCCCGACGGCGCTCACCGCCACCGTGTTCGACACGCTCAACAACGACCGCACGACGTCAGTCACGGGCGTCACGTTCTTCTCGTACCTCGACGTGAACGGCAACGGCGTGGCGGATGACGCCGGCAGCAGCTGGACGACGGCGGTGGCGGGTGCGACGGCCAATAATCCCGTCGGCGCCTGGACCGGCTCCTGGAACGCGAGTGCGCTCATCCGAGGCCAGTACCTGATTGGACTCCGCGCGACTGACGCCCAGGGTAATGTCACCTGGAGCCACCTGACACAGACCCAGGTCAATGCCGACCAGGGTGCCACGCCGCCCAACTACCCGAACGCCACTGGCGTCGTCACGACGACAGTGAACAACACCTGCGGCGCCGCTGGCCCGTCCGTGAGCAAGTCGGTGAGTCCGTCCGCCATCGCGGCGGGCCAGAACGTCACCTTCACGATCACGGTGGCCAACACGCTTGCCAGCGCGCTGACGGTGAGCAACATCACCGACGCATTGCCGTCCGGGTTCACGTACCAGAGCACGTCGGGCGCCGGCACACTGGACTCGGCGACGACGTCGCCGTCGGCAGGAGCGGGTGGAACGGTCGCCTGGACGTTCAGCCCCGCCGTGTCTGTGCCCGCATCGAGCTCGCGGACGCTGGTGTTCGTCGCGCAGGCGAGCAGCGTAGGTGGCACCTATACGAATGCCGTCACGGCGACGACCAGCTATGGCACGCTGACCAGCGCCCCGATCCAGATCGGCGTCGGCTCGCCGCAGTTGACGATTTCGAAGGCGGCGTCGGTGGCATCGGCGAACCCTGGCGACACGGTCACCTACACCATCAGCTACGCCAATGACTCGCCCGTCAACGTGACCAACGCGGTGATCACCGACGTGCTGCCGACGGGGCTGGATTTCGTCAGCGCCAGCGGGGGCGGCACGTACAACGCCGGCACGCGCACGGTGACCTGGAGCGTGGGTGCCCTGCAATCGAACAGCGGTCCTGCCTCGGTGACGCTGACGACCAGCGTCACGAGCCCGTATCCCGGAAGCGCCACGACCCCGGTGATTAATACGGCGGCCATCGCATCCACCGAAACGAGCGCCACGTCCACAAGCGCCGCCGTCTACGTCAGTGCCCTCCGAGCCCAGCTGTCCGTTCAGAAGGAAGGGAGCGTCTCCCAGGTCACAAAGGGGGACACAGCCGCGAGCAATGTCACCTACACCCTGACCTACGCGAATACCGGCCAGGCCAGTGCCGCGGCCGTGACGATCACCGACGTCATCCCGACCGGTCTGACGTTCATCTCGGCCACCGGCGGCGGCACCAACGCCTCCGGGACGGTCACCTGGAACATCGGGGTTGTCGCGGCCGGCGGCGCGGGCAGTGTGCAGCTCGTGCTCCGGGTCCCCAGCGGGTACACGGGCGCGAGCTCGATCACGAATACGGCAACGATCAGCGCCACCGGGCTGAGCGCGACCGCGGATTCTTACCGGATCAACGTCACCGACACCGCGCAGGTCTGCAGCGATTACTACTTCACCAAAACCACTGCCAGCGTTGGATCGGCGGGTACGCAGCGGCTCGCCAACACGACGGTCGTGACCGCTGCCGACACCGGCACATCTGTGAGCGGGCAGTGGATCAGCGGCAACGGTCAGATTGAGCTGGCGCGGTTCTACCAGGATCCCGCTGTCAGTTCCGAGGTCAGTTTCAGCGGCGCGACCGTCACGAGCAGCATCTGGATTGACCGCGCCAACGGCGCGGCCATCGCGGTCACGGGCGAATTGTGGGACTACAACCCCTCGAATGGCACCCAGACGGCCATCGGCACGACGACGCAGTCGTTCGGTGGTTCGACCAAGGGGGAGTTTCAGTTCTCGGTGACGCCGTCCAACCGGCTCGAGGCGGGTCATCGCCTGCTCTGGATCTATAAGTTCGCCAACAACCAGAACACCAACACCGTGGTCCTGCACGTGCAGTTCGGAGGCACATCGACGAACCCGATCAGCGGAGGGACGACGGCAGCGCTCGCCAAGTCCAGGGTCTGCACCACCGCCCCCGCGAGCCCCGTCATCGGCAAGCAGGTCGACAAGCTGGTGGCTGCACCCGGCGAGACCCTCACCTACACCGTGCGCTTTGGGAACGCTGGTCAGACGAACATGACCTCGACGCAGATTGTCGATACCCTGCCGGCAGGCGTGACGTTCACCGGCGCCACCCTCAACGGGGCGGCCGTGACGCCCACGATCATCGGGCAGCAGCTGACATTCGCGGTCAGGTCGAGTGACACCGCGACGGCGGGCCAGGTGACTGGCGGCCAGTCGGGCGTTCTCGTGATCACGGCGGCAGTGTCGCTTCCGTTCGGGGGAGCCAGCAACACCCTCACGAATAGCGTGTCGTTCGCAAGCACGCAGACAATCGCCTCGACCGATTCGATCACGACGACCCTGCTTCGGCCGTCCGTCACGATCTCGAAATCGGCCGACGACACCTCACTGGTGCCTGGGAACATCGTCACGTACACGCTCGACGTCCTGAACGCCGGGCCTGGAGCGGCCACAGATGTGACGGTGACCGACGCTCTGCCGGTCAACGCGTACTTCACGTACGTCGCCGGTAGCGCGCGCCTCAATGGCGCAGTCATCAGCCCTGATCCCGTCAGCGCCGGAACGCTCACGAAGAACATCGGTGCCCTCGCGGCGGGCGCGGCAGGGCGCGTCACGTTCCAGATGCTGGTGGCCAACGCCGGCGCGCCAGCCGGCGTGACCACGCTCGCCAATACGGCGACCGTGTCGGATGCGCAGTCCAGCGGCACGCGCGGCAGCAACAGCGTCAGCGTCTCCATCAGCACGAATCCGAGCCTCACCGTCACCAAGTCCACGAGCCCCGCGGGTCCGGTCGCGCCGGGCTCGGTCGTTGTGTACACCGTGACGGTGACCAACTCCGGCTCTGGCACCGCCTCTTCCGTCCTCGTGAGCAGCCCGCTGCCGTCGAACAGCAGCTATGTGTCCGGGACGCTCGTGTACGAATCTGGCGTACGCACTGACGTGGCTGATGGCGACAATGGTTATTTCGATACCGCCGGGAATCGTGCCGTGTTCGACGTCGGGTCGCTTGCGAGCGGCGGGTCACGGTCGATGACGTACTCCGTGCGCGTCGCCTCGCCGCTGTCGAATGGGACGACCACGCTCTCCAGCACCGCCACCATCACTGCCAGCAATGCGTCGACGCGTCAGGTCACCGCTTCGATCAACGCATCGGCTGCTCCTGTGTTGACACTGTCAAAGTCGGCGCCGGCGGCAGTGGCGTTTCCCCTGACGACACTCGCGGCCGATGCGACCAACACGACCACCATCACCGTCGCGAGCGCCGCGTCGCTGTCAATCGGAGCGGTGGTCAGTGTCGGCGGCACGGCCAGCACGATCACAGCCATTACGGGGAGCACCGTAGTACTCGGTACCGCGGTGACGGGTGCGACGGGTGCGCAAGTGCTTCCCACGTGGCAATACGTGCTGGGGTATGCGAATACCGGGACGGCCAGCGCGACCGGCGTCGTGATCCAGGACACGTTGCCCGGCGGTCTGACGTTCATCAGCGCCGACACGGGCGGGACCAACACGGGTGGCACGGTGACATGGAACCTCGGGACGGTGGCCGCCGGTGCGTCCGGTACCGTCGGAGTGCGCGTTCGGCCGGGATCCGCCGGGGGATATTCGAACACCGCCACCCTGGTCAGTGCCGAACTCTCGACCGTGACCTCCAATACCACGACGACCGCGGTAGGGTCGTTGACGGTCGACAAGTCGACCACGACCGCGAACGGATCTACGAGTGGCACGGCGACGACCGCCACCTATGTTGTGACGCTGCGCAACCAGAGTCCGACGACCGCCGCTGACAACGTGACGATCGCCGATATCCTGGCACCGGGATTCGTGTACCAAAGCACGACCTCCCTTGCAGGAGCTACCGCCGCCACGTCTCCAGTCGTCGGTGACACGCAGCCGACGTGGACCGGTCTCTCCATTCCAGCCAGCGGCACGGCGACTCTCACCTTCGTCGCGCGTATCAACAACGTCGGTGCCGGCACGTATCAGAACGAGGTGACGGTCACCAGCACCACGCTGAACGTCCACGCGTTCGATGCACTGGCGACGACAGCGGAGGACGTCACCCTTGCGGCAGCCCGCGGTACCACGGGCGTGATCACGATCACCTCGACGACCCCGCCCGGCGGCACACTGACGATCACCGTGAGCGACGCGGATCTCAATACCAGTACGGCCAGCCAGCAGACCGTCCAGGTTGCCGCTGCTAACGCGCGCACAAACGAGAGCGACACCGTCACGTTGACCGAAACGGGAGTGAGTACCGGCGTGTTCTCCGGAACGCTCGCGACCCAGGCGTCGAGCAGCGCCGGCACGAGTAACGCGGCGCCGCTGAACGTGCAGAACGGCGATACGGTGAATGCGTCCTACGTGGATGCGCTGACCGCGAGCGGCACCGGCGCCACGGTGACTGCTTCGTCGTCGGTGGTGAGCGCGGGGAACACCGCGCCGGTGGCGGTGGCGAACAGTTACACGGTGGCGGAGGATGCGACGCTGACGGTGGCGGCGGCGGGCGTGCTGACGAACGACACCGACGCGGACGCCAATGCGCTGACGGCGGTGCTGGTGGGGACCGTGTCGAACGGGACGCTCACGCTGAATGCGAACGGCTCGTTCACCTACGTGCCGACGGCGAACTACAACGGGAGCGACAGCTTCACCTACAAGGCGAACGACGGCACGGCGGACTCGAACACGGTGACGGTGTCGCTGACGATCACGGCGGTGAACGACGCGCCGGTGGCGGTGGCGAACAGCTACACGGTGGCGGAGGATACGACGCTGACGGTGGTGGCGGCGGGCGTGCTGACGAACGACACCGACGCGGACGGCAACGCGCTGACGGCGGTGCTGGGGAGCACCGTGTCGAACGGGACGCTGACGCTGAATGCGGACGGCTCGTTCACCTACGTGCCGACGGCGAACTACAACGGGAGCGACAGCTTCACCTACAAGGCGAACGACGGCACGGCGGACTCGAACACGGTGGTGGTGTCGCTGACGATCACGGCGGTGAATGACGCGCCGGTCGTGGCGATGACGGCGGCGACGCTCGGCTACACGACGGGCGACGGCGCGACGGTGATGGACGGCGGCCTGACGGTGGCGGACGTCGACAGTGTGAACCTGACGGGAGCCACGGTCTCGATCTCGGCCGGCTTCGTGGCGGCCCAGGACGCGCTGGCGTTCACGACCCAGAACGGGATCACGGGGACCTTCGACAGTGCGACCGGCGTGCTGACGCTGACCGGGACGGCCACGGTCGCGCACTACCAGGCCGCACTGCGCTCGGTGACCTACCGCAACACGAGCAGCAACCCCTCGACCCTGCCGAGGACGATCTCCGTGACGGTGAGCGACGGCGCGCTGAGCTCGACCGTCGCCACGCGGACCATCACGATCGCGGCGGTGAACAACCAGCCCACGCTGGACCAACCGGCGGCGGTCACCATCGACGAGGATTCTGGCGCTCTGACCATGACCCTCACCGGGATCGGCGCGGGCGGCGGCGAATCGCAGCCTCTGACGATCAGCGCCGCCTCCGGTGACGCGTCGTTGTTCGCTCATCCAACGGTCACCTATACCTCGCCAAACGGAACAGGGTCGATTACGTTCACGCCGTCCGCGAACGCGTTCGGCTCGACGAGCCTCACCGTGACCGTGTCGGATGGCTCTTCAGCGATCACGCGCACCGTCGTCGTCACGGTCCTGCCGGTGAACGACGCGCCGACGCTGGATCCCGTCGCGAACCGGTCCGGTGTTGTGGGCGTGTCGGTGTCGGTGCCGCTCGCAGGGCTCTCGAGCGGAGCCGCGAACGAAAGCCAGACGCTCGTGCTGTCGGCGGTGTCGAGCAATCCCGCGGTGCTGCCGCATCCGACGGTCGCGTACGTCAGCCCGAACGGCACAGGCGCGCTGTCGCTGACGCCTCAGGCGCTCGGGACGGCCCAGGTGACCGTCACCGTTCACGACGGCGCAACGGCGAATGCCACGACCACTCGAACCTTCACCGTGACGATCGGGCACAACACCCCACCGACGATCACATCGATCGCGAACATGATCGTCGTGGAAGGCAAGGCATTCCCGAGCGCGGCCTTTACCGTAGGCGACGCCGAAACGCCGGCGTCCGGGTTGACGGTCACCGTGTCCTCCAGTAACACCGCCCTGGTCGGGGCGACCGGCCTCGCGCCTTCCGGCTCATTCAGCGGACGGGCCCTGACCGTGACACCTGTCCATGGAAGGATCGGCGATTCCGACGTCACGATCACGGTCAGTGACGGCGAACTCACTGCGAGCACGACGTTCCGCGCGACCGTGCGGCCACGATGGGACTATTACCTCCTGGAGGGCCAGACGGACGGCGGGGTCGCGACCGACATCCGGATCACGAATCCACACAGTGTCGTCGCGCCTATTCGGCTGACGTTCGTCCGGGCGGACGGCACGACCGCAGACCGGTCGTACGACGTGCCGCCATCGACCCGCCAGTCCATTCGGATCAACGCATTCCCCGAGGCGGGTGCAGGGGGTGTCTCGACGTTCATCAAGTCGATCAACGACCTGCCGCTCCTCATCGAGCGGACCCGTGTGCTGGACGGGACCGGCTTCGCGGGCGACTCCGAGACCGCGCTGGAGTCGACCAACGCCTCGTGGTACTTCGCCGATGGATTGGAGACCGACACGCACCATTCCAACCTCGTCCTGGCGAACCCGAACTTCGAGGTGGCACAGATACAGGTCACGTTCCTCCTCGACCGGGGCGCACCGGTCAGGCGCACCTATCCGTTACAACCCGTGAGCCGGCTGGCCATCCCGATGGCGACGGTCGCCGAATTGCGCGGGCGTACGTTCGGCATCATCGTGACCTCAGACCTCCCCATGGTCGCGGAGCGGTCGGTCACCTTTGACGGGCCGCGGGTGACGGAGAGCACCGCCGTGGCCACGGGGCAACCGTACCCCTCGACGAGCTGGTACTTCGCCGAGGGATCGGCGTGGAAGGTGTTCAACACCTTCGTGCTCGTCGCGAACCCGAATCCGGAAGACGCCGTTGTCACGATCGCGTATTACACGACGACAGGGGGGCAGTTCGAAACCCGCCATACCGTCGCCGCGTTCTCGCGAATCACCGTTGACGCATTGGCGAGTGAACCCCGTCTGGAGGGCGAGCATTTCTGGATGCGCCTGCGTGCGACTCGCCCCGTCATCGCGGAGCGCGCGATGTACTGGGACCGCCGCGCACCCACGTTCGTCGAGTCGCACATGAGCGGGCCCGTGCTGGAGCCCGGCGTCAAGTGGTGGACCGGCGATGCCCGTGTTGGCGGTCCCGAAAAGTTCGACACCTACTTGATGATCGGCAACCCCAGTTCGTCGACGGCGCAGTTGAGGATCACGTACTATCCCGACAATGGCACGCCGATCGTCACCGCACGGACGCTTGGGCCGAACGGGCGCGCCACGGTGCACGTCAACCTGGCCGTGCCTGAAATCAGGGACGACAGTTTCTGGGCGATCATCGAGTCGACCAACGACGTCCCCATCATCATCGAGCGCTCGATCTACTGGAATGCCGACGCGAATGGAGGTTGGGCCGCCGGGACAAACGTGGCAGCGTTGCCGGTTGTGCCCGCCACCTACGGCGGGTGTTAGATGGCCGTATCCACGCAGGCCATCGCGATCCCCGCGCTGGGCGGCGTCCACCGTATCGATGTGGGCGCCACCACCCGGTGTACTTACACCGCGTCCAGCGCTGCAGGCTGGATCCGCATCACGGAAGGTGCGAGCGGAAACGGCGTGGGGACCGTGCAGATCCGCGTGGATCCCAATGCCACGGGATCCGCGAGAAGCGCCGCGCTGACCGTCGCCGGCCGTTCGATCACCGTCTCCCAGCCGGCGGCCCCGGGCCCGGGGCGGAGTCCCTCACAATGCACGACAGAGGCCCCTGCAGCCAATTGGGTCTGCATCGAAGGGGGCGGCTGGGTGCCTCCCGACCATCCGCTGGCCAGCGGCGGCGGGCAGACTCCCACACCTGTTCCCAGTCCGACGCCGGTGCCGATTCCGGCCCCCGTGCCGCCTCCCGCGCCTGGCCCCGTGCCGAGTCCGTCACAATGCACGACAGGGGCCCCGGCAGCCAATTGGGTCTGTATCGAAGGGGGCGGCTGGGTGCCTCCCGATCATCCGCTGGCCAGCGGCGGCAGCACCGCGCCAGCGCCGGTGCCCCCGCCGGTGGGTCCGGGGATTTGCACGACACTGAAGCCGGGGCCCGGTTGGGTATGCATCGCGGGAGGAGGCTGGGTCCCTGCGGATCATCCACTGGCAAAAGGTGGCGGCTCCACTCCGTAAACGATTCATCTCCGGCGCCCGTATACTGCGTTTCGGAGAAGCTCGATGAAACGCCAGACTTCCATTCTGCTGTCGGTCGCCTTGATGGCCGCGGCGACCGTACTGCCAGCCGGGCAGGGGACCGATCGGGTCACTGATCAGACGCTGAAGGGCCTCGAGCTCCGCAGCATCGGACCGGGCCTCGCGACCGGTCGCGTGCAGGACATCGAGATCGATCCGAAGAACCCGAGCGTCTGGTACGTGGCCAGTGCCTTCGGAGGACTCTGGAAGACCGAGAACCGCGGGATCACCTTCGCCCCGATCTTCGACGATGGC
>DATLXP010000110.1:0-5719 GCA_035575695.1 Vicinamibacterales bacterium
GCGCGCCGCAGGGCCTGATTTTCCACGCCAGCGAAGCGGGAGCCGCGAGCCTGCGCCCCGGTTGACCCGCTCACCCGCTTGAAACAGTGTTGAGCGGTGTTGAACCGTGGCTTCCCTTCGGGCCCTATCTCGTGCCGACCGGCTTGTTCCGGCGCTCGCCACCGCCGCCGCCGCCGGTCTGCGGCGGGACCTTCCGGCGGTACACCTCGAAGAATCGACTGCAGGCCTTGAGGAAGCGGTCCGTCATCTCGCGTCCGCCATCGCCGGGCACGGGGCCGAGCCGGCTCCACGCCGCCTGCGCCTGGCGGACGTCTTCTGCCAGCGCCTTCCACTTCGCTTCCTCACCGGCTTTTCCGCCGATCGTGTTCGAGGCCAACGCCTCGCGCAGCCGTGCGGCGAGCGCCTGGCCCGAATTGTCCGGCGCGTCGGCCGACTCGGTCGACAGCCCTTCGACCTTCACCACCAGCTTTTCCATCCGCTCGCGATTGGCCGCGGCGTCGAGCTCCGTGCCCTTGAAGGCCTCGGGCGCTCCGGTGAGGAGCCGCTCGAGCGCGTCCATGAACCTGGCGCTCAACGGATCGGCCCCCTGGCGGACCACCGGCGTCGACTGGTTCCAGCGGGTCCGCAGCGAACGCACCTGCTCGAGCACCGCCGCGGGCTCGGCCGAGGTGGCACCGGTCGCGAGCGCTTCGACCTCGGTGACGAGCGCCTCGCGGTCCGCCTGCTTCGATTCGAGCTCGATCTCGTCGCGTCGCTTGTAACGGTCGAAGAACGTGTCCGCAGCCGTGCGAAACCGCTGCCAGATCACTTCCGACTTGCTCCGACGAACGGGGCCGATGCCCTTCCAGTCCGTCTGCATGCGCCGCATTTCAGACGCCGCGCTCTCCCAGTTCATCGAGGTGGAGAGCTCCTCGGCACGTGCGCAGAGCGCCTCCTTCTTCGCGAGGTTGGCCGACCACGTTTCCTTGCGCTCGGTGAGATCCGCGTTTCTGCGGGTGAAGAACGTGTCGCACGCCTGGCGGAAACGGTTCCACGTGTCCCGGGATTCCTGCCGCGGCACCGAGCCGACCGCCTGCCATTCCGTCTGGAGCTTCTTGAGCTCATCGGCAGTCTTCGCCCAGTCTGAGGAGTCCGCCAACGCTTCGGCGCGCGCGATCAGCGCCATCTTGATCTCGAGGTTCGCCTTGCGCTCGCCGGCACGCACCGCGAAGAACTCGCGGACCTTGACCTGCACCGGGTCCGCCGCCTGGCGGTACCGATGCCAGAGCGCCTGTGCCTGCGCCCTGGGCGCATCGGCTGCCAGCTTCCAGCGCTCCTGGATGTCGTGCAGTTCCCTGGCTGCCTCGTCCAGGTGTTCCGGTTTGAGCTCCTCCGGCTTGTCGAACGGGAACTTCGCGCGAAGCGCTTCGGCGCGCGCGATCATCTCTTCCTGGACGGCGGCGTTGGCGAACCGCTTCCATTCGTCCATCTCGCGAAGCTCGTGGACCTTTGGCGCGACGACGCCCTGGGCTTCCTTCAGCCTGTCGAGCACCTGCTGCTGCTCGGCGCGCGGCAGCATCGGTGGTGCCTCGAGGGCATTGCGAAGGTCGCGGCCGATGCGGTCGGCCTCACGAAGGGTGAGGTCTTCGGCGGCCGCCCGCGTCACCGCGCGCTCGATCAGCTGATCGATTCGCTGGACGCTCTGCTTGAGCGTGCGTTCGGCGGCGGCGCGACGTTCTTCCGCGCGACCGTGCATGACCGCCTCGGCGTCTGCGAATCGCTGCTGCACGGCGGGATCAAGGTCCTCGACCTGCGATCGCAGTGTCTGCCAGTCGCGGCTGAGCACGTTCCAGTCGACCTCCGGTGCGTCGGCGCGGGCCGCAAGTTGTTCGGCGTTCACCGACAGCTCGCCGAGGCGCACGGCCATCCGCTGGATCTCTTCACGCCGCTCGTGCCGCTCAGCGCCGCGCCGGCACGCGGCTTCGAACCGCTTATGGAGCTCGGTATCTCCCGCGACAGACGAATCGAGTGCGCCAAGAGCCGTCCACTCGGTGCGGGCGTTGTCGATCTCCGACAGCGTGCCCTCGCCCCGCGCCTGCTCGACCCGCTCGCAGAGAGCGTTACGAGATCTGACGAGCGCCTCGCGCCGTTCCGCCGCCGCGCGGTGCTCCGCTTCTTCACGGGCCAGGCGGTCGATCTCGCCTCGACCCTTCGCAACGAGCCCCACGAACCGCGCGGACGTGGCTGGATCGAGTTCGTACCCGCCGTCGGCAGTCACCGTGCGCCACTCCTCTTCTGCTTCGTCGAACTGCGCTGACGATCCATCGACCACGGGAGCTGCCGCGATCGACTCGACTCGCGTCACGACCTTGGAGACGCGCTGTTGCCACTGTTCGTGCGCGAGCCGCCGGGCTGCCTCGGCCTCGTCCATCGACTGGATGATCGCGCGCGCGCGCTTCGCGACGCTCTTGCTCCTGGCGCGAGCGATCACGCCATCGAGCGTCTGCCGGACCTCGCGTTCCGTCCCACCCGCTTCGACCGCCCGTTCGAGCGCCGCCACCCCCGCGTCCTTGTGTTCGGTCTTGAGCGCGATGCTCAGGAGCTCGGCGGCGTCGGGGATCCTGGCGGCCGCGTCGGCGGCCGTTTGTCCGTCGGTCGCGTGGCGCGCAACACTGCTGAGCATTTTGGCGTCGTGAACGCGCCCGAGCGCCGCCGCGCGCACGTTCCCGTGCGGTGACGACTTGGCGATCGAGGCGAAATGCTTCTGTTCCTCGAGCCCGTCGAGCGCCAGCGCCGCGCCGGCGTCGGTTGGCGCGGGTGCCGTGGCAATCCCCACCAGGCGGTCCGCGTACTCGCGCTTCAGCTCTTCGTCGCGCTCGGAGCGTGCGAGCTGCACCACGTCCTCGACGCGAGACAGCCGCGCACCGGCCGCGCGCCTGACGCGGAGGTCGGCGTCTTCGCGCGCAAGCTCCTGCAGCACCACGAGGTGCTCGGCATCATCCGGGATGTCGGGAATCGACGCCGCGCGAACGCCCGGGTCGGCGTGTTTCCATTTGGGCTGTGGCTTGAAACGGTCGAGGAAGGACATTGCAGCAGGCTTTCAATCGGCGTATCGACTCATCGATCCATCGATCTACCGATCTATCGATCTATCGACTCATCGATACGCCGATGAGCCGATGAACCGATGAGTCGATGAGTCGATGATCCGATGGGTCGATAAATCCGATTCGGTTTACGAAATTGATTCCTGCGTGAGCCACTCCGCGATCCGCTCACGCGCCAGTTCCCGCTGTTCCGTCTGAAGTCCCGTCGCCATCGCCGACTCCTGACGCCCAGCCCGCGCCGCTGCGCGACCGGGGAGCCTTGATTGTAGCGCACCGCCTGCGTTGACGCGCGGCGCTCCGGGAGCCTACCATGCATGGAGGGGCCCATTTTTTCAGGGATCAGCACCCTCCTTTCAGGTTTTACATGTCCATATTTTTCAGCGTCTGTCTCGCCCTGGCGACTGCGTTCGTTCCGCAAGCGGGAACCACCCGACCGACAGCAGCCGTTCAGGCGCCGCCGTTCCAGGCCCCGGCACCAGCGCCGGCGCCAGGCAATCCCGTGGTCGTCGTATCGACCTCTCTCGGAGACATTACGCTCGAGCTCTATAAGGAGCGCGCCCCGGTGTCGGTCGCGAACTTCCTCCAATACGTCGCCGATGGGCATTACGCCGACACGATCTTTCACCGCGTCAAGCCGGGTTTTGCGATCCAGGGGGGCGGCTACCTCGAAAGCCTGGTCGAGAAGGATACGCGTCCGCCGATCCAGAACGAAGCAACCAACGGCCTCCGCAACACGCGAGGCACCCTCGCGATGGCCCGGACACGCGCGCTGCGCAGCGCAACCTCCCAGTTCTACATCAACCTCGTGAACAACACGGTGCTCGACCATAAGGGTTACTCACCCGAGGAGTTCGGCTACGCGGTCTTCGGCCAGGTCCTCTCCGGCATGGACGTCGTCGACAAGATAGCCGCCACGACCACCGGCACAAGCGGCGAGCACGCCGACGTGCCGACGACGCCGGTCGTGATCAGGAAAATCACGCTCAAGCAGTGACGCTCTCCTTCTGAATTCCAGATTTCTTCGTGTCACGTCCCCTGTTCGTTCTGTTCATCACGATCCTCGTGAACCTGATCGGGTTCGGGATCATCATTCCACTCCTGCCTTTTTACGCCCAGACCTTCGGTGCGTCTCCATTTGTCATCGGCCTGTTGTTCGCATCCTTCTCGATCGCCCAGTTGGTCGCCGCCCCAGTCCTCGGAGCATGGTCGGATCGCTGGGGACGTCGGCCGGTCCTGATCATGAGCCTGATCGGGACGGCGGTGAGCTTCATCATGCTCGCGCTGGCCAACAGCCTCTGGATGCTGTTTGCGGCGCGCATCGTGGACGGTTTATCGGGCGGCAACATCACCACAGCCCGCGCGTACATCGCCGATATCACGACGGAGGAGAACCGCGCGAAAGCGTACGGCATGCTCGGTGCCGCATTCGGCCTCGGGTTCGTCATCGGTCCCGCGCTCGGCGGGCTCTTCTCGAAGATCAGTTACACCGCGCCGATCTGGGTGGCGGTGGGCGTCACGTTGGCGGCGACCGGGCTCGCCTGGATCTGGCTTCCTGAGACCGTCCACCGCGCCAACGCCGTCGCCGGCTCTCCGTGGACCGCTCTCGCGTCCCTCGGCCGTCGCCCTGATCTGCGACAGCTCTTCGCCGTCGACTTCACCTACTGGATGGCGTTTGCGGTGTATCAGACGACATTCGCGATCTTCGGGGCGAAGCGGTTTGGATTCGATGCGTCGGACACCGGGTACCTGCTGGCCGCCTTCGGGTTCCTCGGGGTTGTCGTGCAGGGAGGTCTCGTGGGACCGATTGTGAAGCGGCTCGGCGAGCGCCGGACGCTCGCCATCGGGCTCCTGTGCGCCGCCGTGGGGTGGGGAGGGAGCGCGATGACGTCTTCCGTGCCGGTGTTTGTCGCGATGCTCGTGCCTGGAGCGATCGGTATCGGTCTCTGCAATGCCACGCTCTCGGCCCTGATCAGCCATGCCGCGGCTCCAGGTGAGCAGGGGCGCATGCAGGGAGCCGCAGGCGCGCTCGAGAGCCTCGGGCGTGCGCTCGGGCCGATGTGGGGCAACGGCGCGTTCCAGGTCTTCGGCGAAGGCAGCGCGTACGCGGCCGCCGCGACGCTGCTGACGGCGGCGTCGGTCAGCGTCTGGAGGACGAAGGACTTAGGAGTTCCGATTCCAGCCTCGTCACCAGGCCATCGAGCTGGTCGATGATCGCGCGGACGGTGCCTGGCTGGCTCAGGTCCACGCCGGCCGTCTTCAGCAATTGCATCGGGTGATCGCTCCCCCCCGCTTTCAACAGCGCAAGATAGCGCGTGCGCGCCTCCTCGCTTCCGCTCGTGATCTCTTTCGCCAGCTTCGCTGCCGACGCGAAGCAGGTGGCGTATTGATAGACGTAGTACGGCGAGTTGAAGAAGTGGGGGATCCTGGCCCACGTCACGCCGGTCAGGTCGTTCAGATCGACCGCATCGCCGTAGTAGTCCTTCAGCAGCGCGACATACATCTCGGTGAGGATCTCTGACGTGATCGGCTTGTCATCCTCCGCGAGGCGGTGCGCGCGCAGCTCGAAGTCGGCGAACATCACCTGCGTGAAGAACGTGCTGGTGATGTTGTCGATGGCGTGCTGGAGGAGCACG
>DATLXP010000111.1:0-1874 GCA_035575695.1 Vicinamibacterales bacterium
CACGCGCCCTGAGCTTCCGCATGAAGGCGTGCCCGTCCTCGCCCGGCATGCCGATATCGCTCACGACCACGTCGGGCACGCTGCTCTTGATGGAACGGAACGCGGCCTTGGCCGAGTCCACCGCGATCACGCTGGCGCCGCGCTCCTGGAGGACGAGCGCCAGGACCTCCCGGGAGTCCGCCTCGTCATCGATGACCAGCACCGACACCCCCTCGAGCGACCGCAACGGATACTCCGCCTCGGTACGTGGGGCAGCGACCCGGTCTCCGCTCGGCTGCGCGTCGTCGGCGACATCGGTGCGGACCGGCAGCGTGACGGTGAATGTCGTGCCCTGGTTCGCGCCCGCGCTGGCCACGCTCACGCTGCCCCCGTGCAGTTCGATCATGTGGCGGACGATCGCCAGGCCGAGCCCGAGCCCGCCGTGCGCGCGAGCCGAGGAGCTATCGGCCTGGCTGAAGCGGTCGAACACGTGCGGCAGGAACTCCGGCCCTATCCCCTTCCCGTCGTCGGCCACCTCGATACGGACCTCGGCCGGCGCGACGTGCAGCATGATCCGCACGTGGCCCCCTTTGTTCGTGAACTTGATGGCGTTCGAGAGCAGGTTCCACATCACCTGCTGCAGGCGATCCTGGTCGGCAAGCAGGGTGCCCGTGCCGGTCCATTCCGTGTGGATGACGATACTCTTCGCGTCGATCGCCGGTTTCAGCGTATCGAGCGTGGCCTCGATGACGTCCCGCATGTCGACGGGTGCGATCGAGAGATGGAGTTTTCCGTTGATGATGCGGGACACATCGAGAATGTCTCCCACCAGCTGCGCCTGCGCCTGGGCGTTGTTCTTGATCACCCGGGTCGCGCGATCGATCGACGCATCATCCCGCTTGCCGACTTCGAGCAGGTGCGTCCAGCCGAGGATGGCGTTCAGCGGAGTCCGGAGCTCATGCGAGAGCGTGCCGAGAAATTCGTCTTTCATCCGGTTCATCGCTTCGGCTTCGACTCGCGCCGCCTGCTCCCTCTCGAAGAGCACCGCGCGCTCGGCCTCGGCGCGCCCCCGCTCGACGATCTCGGCCTGCAGGGCCCGGTTGGCGGTCTTGAGCTCGCTTGTCCGCTCCAGCACGCGCCGCTCCATGCCGTCGTAGGCCCGCGTGAGCGCGACCGTTTGCCGCTTCAGCATCTCGCGGCTGGTGAAGAGCTCGACGAACACGTTCACCTTGGACAGCAGCACTTCAGGGACGAAGGGCTTGAACATGTAGTCGACCCCACCAGCCGCGTAGCCCTTGAAGACGTACTCGTCAGCCTTGTTGTTGGCGGTCAGGAAGATGATCGGCGTCAACCTGGAGCGGTCGCGGCCCCGCATGAGTTCTGCCGTCTCGTACCCATTCATCTCCGGCATCGCGACGTCCATCAGCACGAGCGCGAACTCCTGCGCAAGCAGCGCCTTCAGGGCTTCACGCCCCGAGTTCGCCCGCACGAGCGTGTGTCCGAGGTCGCCGAGGATCGCTTCGAGCGCCAGCAGGTTCTCGGGATGATCGTCGACGATGAGGATGCGGACGTCGCTCATCGTGGGGCTCCTGCGGGTCCTGCGAGCGCGGTAATGATCCGGCCGATCTCCTGCAGTCCCATCACGTGATTCACGGCGGTCGCGTCCAGCGCCGCGCGTGGCATGACGGCGCACTCTGCCGTCGCGGGATCCTGAACGAGCGCACATCCACCGTGGTCGCGGACGGCCTTGAGCCCCTGCGCTCCGTCGGCGCTGGCCCCGGTGAGGATGACCCCGATCACGGCGGCTCCATAAGTCTCGGCCGCGCTCTCGAAAAGCACATCGATCGAAGGGCGCGCCCACAGCACCGGCGGGTCGGTCGTGAGTGCGAAGAGAC
>DATLXP010000112.1:0-33210 GCA_035575695.1 Vicinamibacterales bacterium
GCCGGCGCTACTCCTGCGACGACGGTGGCGAGGGCATCACCCTTCTTCATGAATTGATCACCCCGTCCTCACGACAGCCCGCGACCGTACCCGCTACTGTCAGCCCTGGAGGGTCCACATGAAGCGAGTCATCGGTCTGGCGGTTGTCATGGCGGTGTCGGTCGGGACGACGGGATGCGCGCCCATGCTGGCAGCGGGAATGTTTGCTCACCCGAGACAGGCGCGCGGCGGGCCGGCCCCCGCGATGCCTCCGATCGGCCGCTGGGACCAGGTGATGTCTCTGCGACCCGGCGCGACGATCGCGATGCTGACGGCCGATGGAACGACGCGCGCGGGTCAGTTCGTGAAGGCCAGCGTGCGCTCGGTGGCGTTTGTTGCGGAGAGCGGTGAGATCGAGCTGCCGCGTGAGGAGATCATACGCGTGGATCTGGTGCGGGCACTGCCGTCGGGTCACCGAACGGCGAAGACGGTCGTCACAGGCGCGGCACAGGGCGCGCTCCTGGCAGGCGCAAGCGTCGCAGCCCTTCCGTACCTCCTGACGGGGAACCTCTGGTTGCCTCCTGCACGCATCTGGGGTTTTGGCGCAGTCGCAGGAGGACTGAAGGCCGGGCAGGGAGATGCGCATGAGCGGATGCCGCGCACCGTCTATATCGCGCCGATGCGCGGAATGAATTAGGACGTCCGGCGACGAGGCGGGACTACTTCCCTGCGCCCGGAGCGCCTCTGAGCAGACAGGTCCGAACGGTCTTCACGAGGTCGTCCGGATCAAGGGGCTTCCGAAGGATGCAGTCGACATCGACGTGCCCGAGTTCCTCAGGGGAGCCGGTCATGATGACCACCGGAATGTCCCGGGCGAAGAGTGCCGCGATCTCCTGCTGCACGACGTGTCCGCTGATGCCGGGCAGCCTCCAGTCGAGGAGGACGAGGTCTGGCGGGGAGTGATCGAGTCGCCGCAGTGCTTCGAGGCCGTCGCCTGCCTCCTGAACCAGGTAGCCGGCCAGGGTGAGCACCGTGCGACACAGACGTCGCAGGGCGTCATCGTCCTCCACGATGAGGATCGTCTGTGGCCGTTTCACTAGGGCATTTTAGAACGATTGTTGCCTTCCCTAACTCAACCGTACATTTTTTGAGGCGGCCCTCTACAATGGGCGCAGCCGGGGTGGCGGAACTGGCAGACGCTCGGGACTTAAAATCCCGTGACCGTAAGGTCGTGTGGGTTCGATTCCCACCCCCGGCAGTTCCCGCGACGGCTCACGACGCCTTCGACATGAGGCGCCTGTGCCGTGATCGACGTAAAATCCTGTATCCCTAACCAGATGCTCCGACACCTCGTCCTCATTGCACTCTCAATCTCCGCGGGCCCTGAATCCTCACTCGCACAAGGTCTTGGTACCCTCGTGGTGCGTGTGAGCAGCGCATCGCAGCCCGTGCCACAGGCTGAGGTGCGCGTCGGGACGCTGACGGCCCTGACCGACGGCGAAGGCAGAGCCCTGCTTCAGATTCCGGCAGGCTCCTCCGAGCTGACGGTCGGACGGTTCGGATTCGAAACCGCAAAAGTTCGCGTGAAGGTCGTGGCATCGGAACGCAAAGAGATCGACGTGGAGCTCGAGGCCGAGTCCGTCATGACGGAAGACATCGTCGTCACGGCGACCCGCAACGATCGTCGCGTGCAGGACCTGCCGCTGCGCGTGGAGGTCGTCCCGCTCGAGGAGATCAACGAGAAACTCTCCATGACACCCGGCGACATCTCCATGATGCTCACCGAAACGAACGGGCTGCGCGTCCAGGTCACCTCGCCGTCGCTTGGTGCCGCGAGCGTCCGTGTGCAGGGGTTGCGTGGGCGCTATACCCAGGTCCTCAGCGATGGACTTCCCCTCTACGGTCAGTCGGGTTCGATCAGTCTGCTGCAGATTCCGCCGATGGATCTGGGGCAGGTGGAGGTCATCAAGGGGGTGGCCTCAGCGCTCTTCGGGCCGTCTGCCCTGGGGGGCGTGGTCAATCTCGTGTCCAAGCGTCCGCAGGACGGGCGAGCCGAGCGCGAGATCCTCCTGAACCAGACGTCGCTCGGCGGGACGGATGCCATCCTCTGGCTGTCGGCAAAGCCGGGAAAACACTGGGGCTACACCTTCCTCGGCGGAGGACACCGGCAGGCGCGCGCGGACGTCGATGACGACGGCTGGACGGATCTGCCGTCCTACACCCGGGGGCTCGTTCGGCCACGCCTGGTGTGGGAGAACGGCACGGGGCGCTCGCTGTTTGTGACGATGGGGGGCCTTGCCGAAACACGCCAGGGCGGGACCATGCCGGGAGCGGTCGCGCCGGATGGTGCCCCGTTCCGCGAAGAGGTCAGCACGCGGCGTCTCGACGCAGGCCTCGTCGGCAAGGCCGTGCTCGGCTCCACGCGTGTGTTGACGCTCCGGGCCTCCGGGCTCCGCCAGTGGCACCGTCATGTTTTCGGCGACGCCGGTGAGCGCGACGTTCACCACACGTCGTTCGCCGAAGCCTCGATGACGGGCGCCGGCGGCCCGCACACCTGGGTCGTCGGCGCCGCCATTCAGCGCGACGGGTACCGGGGAGAGGAGCGACCCGTTTTCAATTACGCCTACACCGTGCCCGGTGTCTTCGCACAGGACGATTACGCCCCGGTGCCCTGGATGACCGTGTCGGCCAGCGGCCGCGTCGATCATCACAGTGAATTCGGCACGTTTCTCAGTCCGCGTGTGTCGGCGCTCCTGAAGCTCGGGGGCGGGTGGACGTTGCGGCCGTCGGCCGGGTCCGGCTTCTTTGCGCCCACACCGTTCACAGAGGAAACCGAAGCCAGCGGTCTCGATCGCCTCGTGCCACTCGGAACGTTGAATGCCGAGCAGGGCCGCAGTTTCTCGGCCGACCTCGGCTGGAGACGAGGGCCGCTCGAACTGACCACGACCTTCTTCCGCTCCAGGATCGAAGACCCCGTGCGGGTGCGGGCAGTCGACCTTCCCGCCGGGCGCATGGAAATCGTCAACGCGCCGGGACCGGATCGCGCGGCCGGGTCTGAGATCATCGCCAGAGTTCATCGCGGCGAGATGGATCTTATTGCGACGCATATGTACGTGTGGGCCACCGAGCAGGAGCCAGGCTCCGTGGAACGACAGGAAGTCGGTCTCAACCCACGGCACAGCGCGAGCCTGGACTGGCTCTGGGACATCGAGGGGCGCGGCAGGATAGGGCTGGAATTGTTTTACACCGGGCGGCAGCGACTGGACGACTCGCCGTTCCGTCGGAGGAGCGTGCCGTATCTGCTCTGGGGTGCGGTGGGCGAATGGCGCGTGGGCCGGGCCCGGCTGTTCCTCAACAGTGAAAACCTCTCCGACGTGCGACAGACGCGTTACGACCGGCTGGTGCGACCCACGAGAAACTTCGATGGTCGCTGGACCGTGGACGGGTGGGGACCGCTCGAAGGGCGTACTTTTAACGGGGGTCTCCGGTTCAGTTTTTAACGGTCGGGTCCAGCGTTTCCTCGATCGCGTCGGCGGCCCGTTCGATGTCGATCTGCACCCTGTCGAATGCCTCGTCGCTGATGTTGTGAGTCGTGCTCTCGTCCTTGATCTCTTCAAGCGTGACCGAGATGTCATCGAGGTCGCTGGCAATGTCTTCGAGTTTCTTTTTCTTGGGCGTGGTCATCACACGATCTCCTAAGGGCGAGCAGGCAGAGAGATGCCGTCGCATCAGACCAGCCTACACCGGCCGGCCGCCCGTGCGGGCTCTCTACCTGCTTCCCGAGCTCAGCGTTTCTTGCGGTCGCCGGTGTCCCCGTATCCGCTCTTCGTCTTCGCCTTGGCTTTCTTGCGGCGGTCGGCTGAGAGGGACCGTCCGACCATGTCCATCTCCTTGAACTTGCCCGTGGGCGTTCTCTTCGCGTACATCTTCGTGCGACCGGTGTCGATCGTGGTCCGCTTCCCGCTGCCACGCTTGGCGGCCGTCTTGCGGGCCGTCGCCTTGCGCGCCGCTGTCTTGCGCTTCGCTGTCGTCGGGGCCTTGCGCTTCGCGGCCTTCGGGCCGATCACGTTCTTGATCACACGCTTGATGGCACGTTTGATCGCCGATGACGTACTCGTTTTCCTTCGGGTCTTGGCCAATGTCCACGTCCTCCGCCGGGTTCAGATGCGTGATTCATGCCGGATTCCCACAGGCCCCGTGAAGACCCTGCTGGCGCGTCGGGGACGCCACGATACGCGCTAGCATAGGCGCGCAATGAGGCCGTCGGCGCACTCGGGGCGCTTCGTGCTCGCGATCTTCGTCGCCGTCGTCGTCGTACTGTCGGCGCCATTCGTCGGCCACATCCGCAGCTGGATCCGCGCGACGTTTCCCGGACAGTTTGTCGCCATTGTGACGCTGCTCGCCGCGGTCACCCTCCTGGGTGTGCTCGTCGCGGCCGCCCTGCGCATCCGTGAGCGGCGCGTCGCGCGTGACGGCGCCATCCTCGCCGGCATCGTCCTCGCGGCGGCCTATTCGCAGTACGCCGCAGGCGACAACCCCGAGAGCAATGCCGTCGAGCGGTTTCACTTCATCGAGTATGGCCTCGTCACGTTCCTGTTTTACCGCGCGTGGCGACCGCTGGAAGACCTCGGCGTTCTTCTGCTGCCGATGCTGGCAGGCTTGATCGTGGGCGCGGCGGAGGAGTGGCTGCAGTGGTTCATCCCGAACCGTGTGGGAGAGTTCCGCGACATCTTTCTGAATGGTGCCGCCATCGCGAGCGGCCTGCTGTTCAGCCTTGGCGTCGATCCCCCGGCGCGTGTCCGGCTGACACTCGGCCGGGATTCCGCCCGACGCGGATGCTGGGCGGCGGCGGCGGCAGTGATCGCGCTTGCCGCCTTCGTGCACGCGGTGCACCTCGGCTACGACGTGGAGGATGCCGAGATAGGAACGTTCACGTCCCGCTACGGGGCACGCGCGCTACCGGAACTTCAGGCCGCCAAGGAGGGTGAATGGAAGAGGGATCCCCCCCCGATGACCCTCCGGCGCCTCTCGCGCGAAGACCAGTACCTCAGCGAAGGACTCGCCCACGTGCGCTGGCGAAACAGACAGTGGGACGCAGGGAACATCCGCGCGGCGTGGAGCGAGAACCGGATACTCGAAAATTACTTCGCCCCGGTTCTCGACACACCGACGTACGAGGGAAGGGGGGGCCACCGCTGGCCAGCCCCGCAGCGGGCCGACGCCGAAACACGGATGTCGCGCGCGCCGATCGCTGATCGTTACGTCAGCCAGGCCTACCCGTATCGAATCCTGACGTGGTCCCGGGTCACGTTCTGGGCCTTCGCGGGCGGGTTGGCCGCCGCGCTGGTGCTTCTCAGCCGCCGCCCAGGCGCGTTACCGGTTCAGGAACGCACTGCCGACGAGGATCGGCGTTAGCACGAAGAACATCACTACCATGTAGATGAAGAGCGCGATGAGGCACACGATGATGGCGCGCCCGGTATTCGAATAATCGAGCACTTCACGCACGGCGATGACACCGATCACGAGCATCCAGATGGCCACGATGAACTGGATCAGGGGGCCGATGAAGGGAACGATCGCCAGCACGTTGAAGACGCCTGGCGACGCGGTGAAGCCGATCACCCGAAACCCCTCGGCGAAATCCGCTTTCGTCGCCGGCTCCGGCATCACCTTCGTGCCGATGAGCACGATCGCCACGGTCCACAGCGCATACCCGATCAGCGATGTCACCAGGCCGATGATGCCGGCCGTGATGCCGGCTCGAAAGATATTGCCGACGAGCGATGCCACGCCCGCGATGACGATGACGGTGACAGCCTGGCTCAGCGCGCTGGGGTCTGCCTCGATTTCCTGGAACGTTTTCACGTCCGCCTTCATTGCTCCGACCATCCGTTCCGCAAGACTCGCCATCTGATCCTCCTGTGGCTCTGGCAACGGCCGAGCCAGCGCTAGTTTACACAAACCGGCACGTTTGCTGCTGTCTGACCGAGAAAGAAGGACCGAACATGTTCAGAGCTCTCTTCAAACTTGTGCTGTTTCTTGTGGTTGTGGCGATCGCCGGGGCTTTTCTGCTGGGCTGGTGGGGTACCGGGCGTGTATTCAACGCCAACGCCCCTGCCGATCCAGTGGTGACAAGCGATGCAACCAGGGAACGGGCGAAAGCGGCTGGCGACGCGATCGGCGATCGTACGGCTCAGGCGGCTGAAAAGACCGGCGAGATCGCGAAGGTAGCCGGGAACCGTGCGGCGCAGGCCGCCGAGGCTACGCGCCAGGCCATCGGCGAGGGGAGCATGACCGCCAAGATCAAAGCGAAGATGGCGCTCGATGACCACGTGAAGGCGCTCGGACTCGACGTCGACACCGTCGGCACGATCGTGACCGTCAGCGGGTCCGTCACGACGGAGGCGGAGCGCGATCGCGCGCTGGCGCTCGCGCGGGACACCCAGGGCGTGACCCAGGTGGTCGATCGGATCGTCATCAAGAAATAGTACGAGGAGGGCTCAGGGCTCGGGTCGGCATGGATGTTGCTTAGGGACGGTTGGAATTGTGCGTGTTGCACAATTCGATGGAGGCACACATGAAACCTGTACGGCGTACGCTCGCGGTTGTCCTGGCGGTCCTGGTGATGGCGCCGGTGGCCAGTGCACAGAACCACGTAATCAACAAGTCCGCGCTGGATCAGGCCGTTCAGGTCCGCGTGGCGCAGGACCAATCGGACCGGGCGATCATCACGTCGCTGCTCGCGCGGCCGGAAGTGCGTGAAGTCGCGGCCCAGGCAGGCCTCTCCCTCGAGAAGGCGTCGGCGGCCGTCTCGACCCTTCAGGGGGATGACCTGCGCAACCTCGCCGGTCAGGCGCGTCAGGTGAACGACACTCTTGCCGGGGGAGCCTCGACAATTGTGATCTCGACGACGGCGATCATTATCATTCTTCTGATAATCATCCTGCTGGTTGTCGCCTAGCTGATTGACGCGTCATCGAGCGCGTGTACTTCCGGCAGCCGTCATCCTCGTGATGGCGGCTGCCGTGACGTCGGCGGCATCGCAGGTAGCGCAGGCGCCGCCGGCGCCCGCCGTGTCCTTTCTCGACGTTCCCTTCCTTCCACAGACTGAAGCGCTCTGCGGCGGCGCCGCTGCCGCGATGGTCATGCGCTACTGGGGTGCCACCGGCATTCAGGCCGAAACCTTCTCGTCTCTCGTGGACGCGGCCGCGGGTGGCATACATGGCGCCGACCTGCTGAGGGACCTCCGGACGCGAGGCTGGGACGCGAGGTCCTTCGCCGGCGACGCCTCCCTCGTGGGTGCGCGGCTCCGCGACCGCCAGCCCGTCGTGGCCCTGATCGAAGATCGGCCCGGTGCCCTCCATTACGTCGTCGTCGTCGCATGGCACAACGGTCGCGTCGTCCTCCACGATCCCGCGCGGGCTCCATTCCGTGTCCTCGACGAGATGGCGTTCGATCGCGCGTGGCAGAAAACCGGACGATGGACGATGCTGGTCCTCCCCGGGACCGCGCCGGGCATTTCCGCGGCGCCGGGGAGCACGGTCGAGAGCAGCACACCCCCATCTGCCTGCGAGGGGCTGGTCGCGGAGGCCGTGCGAGCGGTCGGGAGCGGAGACCAGCCTGGCGCGCTCAAGATGCTCGAAGCCGCCGGCACCTTGTGCCCCGACGATCCCGCCCCTCCGCGTGAGCTGGCCGGAGTGTTCGCCCTGCGCGGCGAATGGAGCGAGGCGTCACGGTACTCGCGCATTGCGCTGAAGCGGCACCCAGGGGACGAGCATGCCTGGAGGATTCTCGCGACGAGCAGCTTCGTGCAGGGCGACACCCCCTCGGCCCTCATGGCCTGGAACCATGTGGGGGAACCGCTCATCGACATCGTCAATGTGCGTGGGCTGGAGCGCACGCGCTACGTGGCGGCACAAAGTTCGATGCGCCTGCAGCCAGGACAGGTGCTTTCGACGCGCGACTTCGTGGCCGCCGGGCGTCGTCTCTCGGAGCTTCCGGCCGCGCAGGGGTCACGCGTCCTCTACCGCCCGCTCGAAAACGGCCGCGCAGCGGTGGACGCGGTCGTCATCGAGCGATCTCGTTATCCGTTCTCGCCGGCTGGCATCGCGGCGATCTCCGTCCGAGCGCTTGGGGGCCGCGAAATGTCGGCGTCGGTCGCCAACCCCACTGGCGGCGGAGACCTTGTGTCCGCGTCGTGGCGCTTCTGGAAGCATCGTCCGCGCGTCGCGGCCTCGTATGCTGCCCCCGCCCCGTTTGGTGGCATCCTGCGCGCGGACGTCTCTCGAGACGAGCAGGCCTACGCCGTCGGCACCGAATCACCCACGCGCGAAGTAAGACGAGGCGGTGGGATCACGCTGACCGACTGGAGCGCCACGGGTTTCCGCTGGTCCCTCGGCGTGGGAGTCGATTCCTGGACGGAGCGCGGACGAGCGCTGACGATGACAGGCTCGATCGATCAACGCATGCTGCAGGACCGCGTGTCCCTGCAGGGAAGCGCGTCGGCGCTCGCGGGTGGCTTCGGGTCGTGGGTGCTCGCGACATCGGCCAGTGCTCGATCCTCTACCCCTCACGAAGGAACGGTGTGGCTGGCGAGCACCGGCGCAGAGTTCACTGCGACGAACGCCCCGCTAGCCTTGTGGCCGGGGGCGGGCACGGGCGACGCGCGCGCACCCCTGCTCCGGGCGCATCCCCTGCTGGATCACGGCATTCTCAAGGGGGACGTGTTCGGGCGCCGGCTCTATTACGCATCCGCCGAGGCCCGCCGGTGGCGCCCGCCACTGAAGCGCGTCCTGCGCCTGGCGCCGGCAGCGTTCATCGACGCAGCTCGCGCCGACCGGCGGTTGCGGGAGGGGCGGGCCTGGCATGTCGATGCGGGGGTAGGCCTCCGCGTGGCGGTGCCCGGCAACGGCATCGCCCGCCTGGATATCGCGAAGGGGCTTCGCGATGGAGCGACGGTGTTCTCAGTCGGCTGGACTCGCTGAGTTCAGCGCGGCTACCGCAAAATCTCGTACGGATCGATTGGCACACCCTCCCACCACCGTTTATCGGCATTGAGCCGAAAAACGGCAAAGTGCAGGTGAGGGGTGTTCTTGGGGGCGTTGCCCGAAATGCCCACGTAGCCGACCACCTGGCCTTGAGTGACTTGATCTCCCTCGCGGAGGCCGGCTGCGTAACGGTCCAGGTGGGCGTAGTAGTAGCAGAACTTCTCGGTGGGATCGAATTGATAGATCGTGATGCCCCCGGCCTTTGAGAAGAACAGGCGCGCGATACGCCCTCCCTCGATGGCCTTCACGGGCGTGCCGGTCGGCGCGAGGATGTCCATCGCCTCGTGACGGCGTTCGCCCCTCGCCTGGTCGAACTGGGGAGAAAGCTGATCGCGGCGGATACCCTCGACGGGCACGATCAGCACACGGCCCTTGAGTTCTGCGGAGAGCGGCGGACCGATCGTGGGTGCCGCCACCTCGGGGCTCGCGCCACCCGCCGGGGGGGCGAGGGTTTCGAGAACCGGAGACTCGGTCTCCGGTTCTTTGGGATCCGCGGCAGTGCCGTCGACCGCAGAGGGCACTTTTGTCATCGCAGGCTGCCGCGTCGGGAGCACACTGCCGAACTGCCAGACGATCAAGGCCATTGCGAAGACCCCGGCGACAAAGCCGTAGGCGGCCCCGATCGTAAAGACGTGAGCGCGCTCCTTCATCGGTGCAGACGTCATTCGCGCTACGGCTTGAAGACGACCTTCGTGCCCGGTTTCACGAGCCCTGCCAGCTTCAGCGCGTCCCAGTTGGTGAGTCGCACGCAACCATGTGACGCGGTCTTGCCGACCGTGGAGGGTTCGGGGGTCCCATGGAGGCCGTAGTGCTCTTTTGAGATATCGACCCAGACGAGCCCGACGGGATTATTCGGACCGGCCTTGAGGAGCGCCCCCGTATGCGTGGGGTCGGCGTCCCAGAAGAGCTTCGGGTTGTAGCGGAACGTGGGGTTCAAAGCGACGCCGTTCACTTTCCACTCTCCAATCGGCAACGGATCGTGCGCACTGCCCGTGGTGACGGGAGCGTACATCAAGACCTTGCCGTCCGGGTCGGTCACCGACATCGAGTGCGAGGACTTGGTCACGGTGACGACGACGGCGGCCGGCTTCGCGGCGGCCGCCGGCTTCGACGCCGCCTCGGGTTTCGCCGCGGGGTCTGGCTTCGCGGATGGATCGGCCTTCGCAGCGGCGTCCGTTTTCGCCCCCCTCGACGCCGGGAGCACCATGGGCTCCACGTTCGGCACCGTGATTTCCTCACCGGCGCCGAACTTCGCGCCGGGATTGGTGCGCTGCAGGAAGGCGGGTGTGGAATGGAACCGCTCGGCGAGCGCCTCCAGCAACGTCTTGTAGGTCAGCGCGGGCAATTTGGCCTGATCGGGGAGTTCGCGCGGCATCTGCGGCTCGAACGGACCCGCGACGTCCGCGTCGGTGATGCGGTATTTCATGGTGGGTTCGGCCATCTGCGGCTCGCCGCCATTAGCCTGGCGGTGCGCTTCGAGAGCCTTTTTCGTGCCCGTGCCGGATTTGCCGTCGATGACGCCCGGAGAGAACCCGGCCCGATCGAGCGCGACCTGCAGGGCGAGGACGTCGGTCGCGGGTTTTGCCTGACTCGCCGGCGCACCCTTCGCCTGTTTGGCCGGCGCCGCTTTCGGGGTCGGCACGGGTTGAGTCTGGGGAGGCGCGGGCGGGGCCTGCGCGATGAAGGACGAGAATAGGACTGCGCTGAGAAGCGTCATGAGTTCATTACCTCTTGTTTGGATACAGATGGCCGCCCCGTGGACCGCCACCCGAGATCAAAGATCAAAAGCAACCGAGGTGCCAAGCGGCTGACCCTCCAGCAGCAGCCGGGGGTCTACAATGTTGACATGGCGCGAGGGTTCGATTCGAAGTTCGTCGAAGCTCAGCAGGAAGAAGCGACCCGGGACAAGAAGCTCAAGCCGGCGACGACGCCGGAGCAGCGGGTGATTCACGCGCGCCGCGCGGCTCTCGAGCTGTCGCGCGCCCGTGCGACGGCCGACCTGGCACGCGCGACCGCTCCAGCCCACAGGCAGATGCTCGAGGCCGCGCTGTCGGCGCTCGATCAGCAGCTCGCGCAGCTGGAACGCAGCTGACCATCCCGTGACCGCCATGTTCCGCTGCGTGCCGCGTCTCGGCCTCTGTCTCGTGGTCCTGCTCCTCGCGCCAGGCTGTCGCAGCGACGCGCCATCACCGAGCCCGCAGCCTTCCGCGTCGCCGTCTCCCAGTCAGCAGCCCGCGTCGCGGCCTTCGTCGCCCGACAGCGGCGAGACGCAACGCCCGAAAATCGTCATGCTCGGTGACAGCCTCACGGCGGGGCTCGGCCTGCTCGAGTCGCAGGCGTTCCCCGCCCTGATCCAGCAGAAAGTGGATACCGACGGCTATCTGTTTCAGGTCGAGAACGCCGGAGTGTCCGGGGATACGTCGGCGGGCGGATTGCGCAGGCTGGACTGGGCACTCGAAGGGGACGTCAAGGTGCTCATCGTCGCGCTCGGAGCGAACGACGGCTTGCGAGGGTTGCCTGTGTCGGAGATGAAAAAGAATATCGGGGAGATCATCGATCGTGCCCGCGACCGCGGTGTGCTGGTGATCCTCGCCGGCATGGAAGCGCCCCCAAACTTCGGCCCGGAGTACACGCTGGCGTTCAGGCAGGCGTACCGCGACCTGGCCTTGCAGCATCGCGTCCTCTTCATCCCGTTCCTCCTGCACACGGTGGGAGGGCAGCCTGCGCTCAACCAGGCCGACGGGATCCATCCGAACCCGCAGGGGGCTTCGGTCGTCGCTGAGACTGTATGGAGTGCGCTGCGACCGGTGCTCGACCAGATGTCGGCGTCGCAATGATCGAGCTTCGCGGCGTGACCAAGTCGGTGCCGAGCGGCACCGGAACGCTCACCATCCTTCATCCGCTCGATCTGAGCATCGCGGCGGGCAGCGTGACCGCCATCACCGGCCCCTCCGGCAGCGGCAAATCCACGCTGCTCGGCCTTCTCGCCGGACTCGATGCGCCGTCGGGCGGCACCATCGTCATCGGTGGCGTCGATATCACGATGCTCAACGAAGATGGGCTCGCTCGCCTTCGCGGAACGCGCATCGGATTCGTCTTCCAGTTCTTTCACCTCCTGCCGTCGCTGACGGCCTACGAGAACGTCCTCGTGCCCATGGAGATCGCCGGATCGAAGGGTGCTGCCGCGCGCGCGGCATCGCTCCTGGCCGAAGTCGGCCTGTCGGACCGCGCGCATCATTACCCCTCTCAGCTGTCTGGAGGAGAACAGCAGCGTGTCGCCATCGCGCGCGCGCTCGCCAACGACCCGCCGCTCCTGCTCGCCGACGAGCCGACCGGAAACCTCGACACGGCGACGGGTCACTACGTCATCGAGCTGCTGCTGAACGTCAACCGATCGAGAAAGACGACGCTCGTGCTCGTCACGCACGACCCTGAGCTCGCCGCGCGTGCCGATGTCACCGTCGCGCTCCGCGATGGGCGACGGGTGGACCCCGCCACGCGGCTGTCTGAGGGATGAAGTTCGTCATCCGCATGACCGTGCGGGAGTTGCGCGCCTCCTGGCGCAGGCTGGTGTTCTTTTTCGTCTGCGTGGCGATCGGCGTCGGCGCCATCGTCGCGCTCCGGTCCGTCATCCAGAACGTGCGCGCAGGCCTGGTGCGCGAGGCCCGTTCGATGATGGCATCGGACGTCATGATGACGACCAACCGTCCATGGACGCCCGAGGTGAGGCGCACGATCGACGAGCGGCTGGCGGCGGCGCCCGTGAGGGAGCGGTCCGAAGCTACCGAGACGGCGACCATGGTGCGGGCGGCACGGGACGGGTCGGTCGCGCGGATGGTGGAGTTGCGGGCCGTGCAGCCGCAGTTCCCGTTTTACGGAAAGATTCGGCTCCAAGGAGACGTCCCGTACTCCCACGCGTTGCTGCGCGGCCGCGGCGCCATTGCGCGTCCGGAGCTGCTCGCGCAACTTGGCATTGCGCAAGGGGACGCCATCCTCATCGGCGGGCAGCCCTTCACGATTCGCGGGGTGCTGATCACGGAGCCGGGTCGACGGGCCGGGGCCTTCACGCTCGGCTCCCGTGTCTTCATCGACCACGCGGACCTCGCCGCGACAGGCCTCCTCGCGTTCGGCAGTCGCGCGAGTTATCAGATCATGCTGCGCGTGGACGAAGCGGGCCTCGAGCCGCTGGTGACGCAGCTACGGGAGGACCTGCGCGACCAGTTTGTCAACGCCTGGTCGTACCGGTCAGCCGAAGGAGACATCAGCGAAGACCTCGCACGGGCCGAGAATTATCTGAGCCTCGTCGGCTTCGTCATCGTGGTGCTTGGCGGGATCGGCGTGTGGAGCGTCACCCGTGTCTTCGTCCAGCAGAAGATCCGCAGCATTGCGATCCTCAAGTGCCTCGGCGCGACGACGACACAGGTCCTCGCGACGTACGTCGTCCAGGTCCTGCTGCTGGGTCTGACGGGCAGCGTGCTCGGGGTCGCGCTCGCGGGCGCCGGTCTGCGCGCGATCCCCGCGTCGATGACGTCCGCCTTCGGGGGTGCGTCCCTGGCGTTGACCCCCTCTGCGGTCGCGCAGGGGGTGCTCGTCGGCCTTCTCGTCTCGCTCCTGTTTTCGCTGGTCCCCCTGCTCGAAGTTCGCCGCGTCCGCCCCCTGCTGCTGCTGCGTGGGGGGAGTCCTTCCGGTGCCCCCGATGTGGCCGCCGCGGTCTCGATGCGTGAGCGTCTGCGACGCATCGACTGGCCCCAGGCCGCGGCCGCCGTTGCCGTCAGCGCGGCCCTGGTGCTGATTGCGTCATGGCAGGCATCCTCACTTCGCGTCGGACTCATCGTGTGTGGAGGATTCGCCGGAGTTGCGCTCGTGCTCCTTGGCGCCGGTGCGGGCCTCGTGCGCGCGGTTCGCCCACTCTCGCGGACGCGCATCTTCGCCCTTCGACATGCCGTTCTTGGATTGCAGCGTCCCGGCAACCAGACGCGGGTGATCCTGCTCGCGGTTGGACTGGGCACGTTCTTCGTGCTCGGGGTGCGCGCCCTCCAGGAGAACCTGCTGCACGAATTTTCGCTGGAACTCGATCAGAGCGGACCTGACATGTTCCTGATCGACATTCAGCAGGACCAGGTCGAGCCCGTCCGGACGTTTCTCCAGGAGCGGTCAGACGCGGACGTCGCGCCGAAGCTGGTGCCGGTCCTGCGCGCGCGCGTCACGGCGGTGCGCGGGCGGGAGGTGAACCTCGAGAGTTTCCGGGACGTCAGGGGCCGGGGCGCCCTGGCGCGGGAGTACATCATCACGTACCGCGATCACCTCGAACCGAACGAAACCGTGATGCGTGGGGAATTCTGGACGGGGCAGGGGGCCCTGGCTCGCGACGCCGCCGAGCAGCAGGTGTCGATCGAGCGCAGCATCCACGAGCGGTTTGCCATCGACGTTGGCGATCTCATGCGCTTCGACGTGCTCGGACGGGTCCTGCAGGCGCGCGTGACGAGCATCCGTGACGTGGAGTGGGAGGATTCGCGGAACGGCGGTTTCATGTTCGTCTTCCGCCCGGGCCCTTTGTCGGAGGCGCCGCACACGTATATCGGCATCTTTCGCGCGCCGGACGCGGCAGCCGCGCGCGGAGCCCTGCAGCACGACCTGGTCGCGGCGTACCCGAACATCTCGGCCATCGACGTCCGGGAGGTGCTCGCCTCCATTCGCGGTGTCGTTGAAAACGTCACGCTGGCCATCTCGATTGTCGGAGGGATCGCACTCTTTGGCGGCGTGCTCATCCTCATCGGGGCGGTGGCGATGACCAAGTTCCAACGCGTCTACGAGGCCGCCATCCTTCGAACCCTGGGTGCCAGTACGCGGACGCTCAGCGCGATGCTGGCCGGCGAATACACGACCCTCGGCCTGCTCGCCGGTACGATCGGCGCGGCCGGTGCGCTCGCCCTGAGTTGGGGCGTGTGCCGGTACGTGTTCAGCATCGACTGGCGGCCGGCGCCGCTCCTGCTCATCGGAGGAGCGCTGGTCACCATGGTGCTCGTGGCGGTCATTGGAGTGATCGCGAGCGCAGATGTCCTGAGAAAGAAGCCCCTGGCGACATTGAGAGCCGAATAAGACGGGCCGCCAGCAGCCTGGAAGTCTTGATAAGATAAAACGGCCATGGACCTTACACCTTACAAAGAGCAGCTACTGCGCAAGCGCGGGGAACTCCTCGCGGCCGGCGGGAGCGCGAAGCCGATACAGGCCTCGACCGAGATGAACACCCGGCAGGGGGATCTCGCGGACCAGGCGAGTGGGAACAACGAAGTTCACATCCAGCTCAAGCTGAAGCAGACGGACGCCAAGATCCTGCAGGCGATCGAGGAAGCGCTCCACCGCATGGAGAAGGGGACGTACGGCATCTGCGGTGACTGCGGCGAAGAAATCGCCCCGGCGCGCCTCAATGCCATCCCCTGGACGCGCTCGTGCATCACGTGCAAGGAAAAGCAAAAATCGTGAACGCCGCCGAGCTCCTGGACATCATCCGCGCGTTCTACCGCGACAAGCTGACGATACGGAATCGCCACGTGGCCGCTGCGCGCTACGTGAGCGACTACAACGTGAACAACACGTATCAGTACGTCATCAACCGTGACGACACGCACGTGCGCTGGCTGCAGGATGCCATCACCGATCTCGGCGGCACGCCCGACGAGCAGGCCGTCCCGGACATCAACCCGGGCAAGGGTGACGCGGCCCAGACGTCGGTGATCACGGCCGATCGCGACGCGACGATCAAGTTCGTCGGGCGCTGGCGCCCGAGGCTCGAGGCCCTGCCGAATGCGCGTCACCGGACGCTTCTCAACCTGATTCTCGGTGAGTCGCTCGAGCAGCAGCGGTTCTTCGACCAGGCACTGGCGGGCCGCGACGACCTGCTCGGCCGGCGCGATGGCGGCAAGAGCACGGGTGGTGGCGTGATGGCGAAGCGCTGGGTCGGTCAGTAGGCCCGCGTGCCAGGCCGGGCGCCCCTCCTCTGGACGATGTGAGCAGAGCCGCCATCGCGATCGGCAGCAATCTCGGGAACCGCGAGGCGGCGATCGCGTTCGCTGCCGCGCAACTCTCCTCTCTCCTTGCCAACTTCACCCTCTCCGGGATCATCGAGACCTGGCCGGTAGGCGAAGGCACCGATGACCAGCAGCTCTATTTGAATGCCGTCGCCACCGGTGAGACGGGCCTCACCGCGCGCGAGCTGCTCGACGTGCTTCTGGACATCGAGCGGGCATTCGGGCGTGCCCGTCCGCAACAGAATGCTGCGCGTACGCTCGATCTCGACCTGATTCTCCTTGGCGACCAGGTGGTCGACGACGATGGTCTTCAGGTTCCGCACCCGCGGTTCAGGGATCGCGTCTTCGTGCTGGGGCCACTGGCGGAGATCGCTCCCGCCATGGTCGACCCGGTGTCGGGCGCACGTGTGTCGGACTTGCTCCGGATGCTGCTGAGGGACGGGACGAGGTAGAAGAAACGCAGAACGCAGAACGCAGAAGGTCGTCGGGCGTAAAAAAGGGCCGGGACGCGATATGCGCCCGGCCCTTTTCGTGGAGGCGTTCTTTGTTCTTTGTTCTTTGCTCTGCGTTCTGCGTTAGGTTGTCTTCTTGTAGACGCGCTTCTGCGTGCCGCGCGCGTTGGTGGTCTCGATGACGAGGTTCCCCCCATCCATCGTCCAGACGGCGGTGTTCTCCCGCATAGTGCCGTCCGGGGCCGGGGTCTTGGTCACGATCGAGAGCTTGCGGCCGTCGAACTTCGCCATCGACTTGATCTCGACCTCGTTCCCCTGCATCGTCTGCTTGTTGACAGACTCGGTGCCGTCCAGTTTGTAGACGGTCACGATCTTGTTCTCACCGGCCGTGCGCGCGACGGTCAGTGTTGTGGCCGTTTGGGTCACCGTCATCGGCCCGGCCATCATGCCGCGCCCACCGCCACGACCGGCCGGCGCGCCAGCTGGGGGGGTTGCCGGGGGAGTAGCCGGTGCCATGGGCGCCGGCATGGCCGAGGCGTCGACCGTCCACGTGCCGGAAAAATCCGGCGTCTGCGCAAAGGCCATGCTCGCCACTGAGAGGATCGCCGCCGCCATGAGTCCTGTTCTTGCGAATGTCATCTTCTGCTCCTTGAGGTTGCCAAATTACGACTACGACTGTTGACGTTGACGCGACCGCCGACTGCGCCGCCGTTTACTCGAACCGCAGCGCTTCGATCGGGTCCAGACTCGCCGCCTTGCGAGCGGGGTAGAAACCAAAAAACACACCCGTCGCCGCGGCAAACCCGAACGCCATGCCGATGGCATTCGGAGGGATCGTCGTCGGCCACTGCAGGAACTTCTCGGCCGCGGCGGCGAGCCCGAAGCCGAAGCCGATGCCGATGATCCCGCCAAACAGGCTCAACACCACGGCCTCGACCAGGAACTGCAGCAGCACATCCTTGCCGCGCGCGCCGATCGCCATGCGGAGCCCGATCTCGCGTGTGCGCTCCGTCACCGAGACGAGCATGATGTTCATGATCCCGATCCCGCCGACGAGCAGCGACACCCCGGCGATGGCGGCCAGGAGCGTGCCCATCGTGCGGGCGGTCTCCGAGCGGACGCTGGCCATCTCTTCGAGGGTCCGCACCATGAAGTCATCCGGATCGCCTGGCATCAGCTTGTGCCGGGCGCGCAGCGTCTCGGTGATCAGGGCGGCGACGGGCGCCGTCTCCGGTGAGGACGCCGACACCGTGATGTTGTTGATGTGCTGCTGTCCCTGCAGCTTCTTCTGGACGGTCGTGAACGGCACGAAGATCGTATCGTCCTGATCCTGGCCCATGGCCGACTGTCCCTTGCTCGCCATCACACCGATGACCTTGAAGGGCTGGTTCCGGATCCGCATGATCTGCCCGACCGGGTCGGCGTCCGGCCCGAACAGGGTATCGGACACAACCGTACCCAGCACCGCCACCTTGGCGGCGCTGTTGACGTCCTGCTGTGTGAAGAACGAACCGTATTTGATGGACCAGCTCCGGATGAGCGGCAGGTCCACTTCCGTTCCCTGGACCCGTGTGGACCAGTTCTGGTTTCCGGCGATCACCTGGCCGCGCGAGTCCGCCCCCGCCGCCGCGTACTGCACACCCGGCAGCGCCCTGATCGCTTCCGCGTCTTCCGGCATCAGGGTGTTGGACATCCCCTGGCCCTGTCGCACGCCACCAATCGAGTAATTGCCGGCGTTGATGTTGATCATGTTGGTGCCGGCTGCCTTGACCTGCTCCTCGATCGTGCTCTGCGCGCCCTTGCCGAGCGCCACCATCGTGATGACCGCGCCGACGCCGATGATCATGCCGAGCATCGTCAGCATGGTGCGCATCTTGTTGCGGTTGAGGGCTTTGATCGCGATACGCAGGGTCATGAAGATAGACATGTGCGCTCCTAGGCCACGCCGCCGTGATCGACGTCGCCCGCCGTGGCGCCGGCGTGTGCGGGTACGGGGGGATCATCCTCGGGCGGCGGCAGGGCAGCGAGCTCCTGCTTGGCGTCGCGTCGATCGAGTACCTGCGAATCCGTCTGGATCCTCCCGTCGCGGAAACGGACGACCCGCGTGCCGTACTCCGCGATGTCCATCTCGTGAGTGATGAGGAGGATCGTAATGCCGCGTTCCTTGTTCAACGTCTGAAAGATGTCCATGACCTCGATGCTGGTCCGCGTGTCGAGGTTGCCCGTCGGCTCGTCGGCGAGCAGGATCGTCGGCTGCGTCACGAGCGCGCGCGCGATGGCGACGCGCTGCTGCTGGCCGCCCGAGAGCTGGTTCGGGTAGTGATGGTACCGGTCGCCCAGACCGACGGACGTCAGCGCCTCCATCGCCCGTTGGTGGCGGTCCGCCGTCTTCAATTTGAGTGCCCCGTTGTAGAGCAGCGGCAGCTCCACGTTGTCGAGCGCCGTCGTTCGCGACAGCAGGTTGAAGCCCTGGAACACGAACCCGATCTTCCGGTTCCTGATGACGGCGAGCTGATCCTTCGACATCTGCGACACGTCGTTGCCGTCGAGGATGTATTGGCCGCTCGTCGGGCGGTCGAGGCAGCCGAGGATGTGCATGAGCGTGGATTTCCCCGACCCTGATGGCCCCGTGATCGCCACGAACTCGCCGGCCTGCACGTCCATGTCGGCGCCCCGCAGCGCGCGAACGATGACCTCTCCAACCGTGTAGGTCTTGACCAGCTTCCTGACTTGAAGGATTGGCGGCATTAACGGCCGCGACCTCCGACTCCGCCAGGGGTACCGCCACGCGGCTGGTTCCCGCGCTGGCCACCCATCAGCGGATTGCTGCCGGCGCCCTGCTGGCCGGGACGACTCTGCTGCTCGAGGCCGGTCGTCGCGTTCGTGACGACGTCGGTGCCTTCCTTGAGTGGCGCGTTCTCGGCACTCTCGATGATCTCCGTCCACGTGCCGTCACTGATGCCGGTCCGGACGGCCACGGGCTTCAACTGCTTCGCCAGGAACAGCCAGACGCGTCCCCGGCCCTCGACCACCGGGAGCGGGGCAAACAGCGCATCGATGGTCGTCGCGCCGGTCGATGCGATGCCCGTGGTCGGGGCCGCAGCCGCGGGCCGACGTTCCGGCCGCGCATTGCCCTGAGGTGCGACGGCTGCCCGGTCGCCTCCCGGCCGGATGCCGGGGCCGCCGCCTCGGCCTCCGCCGCGACCGCCGCCTTCCCGCATGCGGGCCTGCATGCGCTCGCGATCTTCGGGCGACATGTTCTTCATGCGCTCCTCGAACTGCTTGCGCCGCGCTTCACGCTCCTCCGGCGTCATGTTCGCGAAGCCGCCGCCGCGGCGGCCTTCACCGCCACCCGCGGCGCGATCTTCCCGCGGAGGGCCTGTCGAACCCCCGCCGCCCTGCGCGCGTGCGCCCGGCCCATCGCTTGCGGCCTGTGCTGGCCGGTCGCGGCGCTCGCGCGGTCGCGGCGCGGTCGCCGCGGCGGCGGGAGGAGCGGCCGGCCGGTCTCCCGGCGACGTGGCGGCTGCCTGCTGCGGACCCGCGCCAGGTCCCGCCTGGCCACGCGCCGGTGACGCGCCAGGACCGCCACGGCCACCGCGCTGCATCTCGGGCGGCACCTCCTGCTTCAGCGCCGCGAAGAGGTCGTTGCTCGGGCGGAACCGCAGCGCCGCGTTCGGGGCACGCAGCACGTTGTTCTTCCGCATGATCTCGATGGTCAACGGGCTGGCCGTCATACCGGGCTTCAGGCGAAGGTCCGGGTTCGGCACGCTGATCACCGTCGAGTACGTGACGACATTCTGGACGGTCGTCGGCTGCAGCCTGACCTGCGAGACCGTGCCGGTGAACGAATCCGTCGGATACGCGTCGACGCGGAACGACACCGGCTGTCCCGGTCTGATGCGGCCCACGTCTGCTTCGTCGATGTTCGCCAGTACCTGCATTTTCGTCAGGTCCGCCGCGAGCACGAAGAGCGTCGGGGCGTTCATGCTGGCGGCGACGGTCTGGCCCTGGTCCACGTTCCGCGAGATGACGATGCCGTCAATGGGCGCCCGAATGACCGTGTGTCCGAGGTTGACCTGCGCGGTGTTGAGCAGCGATCTGGACTGCACCAGGCCGGCCTCTCCCGACCGGAGCTGCGCCTCCTGCGTCTTGACGTTCAACTCCGCCGTCTCGAACTGATCGCGGGGGATCAGCTGCTTGTCCCACAGCTGGCTGGCCTGGTCCCGCTTGCGACGGGCATCGGCGAGGTTCACCCGGAGACGCTCGAGGTCAGCCTGGGAGCGCGTGACGTTGGCCCGCTGCTGCTCGATGTTGGTCTGCAGCAGCGAGGGGTCGAGCCGCGCGATCACCTGCCCCTTGCGCACGATGGAGTTGAAGTCGGCGTAGAGTTCCTGCACGGTGCCGGACACCTGTGTGCCGACGTCGACCGTCTCCACCGCCCCCAGCGTCCCGGTCGCGCCCACCGAATCCACCACGTCGCCGCGCGTCAGCTGCAGCGTCGTCACGGTCGGTTCCGGCGTGGACTTGCGCATGTAGTAGGCGGCCACGCCGCCACCGATGGCCGCGACCACGATGAGAATGATGATGAGTTTGTTCATGGGATGCGTCGGTCGCTACGCGTGCTTCGGGAGCCCCGTGCGCAGTCCTTTCCAGCCTTCTTCGAAAATCGTATAGACCGTCGGCACGAACACGAGGGTGATGAGCGTGGAGGCGGTCAGACCGCCGATGACGACGCGGGCCAGTGGCGCCTGCAGTTCTGCGCCCTCGCCGATGCCGAGCGCCATCGGCACGAGTCCCAGGATCGTTGCCAGCGTGGTCATGAGAATCGGCCGAAGCCGCGTGCGTCCCGCCGTCTCGACCGCCTCGCGCAGCGGCATGTTGTCGCGCCGCCGCAGGATGTTGGTGTAATCGACGAGCAGGATGGCGTTGCTGACGACGATGCCCGCCAGCATGATGACGCCGATGTACGCCTGCAGGCTGAAGGTCGTGCCCGTGAGCTTCAGGGCGAGCACAACGCCGATGGCCGCGAGCGGCACGGAGAACATGATGATGAAGGGATCTCTCAGCGATTCGTACTGGGACGCCATGACGGCATAGACCAGCACGATCGCCAGGATCAACATCATCTGCAGCTGGTTGAACGCCCGGGCCTGCTCTTCGGCTTCGGACCCGAACCCGAGGTTGAAATCGTTCGGCACCGCCAACCCCGCCAGCTGGGTCTGGACCGCGGTCATCGCTTCACTGAGCGTGGCCTCCGGCTCAGCGCTGACGCGGATGACGCGCTCCTGGTTCTTTCGCTGGATCTCGGTCGGCCCGGACTGAGTCCTGATGTTCAACAGGTTCTTGGCCTGAACGACCTGTCCACCCGGCGCACTGACGAGGACGTCGTTGAGGTCTTCGACGCGCTCGCGGTCCTCTTCCCGCAGGCGGACGATGATCGGATACTCGTTGCCGGCGTCGCGGAAGAAGGCGGCCTGCGTGCCGCCGACGCTGGTGCGGATGGAGTCGGCCACGTTCGTCACCGACAGCCCGAGCAGCGCGGCCTTCGGACGGTCGACGACGACCGCCAGTTCCGGGCGTCCGGCGTCACGACCCACGCGCGCGTTCCTGACCGCAGGGACCTTGTCCATCGCGGTCTTGGCCGCCACAGCCAGCTCGTTGGCCTGCTGCAGGTTATCGCCGCGGATCTCGAGGGAGATGCGACTGTCCCCTCCACCCATGATCCGGCTCATCGCGAAGTTGCCGCCGGAGGCGCGCGTGGTGACGATCACCCCGGGCAACACCCCCGTGAGCTGGCGGTTGAGATCGCGTGCGATCACTTCGCTCGACCGTTCGCGCTCGTCCTTCGGCACGAGACGGAGCGTGACGTTGGTCCGGTTGGCGCTGCCACCCATGAATCCGCCGCCCCCGGCCTGGGTGATGACGGTTTCGGCCTCCGGCACCAGCTCCTTCATCATGCTTTCGAGCCGCGTGGCGACGTCCTGCGCGCGCTCCACGCGCGTGCCAACGGGTAGTTCCGCGGTGATGCTGACTTCACCTTCATCCGCCTGGGGCATCAGCTCGAAGCCGATCGTCGGCAGGATCAACGCGGCGGCGACCACCGCGGCTGCCCCGATGGCGAGGACGGTCGGACGGTGGAGGAGTGACGTATGGATGATGCGGCTGTACCCGTTGTCCATGCGGTTGAGGAAGGTTTCGCTCGACGTATAGAGACGTCCGGCCAGCCCCTTCCGCTCGGCGACCGGTGGCGGCAGCTTGAGCAGCCGCGAGCACAGGACCGGCACGATCGTCACCGCCACGAACAGCGACATCGTCAGAGAGAACATGACCACGATCGACAGTTGCTTGAACAGAATGCTCGAGACGCCGGTGAGGAACAGCAGCGGGATGAACACGGCGATGTGCGTCAGCGTGGACGCCAGGATCGCTGACCAGACCTCCTCGGAAGCGTCGACGGCGGCCTGCATGCGGTCCTTGCCGTGCTCCATGTGCCGGAACGTGTTCTCGATGACGACGATCGACGCATCCACGATCATGCCGATGCCGAGCGCCAGGCCCCCGAACGTCATCGTGTTCAGCGTGTAGCCGGCAAAGTGGAGCAGCGCGAACGTGCCGATGACGGAGATCGGGATCGACGTGAAGACGATGAACGTGGCGCGCACGTCCCGCAGGAACAGGAAGACGATCAGCATGACGAGCAAGCCGCCGATCAGCGCGTGCTCCTGAACGGCGGTGATCGACCGCTTGATGAAGATCGAGCTGTCGTCGAGGGCCGTCAGCCTGATGCCCGGGACTTCCTGGTTGATCTTGACGACCTCGGCGCGGACCGCGTCGGCGATCTGGACCGTGTTCTCGCCGGACTGCTTGGCGATCCGCAGGCGGACGCCAGGCTTGCCGTTGATGCGTGTGAAGGACCGGAAGTCCTCGGTGGCATCGGTGACCTCCGCGATGTCGCGAAGGTACACGGGGACGCCTTCGCGCGTCATGACGATGAGGTCCCGGATCTGGGCCAGGTTTTCGAACTGCCCCTGGCTGCGAACCAGGTAGGTGCGGTCCCCTTCGTCGATTTCGCCGAGAGGAATGTTCTGGTTTTCCGTGCGCAGCAGGCTCGTGATCCGGTCGACCGGCAGATTGAGGGCGGTGATCTTCTCCTTCGAGAGCTCGACATGCACCTGCCGCCGGAGGCCTCCCTCGACCGTGACCGACGCCACACCCGGCACGCGCTCCATGCGGGGCGACAGGTCGTGCTCGCCGATTTCGCGCAGGCGCACGCTGTCGAACTCTCCCTCGACGCCGACACTCATGATCGGGAAGGTGTTCGCGTCGAACTTGAACATGACGGGCGGGTCAGCTTCCTCGGGCAGCCGGCCGCGCACCCGGTCAAGCCTGTTCCGCACGTCGTCGGCCGCCTCGTTGAGGTCCGTGCCCCACGCGAAGTTGAGCGTGACGCGGCTCGAACCCTCCGAGGACGTCGA
Organism: Vicinamibacterales bacterium; assembly: GCA_035575695.1. Lineage (GTDB taxonomy): Bacteria > Acidobacteriota > Vicinamibacteria > Vicinamibacterales > 2-12-FULL-66-21 > JACDCA01. Next base: position 23,985 of record DATLXP010000112.1, read on the forward strand.
CTCGAGGCGTTCGAGGCCCGCGACCGCGCTCATCGCCTGCTCCAGCGGACGCGTGACGAGCTCCTCCATTTCGAGCGGGCCGACGCCGGCATAGCTGACCCGGACCGTGAGACTCGGAAAGGACACGTCCGGCATCAGGTCGACCGGGAGCCGGAGGAACGCCATCCACCCGAGGAGGATGACGACGGCAGAGAGCATGAACATCGTGACGGGGCGGTGAATGGCTATGCGGGGGATGCTCATTGACCCTGCGCCCCTCGCTGTCCACGGCCGGCCCCCTGCGGGGCCGCCTCCGCGGCGACAATACGATCTCCGTTCTTGAGCGCCCCGGCACCGATCGTGATGACGCGCGCCCCCTCGATGATGCCCGCCGTGACCTCGACCGCGTCGTGGTCACGGATGCCGATCTGGACGGCGTTGAACTTCGCCGTCAGGGTCGCCGCACCGTCCGCCGTGAAAACGCCCATGCGTCCATCGAGATCGACGATGGCGTTGCGCGGCACGGTGAGCGCGTCGGGACGTTCGGCGACCGTCAACTCGACGCGCGCGTACATCCCCGGCTTGAGCCGGTACCCCGGGTTCGGGACCTCGACCTCCATCTCCGCGGTGCGACTCTGCGGATCGAAGACCGGCGCGACACGGCTGACCCGTCCGGTGAACGGCTGGCCGGGGAAGGCGTCGACTTCGATCTTCGCCGCCATGCCTGCGCGCACACGCTGCGAGTCCTTCTCGACCAGGGCGGCGACCATGCGCACGGTGCGGATGTCGACGATGGAGACGACCGGCGCGTTGGGGCTGACCGAGGCGCCAGGATCGAGGTAACGCTTGCCGACGAAACCGTCCACGGGGGACGAAATGACCGTGTTCGACAGGTTGATCCGGAGCTCGCCGAGACGCGCCCTGGCCTGTTCGAACTGCGCGCGCGGCAGGTCAAGCTGCGCGATCGCCGACTGGTGGCGAGCCTCCGTGTCGTCGAACGTCTGGCGGGGGAGGAGCTGTCGTTCCACGAGGGTGCGATTGCGCTCGAGGTTCGTCTGCGCCAGCTTCAGATCCGCCTCGCGCTGACGGATGGTCGCTTCGGCGACCTTGAAGGCGCCGTTCGCCTGGTTCACCTGTTCCTGAATCTCCCGGTCCTCGACCTTGGCGATCGCCTGGCCCCGACGCACGCTGTCGCCGAGGCGCACGTAGACGGTCTGCAGACGGCCGTTCACCTTCGGGACCGCTTCGACGGTCGCGGCCCCGATGAGGTTACCGACGATGGTGAGACGTTCGGCCACGCGGGACCGCTGCACGACCGCGAACTCCACGGGCATCGGCGCCCGGCCGCCCGCGCCCCCCCCACCGGGCCCGCCAGCGCCGGCGGCGGCTGCCGGCGTACCGGTGCCATTTCGTTTGTAGAGCATCACGCCGGCGAAGCCGAGCGCGACGACAATCGCAAGGACAACGAATTTGCGCATGGTTATCGGGTGATCTGGACGCGCTGAAAGTCGACGAGCGCGCGCTGGTAATTGAGCTGCTGACGCAGCTCACTGTTGCGCGCGTCATTCAGATCGCGCTGGGCCTGCACGACCTCGTAGTTGGTGGCCATGCCCTGTTCGAACTTTGCCTGGGCGGCGTTGAGCCGCTGCTCGGAGAGCTCGCGCGACACCTGGGAGGCCTGCATCGCCTCGAACGAGTTCCCCACCGCGAGCGCCGCGCCTGTGACCTCCGTCGCGATCTGCAGCTCGGTGGCCTTCAAGGTCACTTCCTGCTGCCGCCGGAGGAGTCGCTGCCGCGACACGTTCGTCTTGGCGGACGTGGTGCCGAGCGGGTAATTGAACTGCAGGCGGACGTTCCAGGTCGGCGCTTCGAACGAGCCGAGCTGGCCGATCGTATCGAAGTAGCCGCCTGCCGGCGGCGCGATGCTGAGGCCCGTGGTGGGATCCAGACGCGCGACGCCGACGCCCGCCCGCCCTGCGAGGTTCAATTGCCCGATCAGGTCCAGCCCAGGCTTCGTCTGGTTGTCCAGGCTCTGCAGCGTGATGTCGACGGCGTCGAGGTTCCTTCGCGACACGGCGAGGTCCGTGCGTCTGCTGAGCGCAGAGCGCACCGCCCCTTCGAGATCGACCGTCTGTGCGGTGACGATCGGACGATCAACGGGCACGAGCGTGGCGCGCCAGAGGGGATCGTCGGTGCCGGTCACGATGAGTCGTTTGAGGGCCAGTTCGTTGTTGCGCTGGGTGGCCTGCGCGGTGACCAGCTGCTGTCGCCGGTTCGCTTCTTCGGCCTGCGCCTGGATGATGTCGATCGGCGCCATCGTGCCGATCTCGACGCGCATGCGATTGTCGCCGACAAGCTTGGAGGCGAGCTCGAGCGAACGCTGCGCGGCTTCCACCGCCTGGCGGGCGTAGACGAGCTCCCAGTAGGCGTTGCGCACCTGCGCGAGGATCCCGACTTCCTGTGCGTTCAGGTTGAGCTCGGCGATGTCCTGGTTGATCTCGTTGGTGAGGATCGTTGCGCGCGTATTATCGATCTTCCGGTTGCGGAGCAGCGGTTGGGTAAAGAGCCCCTGCAGGCCTGAGCTGAAGCACGGATTACACGTGGAAAACGTGGAACTGGTCTCGTTGCGATTGTTGGTCCACTGGGCGCTGTAGCTGCCGCCCCCTCTCCACATCTGCTTCGTGATGCCGCCAGACCAGCTCTGTGTCTTGCTCGTCGTTTTGACGCCACCCGAGAATGCGCTGGTGTTCAGGTCTGTCTGATTGATGCTGCCCACCGTCGACGTCAGAGTCGGCAGGTAAAAAGCGCGCGTGGCCGACATCGAGTAGTCCCACGTCTGCGGGGTGATGCGCTCGGAGATCAGGGTGAGATTCCCCGCCTGCGCGCGGGCCACGGCTTCCTGCTCGGTCAGGTTGACCGTCGGGCCCGCCGGCGCTTCGATCATCCCGGTCACGGGCGGCTTCTGCCCCGTCTGCTGGAGGGCCTGCGCGATGAGGGTCTTCACATGATCCGGCGAGGGATCGGCGGCCTTCGGCTGGGCGCGCGCCGGGAGCACCGACGCGAGGACGATACCGGCCGAGATGAGAATACGTGCGGGGTGACTCACGAAATGCCTCCAGTTGAACGAAACGTCGAGAGCTGCGGCGATCAGCGGTGCCCGGCAGGATGCTGGCCCTTCTTGCGGGCCGCTTCCCAGCGGTCGACCCTCGCCTGAAACTTCATGTTCTGCTCAGGTGTGAGCACGCGGCGCATCCGATAGAGCATCAACACGCGCAGCTTGTTCAGCTCCGCGCGCGTGCGCTCCACCTTGTCGACCTGTTGCGATACGACGGAAATCTCCGCCGTGTTCGACCGCACCGTCTGGTTCAGGGATGCCTCGAGCTGGTTGACCTCTTCGCGGAGCGGCTTGGCCTGAGCCATGTTCGTCTGGAAGATCTGCTCGATGTCAGAGACCTGTTCGGCCGTGAGTTTGAGTTCAGTCCGGACGGTGTCGTCCTTCCACCAGATCCACGGCCCCCCGCGACGGTCGTCGGGCTTCTTGTCGTCCTTGCGTTCGGCATGCTGAGGATCTGCCTGCGCGTATCCACCCCGCGCGGTCTCTGCGTGCCCCGTCGACGCGACCAGAACCCAGACCCCCAGCGCCCAACCGTAATGCCTTGCCATGTGTGTCACTTTCTCCGACAGTTGATGACGACAAAGGCAATACGGCATCAGCAGGGTTCATGTTTACCTGGCCCAGTGGCACATGAATGCCTACTTCACCCCGCGTGAGTCCGTATCTCTTAGAGAATAAAGGCATATGCTGATGGCACCACGATTGCATTGGGTGGGCGTAGCACGCATACAGCGTCGCAACAGACCGAGGGAGTGACTAGTGAAGATTGTAATGACGGCCTGGACGGTATTCGCCCTGCTGATGATTGGGATCAGTATCGGCTGGTAAGACCCGCAACTTCCGCGTCAGACAGCGTTCGCAAAGCGCTCCAGCTTCCGAATCACCTCGCCGACGATGTTGTTCGGCGTTGATGCCCCGGCCGTAAGGCCGATGACAACCGGTCCTTCCTTCGGCAACCAATCCACCGCAACCGATTCGATCCCCGAGACAGTCGACGGCGCTCCCACCGGGCGGTGTCGGATTTCTCCCGTGGACATCAGACCCTCGGGCTCGGCGATATGGAATGTTGCAGCCTTCTCGGCGCAGATCCGGGCGAGGTTACAGGTGTTGCTGCTGTTGTAGCCGCCCACCACAATCATCAGGTCGAGCCGGTACGTATCGAGCAGGGCCAGGATGGCATCCTGGCGCTCCTGCGTTGCGCTGCAAATCGTGTCGAAGGCGCGGAAGTGATCCGCCAGTGCCGCCTCGCCGTGCCGTGTTCGCATGGCAACCCCGAACATCTCTCCGATCTCCAGCGACTCCGACATGAGCATCGTTGTCTGGTTGGCGCAGCCCACCCTGACCAGATCGCGATCGGGATCGAATCCCGGCGACGCGGCGTCCCCGAACCGCTCGAGGAACACGGCCGGGTCGCCCCCATGGACGATGTAGTCGCAGACGACCTTCGCTTCGTCCCGATCGAGCAGGACGAGAAAGTGTCCGCCGGGCACCTTCAGTGCCTGGGACGCTGTGGCGCGGGTTTCTTCGTGACGCACCTTGCCATGGATGATCGAGGTGAAGCCGTCACGGGTGTACCGGGCGACGTTCTTCCAGACGTTCAGGACGGAACCGCACGTGGTATCCACGAGGGTGCAGCCCTGGCTCGAGAGCTGCGCCATGTCTCCTACCGTGACCCCGAACGCCGGCAGGATGACCACATCGTCAGGTCCCAGCGTCGCACTGTCCTCGCCGGCGTCGGTCAGAAAGCGGATGCCTTGCGCGCGGAGCCGATCGTTGACGTGCGGGTTATGGATGATCTCGCCCGTGAGAAAGACGTCCCGGCCCGGGAAGCGGCGACGCGCCTGATAGGCGTAGTCGACCGCACGATCGACGCCGTAACAGAAGCCGAACTCCCTGGCGAGATGGATCGTCAGTCGACCGGAGACGAAGGTGAAGTCCTCCTGACGCACGCGATCGACGAGGCTGCTGTCGTACGCCGCGGCGAGCTCGCCCGCCACGGCCTCCTTCATGTCGAGGCCCTTCCGGAAGATCAGCGGCTGTGGTGTGGTCAACGCGTCCTGGGCCTGATGTAGTCGGCGGCGTGCGGCGTGAACTGGTCGTAGGCGCGGAGTGCGTCGTATCTCGGCGTCGCGGCCGCTTCGAGTTCCGCGAGAAGGGCTTCCTCGCTGACCATGCTGGCCGGCACCACGGCACCCGCCGCCGGAACCGCCCGCGGCTGGCTCGCGGCGGTGCGGTCCGACACGAACGACGAGGGCCGTCGAAGCTGCCCGAGGTTCATCATCTGTCCGATGCCCACGCCGGCGATCAGGCCCGCGGCCGCCGCGGCGGCTATCCACCGCCGGATGGAGGAGGCGGGCTGTGCGGAGTCGGTGCCCTGGACGCTCGGGAAGGCAATGACGCGCGCGGGCCGTTCGGCCGCCTCCAGGCGGCGGAGGATCTGCGCGTGCTGCGCCGCCAGCCGCTCGGCGGGAAACGCCTCGTCGGCCTCGGCAATCGCGTTCGTGCGCACGTCGTCCATCCATCCCACGAAAGCGGCAAGACGCACCCGGCACTCGGCGCACTGCAGCAGGTGTGGATCGTTGATCGTCGCCGCGCCGGCGCTGGCCGTCCAGACCGCGGCGAGCGCAGCGTCATCAAGGTGTCCGGCAGTCATTCGATCGAGCATCCCCACGTCATTTATCTCCGCCGGCATCCTCTACGGTGGCTTCACCGAGGAGGACCCGAAGCTTACGGATGGCCCGGAACAAGTGCACCCGGACCGTCGAGTCGTTCAACCCCGTCATGGCGCTGACCTCGCGCGAGGTGCAGCCCTCGTAGTGGCTGAGCATGAAAATCGTCCGCTGCCGATCCGGCAGCTTCGCAAGTGCGCCAGCCAGGCGGCGTCGGCGCTCGCGCGACAGGAGCTGGTCCTCCGGCGAAGGGCCCCGGGCGGGCGTGCGCTCTGCGAAATCGCGCTCGCCTCCCGGACCGTCCGGCATCGAGGTCATCCAGCGTGCGCGGCGCGTGCGAGCCTTGATCCGATCGAGGCACCCGTTGATCAGGATGCGGGTGAACCACACTTCGAAAGGGAGCTCTTCCCGGAACGACGACAAGTGCGAATACGCCTTCATGAACGCGTCCTGTACCGCTTCGTCGGCCTCTGCGGCGTCGCGCACGTAATGAAAGGCGATTCGCGACGTCCGTCGCTGATGCCTGGCCACCAGCTCGGCGTACCGCTCGCGCGCATCGGCGTGCCGGCCTTCGGCCTGCGCGGCCTTGACGGCCGACGCCGCCGCGCCGTCCGCTTCCCGCCCCGGCGAGCCGGCTGCTTGAGCTCCTGACATGAATTACGCCCTGTCGCTTCAAACGTTTACAGGTGGCTACCCTCCATTATAGATGGCGGACCGCTAGAAAGGGCGCGATGACACGCCCGACCTGAATCGGGCCTACAAGATGACATGACAACGGCCGATAAGGTGGTGATGAAACGCCTGTGGTCCCTGTGTGGATTGTTCCTGTTCCTGGCCGTGGCCGTGGCGACCGGCGCCTGTTCGACGGCTCCGGCGCGGGCCACGCTGCCGTCGGCGCCGCGCCAGTTCGGCAGGCCCCTGCGGATCCAGGTCGCCGAAGAGGGAAACGTCGTCCGCCGCGTGGCGCTCGAAGAGTACGTCCGGGCCACGATCATCTCGGAGTTCGCCCCTGCTTCCGGGGAACCGGACGTGGTGGAACGGATGCTCGAGGTCCAGGCGGTGATCGGCCGCACCTACGCGATCGCGAACCCGGGCCGTCACGCTCGACAGGGCTTCGACCTGTGCTCGACGACCCACTGCCAGCTGTACGAGCCGTCCCGCCTCAAGACGTCCCGCTGGGCCCCCGCCGCGCGAGCCGCCGTGGCACGGACCGCCGGGGCCGTTCTGTGGCATGGCCAGGGGCCTGTGCTGGCGCTCTTTCACGCCGATTGCGGGGGACACTCAAATACGGCGGTGAATGCCTGGCGCGGCACGTCTCGAGCCTACCTGTCGGCCGTTCCCGACGACGACGTGGACGCTCGGGCGCACGCTGCGTGGCGCTACGAGGCGTCGGTCGACGTCTTACGGGGCGCGCTCAACAGCGATCGCCGCACCCGGGTCGGCTCGCGCCTCGATTCGATCAAGGTCATCGACCGTGACGTCTCCGGCCGTGCCGATACAGTGGCGCTCAATGGCCAGATCGACACACTCGTCCGTGGGGAGGATCTGCGGGCCGTCCTCACCCGCCAGTTCGGAGCCAGGGCCGTCCGGAGCGCCATGTTCGACGTCCGGCGCGAGCGGGGCACCTTCGTGTTCGACGGCCGCGGCTTCGGTCACGGCGTGGGCCTGTGTCAGGCCGGCGCGCTCTGGCGCCTTCGCGCGGGTGCCTCGCCTGCATCAGTCCTCCAGCGCTACTTTCCGAACACGACGCTGCTCGCGGTCGACAACTGAGACTACTGATCCCCTGACAGGTGCCGCGCCTTCACGCCCAATCCTGATCCGTTCCTCCTGCTTCGACATCGACGTCGGACTCTCCGTCACGTTCCGGCCGGGTTGGAACTTCGGAGTTGTGTGCGGTACGATCGATGGGTTTGACCCGAACGTTGGCCCATGGATGGGGACCGTTACTTCTGCGCTACGAGCGCAGACTCAGCGAGGAGCAATGGCACAGGCGCAGCAGCAGGTAACCGGTCTCGAAGCTCATGGCATCAGCAACGTGGCGCGGGTGTACTGGAACTTGAGTACCCCGGCCCTGTATGAAGAGGCTGTCAGTCGACGCGAGGCATGTATTTCTGTCGAGGGACCGCTCGTGTGCCGCACGGGGCAGCATACGGGGCGTTCGCCGAACGACAAATTCATCGTCCGCGAGCCGTCGAGCGAGGACCACGTCTGGTGGAGCAAAGTCAACCGTCCCATCGACGCCGCCGGCTTCGACGCCCTGTATCAGCGCATGCTCAGTTACGTCGAGGGCAAGGAGCTGTTCGTCCAGGACTGCTACGCCGGCGCCGACCCGCGCTATCGCCTGCCGGTGCGCGTGATCACGGAGCAGGCGTGGCACAGCCTCTTCGCGCGGCACATGTTCATCGAAGCGCCCGACTCGGTGGGCCGTCCGGCGCACACCCCGGAGTTCACGGTCATCGACATCCCGGGCCTCACCGCGGACCCGAAGGTGCACGGCACGAATTCCGAAGTCTTCGTACTCCTCAACTTCGAAAAGAAGCTGGTGCTGATCGGAGGCACGAGCTACGCCGGTGAGATCAAGAAGTCCATTTTCACCGTCATGAATTACCTGCTGCCGCTGCGCAACGTGATGTCGATGCACTGCTCGGCGAATGTGGGCCCGGCTGGTGACGTCGCGCTGTTCTTCGGTCTCTCGGGCACGGGCAAGACGACGCTGTCGAGCGACGCCAGGCGCCGGCTGATCGGCGACGACGAACATGGGTGGAGCGAGGACGGCGTCTTCAATATCGAGGGAGGCTGCTACGCGAAGATGATCAAGCTGTCGGCGGAAGCCGAGCCGCAGATCTACGCGACGACGCGGCGCTTCGGAACGGTGCTGGAGAACGTCCGTATGGACACCGGCACGCGGCACCTCGATCTCGACGACGATTCGCTCACCGAGAACACGCGCGGCGCCTATCCGCTCGAATTCATCGAGAACTCAGTGCCATCGGGCCAGGGCGGACACCCGCAGAACATCGTCATGCTGACGGCCGACGCGTTCGGCGTGCTGCCGCCGATTGCGCGGCTCTCGCCTGCAGGCGCGATGTATCACTTTCTCTCGGGTTACACCGCGAAGGTCGCTGGCACTGAGAAAGGGGTCACCGAACCGAAGGCCACGTTCAGCACCTGCTTCGGGGCGCCGTTCATGGTCCTGCACCCCACTGTGTACGCGAAGTTCCTCGGCGACAAGATCGCGCGCCACAGCAGCAAGGTGTGGCTCGTCAACACCGGGTGGACGGGGGGGCCGTACGGCGTAGGATCGCGCATGAAGATCGCGTATACCCGCGCGATGATCACCGCCGCGCTCGCGGGGCAGCTCGACGATGTCACCTTCGCGGTCGATCCGGTCTTCAACCTCGACGTGCCGCAGTCGGTGCCCGGCGTGCCCACCGAGGTGCTGAATCCGCGGAACACGTGGCCC
>DATLXP010000113.1:0-6407 GCA_035575695.1 Vicinamibacterales bacterium
AACCAACGTCGTCATTCCGGCCGCCATGGAGTTTGTCGACATCGCGGGGCTGGTCAAAGGGGCGAGCCAGGGCGAAGGGCTCGGCAACAAGTTCCTGACCCACGTCCGCGAAGTCGACGCCATCGTCCAGGTCGTCAGATGCTTTGACGATGACGATGTGCACCATGTGTCGGGATCGGTGGATCCGGTGCGCGACATAGAGGTGATCAACACCGAACTGCTCCTGTCGGACCTCGATTCGGTGAAACGCCGCCGCGAACGCCTCGCCAAGGAGATCAAGCGCGGCGACAAGGCAGCGATCGCCGAGGACGCGGTGCTCGAGAAGCTCGAACCGGCGCTCGACGCCGGGACGCCGGCGCTCAACGTGGACTTGTCCCCGGAGGACCGCGCGCTGACGAGGCCGCTCTTCCTGCTCTCCGACAAGCCCACGATCTTCGCCTGCAACGTCCGCGAGTCGGACCTGTCGCAGGGGGAGACGAACCCCTATGTGCAAAAGGTGCGCGCGTACGTGAGCACCCACCTGGCCTGCGAGGCGGTCGTGGTGAGCGCACAGATCGAAAGCGACCTTGTCGATCTCGAGCCAGCTGAAGCGGCGGCGTACCTGAAGGAGCTCGGTGTCGAGGAGAGCGGTGTGGGCGGGCTGATTCGGGCCACCTACCACCTTCTCGGGCTGCAGACGTACTTCACGGCCGGCGAAAAAGAAGTACGCGCCTGGACGATCCGCGTGGGTGATACGGCGCCGAAGGCGGCCGGCGTCATCCACTCGGATTTCGAGCGGGGCTTCATCAAGTCAGAGACCGTGTCGTACGACGATCTCGTGGCCTCGGGCTCGGTCGCCGTGGCGCGTGAGCGGGGACTCTACCGCATGGAAGGCAAGGAGTACGTCGTCGCGGACGGCGACGTCCTGCTGTTCAAGTTCAACGTTTAGACGCCGGCACGTAGGCGCGGCTGAAGTGCGTGTTCCAGTCGACCAGGTCGAGGTTCAGCGGCCGATGTGTCGCGGCTTTCGCGTCGATCTCGAGCACGAGATAGGCGTCGGGATCGTAGCGCGTGGCGGCAATGACCAGGTGGGGTGGCCCGTACTCGCGACCGACGTCCACCCACCGGTGCCAATGGCCTGAGATGACGCGCTGCACCGTCGACGCGTGGCGCTTCAACAGCGAGTGCAGGCCCAGATCCGCGACTTCCACAGCCTCGATGGCGCTGAGCGGATAGTGGACGAACACGAGCGTGGGTTTCCGCTCCGATAGTTGCGCGTCGAGCCAGTTCAGCTGCTCCTCACCGAGGCTGCCGCGCTTCCGGCTGAAGTTCGCGTGTCCAGCCTCCCACGTCCTGCCCAGGAAGTTGTTCAGATGAATGAACTTCCAACCCCGATGGTCGACCGCGTAGTACGGCCTTATCCCCAGCTTGCGGCGGAACAGCTCGTGTGTCGCCTCGCGTGAGACCTGCGGCACGGCGTAGTCGTGGTTGCCGAAGCCGACGTGCACAGGCATGCGAAAGCCGTCGGTCAGCGCCTTCGCATGGTCGATCCTGGTCTTCTGCGTGAAATAGAAATCCAGGTCGGCCGAGGGATAGTCGTGAACGTAGTCGCCGATGAGGAAGACGAGATCCAGCGCGGGCCGTAATGCGTTGAGAGCGTCTCGCGCGACGCCGAGACGCTCGGAGGTCCTGAAGATCGATTCGGTATCTTCGGGACTGCCTTCCGGGCCCTTGTAGAAGCCGTCGATGACGTGCGTGTCGGCGATGACGCCGACGTAAAACCTGTCGTCCGCGGCTTCCGCCAGCCAGGACGGGGACACCGCGAGCCCCGCGGCGCCGAGTTGAATGAACTGCCGTCTGGTCAGCACGCCCCGAATGGTAGCAGGGAGTTGTGAACACTCCATGACGCCATGCAGGAAGCGCCGGGAAGCTGGAAGCTGGGAAGCTGGAACCGGAAGCTGTTCTATCGCTCTCCGAACAGCGCCGCCGGCCAGCGGAGGCGCCACAATTGCGCCCTGGCCCCGGTGCGGTTGTCACCCATCCCGAAATCGTTGTCGCTCGAGACGACGACTTCCCGGTCGCTCACGATGGTCAACCCTTCCAGTTTGTCCTGTCCGATCAAGCGCAGGTCGTGGTTGTCGAAAATCACGGTCGTCGTGGCGGGCGTGATACCCATCGCGGGCAACGGCGCCTCGGCGGCGTCAATGGCGAGGCTATCGGCTTCCGGCCGGCCGAGAATGTTCGTGGCCTGCGCGAAGTCCGCGATCACGAGACGGAGTCTGCCGGGGGCCGGTTCAACGAGCAGCAGCCGCCTCTCTGACACCCACTCGGCATCGCTGATCCTCACATCATGCTGGCCGGTGCCTGGCGGCGGCGGTGAGAGTGGCAGGAGGAACTCGGCGACCACGCGCGCCTTGAGCGGGTCGGTCACGTCCCACTCCAGCACGCGCACGGTGCGGCTCTTTTTGAACTGCGGATCGTCGCGTGGGCCCAGCGGGCCTTCGACAACCGTCCATGCCCGGCGGCCGTCGCGAGAGAGGGCGACCGATTCGAAGCCACGGTTGGCGCGGCGACGCGCGAAGACCTCGGGCACCTGCCCGTCAACGGGAAAGGCCGACGGCTGGCTCGCCCGGGAGGGTGGCAGATACCGCTTCAGCACTTCGCCGGTTGCCGTCGTGACGAGGAGCGACGGGCCGTACTCCTCCGCCAGCAGGTAACGGCCGTCAGGGAAACGCCGGACACCCTCGATGTCGAGGCCGCGCGGGTCCGGCGGCAGGGGCGCGCGGGCGCCCGGCCGATCGTAGCCGTCCGCGTCGGCATCCCGCCCCGGAAGCCCCGTCACGCCGCGTCCATCGGAGCCGTGTATCGGCAGGATCGCCGACACCGTGAGACGCCCGGACTCCCAGCGGAATCGCACGAGGGAGGGATTGAACCGGGGCAACGGAAAGAGGACGCCCGCCTCGTGCCCGACGACCTTCGGGTCATCGTCATTCGGACCGCGGTCGGTCACGCCGACAAACTCGTGGCCTCCGATCCAGGTCAGGCCTGAGCCGATCGAGGGACGATCGCGGAACTTCATCCCGCGCTTGAGGGCTGCGGCGACGGTACTCGGACGCAGGGGTGGCCGGCCGAAACGCGCGATGTCGAGCGGGAGCAGCCTCGCGGTTTCCACCCGTACCGGAGGATTCTCCTGCGACACCGCGGCCAGCGCCGCGCCGAGGCCGGCGACAGCGGCAAGGAGGACCAACGCCGCCGGACGCACTCGCCGTCCGTCCACTAGAAGGTGACCTTCATGCCGAGCTGCACCTGGCGAGGACCGCCGAATCGGGCCGTCGAGGGAGCAAACAACGGTCGGCCCGCAGTGACCACCGGGCTGACGGGCGTGCCGAAGACGCTCACGCTGTCGTTGCCGAAGTTCCTGTTGCTGGCTCTCGTCGCGTTCAGCACGTCCACGAGAAACTGTACCTCACGGGAACCCCGAAGCCGGAAGGCTTTCGTCAGCCTGACATCCAGATTGAAGAAGTCGGGCTGCCGGAACGTGTTACGCCCGGCAATCCGGCCATTGATGATCGCCTGATCGTTGTCGTCGTTGCCGTCGCGCTGCTGGTCGCTGCCGATGATCGCCGTGTAGGGAAAACCCGAACGCGCGAGCACGATGCCGGACACGGTGAAGCCAAACGGCAGGCCGGCAACCGCACTGGCGTTGACGTTATGGCGCACGTCCTGCTTGGAGGGGGCCCATTCGGCAGCCAGGTCGAACGGGTTGAGCGTCACCTGTCGGCTGAAGTTGCGCTCGTTCGAGTCGTCGTCACGGTTTCTGGCGTAGGTGTAGTTGACCTGCCACTGCACGCCACGCTGGCGGCCGCTGGTCGTCAGGGCAAGGGCGTCGTATCGGGACTTCGCGGTGGATTCGTTGACCTCGAGCTGCGCGATGGTGGTGTTGGGCCGCGTGGCGGGAAATACGGGAAGGCCCGTGTCAGCGATCGTCGGGGGGAAGAGGTTCCTGTCCAGCCGCCGCTGCAGGTGAATCGTGCGATTGTGGATGTATCCGATCGAGACCTGCATGGTGTTGTTCAGACGATGGTCGATCGTGGCTGAGGCCGCGGTCGTATCGGGGTTCTGAAAATCCGCAGCGAAGCCGAAAATACGCTGCACCGGCACCCGCAGGCCGGCGGGCAGCGCTGGCAACGCGTTGGGAAACGTCAGGGCGCTCAGGATCGTGGCATCGGTGCGACTGTCAACGGCGACCGTGGTGATGCCGTTGTCGGTGAAAACCCGCTGAAAGAGGTTCGCCGGCGTCCGGGCGTTGTAGATCCCGCCGTTGGCGCGCACAATCGTGCGGCCGGTGCCGGCCGCGTCCCAGGTCAGTCCCAGCCGGGGCTGCCACATGCGAAGGTCGTCCGGAATCCGGGACGTCTCCGGGAACGCGGGATTGGCTCGTGGGGGCTGGGGGTTCCACTGCCCCTCCCATCGCAGGCCGGCGTTCATTGTCACCCGAGTACTGAGGTTCACTTTGTCCTGGACGAACACGGCCAGTTCCCGCTGTGTCGCGTCGTAGAACAGGTCCTCGGGGTTGAAACCGGGCAGCGTCTGCCGATACCGATTGATGATCCTCGCGTTGTAGTTCGCCAGCGAGGAAAAGTCGTACCGGCCGAGGATGTTGCTCTCGCGCTGCTGCCGGGCGGGGGTGATGTTGGCGTCGATGCCGGCGCGGATCTCGTGGCGACCGGTGACCGCGGTCATGCTGTCGGTCACCTGGAAGCGATGGGCCTCGAAGAATCTGGGCCTGCCGGAATCCCCGCCGATCGTACCGAAGCCGTTGATCACGATCTGGGGCAGGTTCGTATTGGGTTCTTCGGTCCGGTCGTCAGTCGCGTACTGCACACGCGCTTCATTGAGAAGCGTGGATGACAGCACCGTCAGCAATCCGGCCTTGACGGCGTGACTCTCGGTGCGCCGGGTGAAGTTGTTGGTGACCGCCGCGCTGATCTGCGGGGAGTCGAAGTTGAAGTTCCTGCCCGTGAGCCGGCTGTAGGTGTACTGAAGGTCGAGCCGGTTATGCTCCGTCACGCGCAGGTCGGACCTGATGAAAAGCGCAGTCGGATTGTTGGTGCCGTGGTGCTCCCCTTCAAGCGCGGTCAGGTCGGCCGGCACGACGACACCGGGCGCCTGGGCCTGAAACTTCACGACGAACGGCACGCGCAGGAAGTTCTGCTCGAACGACCCGAAGAGAAACGCCTTGTCCTTGGCCAGCGGTCCGCCGAGGGCGCCTCCGAACTGGTTCTGCTGGTTATTCAGCTTGCGATCGAACGCGTCGGCTGAGGTGAGCTTCCTGTTCCGGTTGAAATACAGCGCTTCGCCGCGCACGGTGTTGGTGCCGGACCGCGTGACCACGTTGACGAAACCTGCGCTCGTGCGTCCGGTTTCGGCCCCGGCGCCGCTCCGCACGACCTGGAACTCCCGCACCGCCGACTGGGGGAAAAAGAAGGACGACTCGTTGCCGCCCCGCTGGTTACCCTGGAGCGGATCGTTGAAGTCGGCGCCGTCGATAGCCACGTTCGAGTTAATCGAGCGCTGCCCGCTGATGACGAGACCGAAGCGATCCGATTCCTGCACGACGGCCGGCGTCAACTGGACGAACTCGGTGAAGTTCCGCCCGCGCACGGGCAGGTCCGCAATCGCGCGGGTGTCGATGCGGGAGGCCACGGCCGCTCCCCTGGTGTCGACCGACGCCTGACCTTCGACCGTCACCGACTCGGCGATGCCGGCAACAGAGAGCTGCAGGTCGATGGTCTCGGTCTGCCCGACGGTCACCGTCACGTCTGTCCGGCGCGCGGGCGCAAACCCCTGAAGCGTGGCCTCCAGGCTGTAGCGGCCGACCGGCATGGCCGGGGCCGCGAAACGACCCCGCGGGTCGGTCACTGCGTTCCGCACGTACCCAGTATCAAGGTCACGGATCTCGATGGCCACACCCGGGACCGGCTTCGACCCGGCATCCACCACCGATCCCTGGAGGGCGCCGTTGCCGGAGCCTGACTGAGCGGCCGCTGAGGCGCCTGGGACCACCAGCCACGCGGCAAGAATGCATGCCACTCGGACGACAAGGACGAATTTCATCCCGTCAGTCTTGGGGCTGGGCGTGACAGGCGTGCGTCTGTTGTGTTCCGGCAGTGTAACTTCGCGAGAGTTCCTACAGCGGCTCGAGGGTTCTGCCAAACAGCCGTTCGTAATCGGCGGGTGTATCGACATCCATGATCACCCCGGCCTCGTCAACCTCCACGTTCAGCACGCGATCAGGCCGGCTGCGAAGGATGGCCTTGGCGCCCACCGACGGATCGGCCTTCCGCAGTTCCTCGAACACCTCGCGCATGAACAGCACCGGGTGGCCGTGTCGGTTTGCGTGCGTCGCTCGAAGGATCGCCGCACCG
>DATLXP010000114.1:0-2246 GCA_035575695.1 Vicinamibacterales bacterium
GCGATCTGCGTTCCGTCCGGGGACCAGATCGGCCCGCTGTCGGGACCCTCCTGCGTCACCAGTGTGCGAATGGAGCCGCCTGAGACGCTGACGATGGAGATGTCCGCCGTCCCCCCGTTCGCGAGGTTCGGGTCGACCCGGTGGTCGAATGCGATCGACTTGCCGTCCGGCGCCCAGTCGAATGCCCCGACGGTGAACGTTCCCTTCGTCACGCGTCGCGGCTTTGCCGGCTCGGTGGCATTCGGGTCCACGTCGATCAGATGGAGGTGCGTCATCCGCCAGTCCTGGTCCACGATTTCGAACTCTCCGAACTTCTTGTCCCGTTCCTTCTGAACGTCGCTCTTCGCTTCCGTCATCGTGAAGGCGATGGACCGGCCATCGAGCGACCAGCTGAAGTTGTTGATCCCATCCTCGACGCTGGTGATCGGCCGGGCTTCACCGCCTCGCGAGTGGATCAGGTAGATCTGGCGCTTGTCGGTGCGATCCGAGACGAACGCGAGCCAGGCGCCGTCTGGCGACCACGCCGGGGCGCTGCTCGACTTCTTCGCTCTCGTGAGTTGGATCGGCGTACCGCCGGTTGTCGACGCCAGGAAGATCTCGGTTTCGTACGCGTTGTCCTCCCAGTTCGTCTCACCGACTGTGAAGGCGACCTGCGAACCATCCGGTGACAGCGCCACGCCACCAGGGCGCCTCAATTCAATGATCTGCTCGAATGTCGGCGCTTTCGATTCCTGCGCGGACAACGGCGTCCACGCCGTCAGGACAAACACGACTACCGGGAGTCTGTATCGCATAGCCGCACATTGTATCTGCTGAAGTAGACTCGGCCGCGGAGGGATAGCCGGATGCTTCGTGTTGCCCGCACATTCACCCTGGGGGCCTCGGTCGCGCTCGCCGTCTGTGTCGCGGCGCCGTCAGTCGAGACCGCGCCCACCAGGCAAACACCGCTCTATCAGCAGTTCCTCAGTAACCCGAACCCGCTCGAGCTCGTCGCCGCGAAGCGGGTGGATCGGATCGCGTGGACGGCCTACGAAGAAGGCAGGCGCAACGCGTACACCGCCCTCGCGCCCTCGTTCACGCCGGTCCGTCTCACCAGCTTCATGAAAGACGACGGCGTCGACATGTCAACCATCCGGATTTCGGACGACGGGTCGACGGTCGTGTTTCTGCGCGGGACCGCCCCGAATCGCGCGGGATGGGTGGCAAACGCGTCCGCGTCACCCGACGGCGCGGAGCGAGCCATCTGGGCGGTGCGGACGAGCGGAGGACCCGCGTGGCGCGTCGCCGAGGGGGGCGCACCCGAGCTCGCGCCTGACGGCCGTGCGGTCCTCTTCGTCAAGGACGGCGAGATCTATCGAGCCCTCGTGACGCCGACGCGTCCGCTGAACGAGAAGGACCGCGCGGAAAAGGCCTACATCAGATCCTCGGGCGTGCAGAGCAGCCCGAAATGGTCCCCCGATGGCAGGAGGATCGCCTTTGTGACGACGCGGCAGGACCACAGCTTCGTGGCCGTGCTCGACAGCAAAACGCGCACGATTACCTACATGGCGCCGAGCGTCGACTTCGATTCCGATCCCATGTGGACCGACGACGGCAGGCACATCGTCTTTGCACGCCGTCCCGGCCTGTCGTTCGGACAGCAGTCGCAGCAGCAGGATCCGGGAGCGCAAACGCCGAATCCGGCGGCGCTGCGCATCCCAGGGCTGATGCGCGCGACATTCCGCGGCGGGTACACGCTGGCCTACATGAAGGCGAACGTGGCAACGGGCGAAGCGGAGAAAGCCTGGCACAACGAGGCCGGAGAAGGCATGTTTGCGTCCATCAACAATCCCCGCCTCGCGGGCAACTATGTCGTCTTCCCGCTGAACCAGGGCGGGTTCGGCGGGCGCGGAACGGGGCGCGGTCTGCCGCCGGAGCCGTCGTTGCCCGCGGGCCCCGTCGATGAGTGGGAGCGCTACTACTCGGTGGAACTGCGGCCGAACGCTAAGCCCACCCTGCTGACGACGACGGATGGGTTGATCGAGAACCAGGCGTCCGTCGCACTGTCGGGAGACGGCAGGACGTTCTATTACTCGACCAACGCGAAGGACATCGACCGGCGCCATATCTGGGCCGTGCCTGTCACCGGGGGCACGCCCGCGCAGGTGACGTCAGGCGCCGGGATCGAAACGTCGCCGGTTCCGCTCGCGTCCGGAACGATGCTGGCGACGCAGAGCGCCGACTGGAAGCGTCCGCAGTCGATCGGC
>DATLXP010000115.1:0-3310 GCA_035575695.1 Vicinamibacterales bacterium
ACGCCGAAGCGCTTCGTGAACCGCTCCACGCGGCCCTCGGTGTCGATCAGCTTCTGACGGCCCGTGAAGAACGGGTGGCAGTTGTTGCAGATTTCGAGGTGCAGCTCCGGCTTGGTGGAACGCGTATGCCACGTCGCGCCGCACGCGCAACGCGCCTCGATCTCATGATACTTAGGGTGAATCCCTTCCTTCACTGTGGGCTCCTTAAGGCTCGCGGGAAAAGGTGATCATACCACGCCCCATCAGCCGCAGGCCCCTGGGAGGCGGTCCCAGCGGTGGGACTTCAGTCGCTCCGTGAGCTGTGGGCCGAGCCGGTCCATATCGCTAACTGCAATGTTTTGTTCGACATGTGGGATCTTGCGCATCCCCGGAATGACGGTCGAGACAGCCGGATGTGCCAGGATGTGGCGTAACGCCAGCTCAGGCATAGTCATGCCCTCGGGCACGTCCCGTCGGAGTCGGTCGACTCGATCCAGTATTTCCGGCAACGTCTCCGGCGTGAAATACAGATTCCGGAAGTCCCCCTCCGGCCAGCGTGACTCGCGCGTCAACGTGCCCGTCAGGCTCCCCTCGTCGAACGGCACGCGAGCAATGACGGCGATGTTGTGCTCGAGACAGTAGGGGAACAGCCGATCTTCGGGGCTCTGGTCGAACGCGTTGTAGACGACCTGGACGGAGTCAATCAGGCCCGTCTCGAGCGTCCGGAGAACATTGTCAGGCTCCCAGCGGTTGATGCTGATGCCGATGGCCCGCACGAGCCCTTCATCCCTCAGTGCGCGCACCGCGCGCTGCCACCCGCTAACGGCTGCCCAGGTGTCGCTCCAGACGTGGAACTGCTGAAGGTCAAGAGCATCGACTCCGATATTTCGCAGGCTCAGTTCGGTGTATTCGCGGATGTAGTCCGAGGGGAAGACGTCGTCGATCCCGTAACTGGCGAGCGCCGGCCACTGCCGGTTCTTTGGCGGAATTTTCGTCGCGACATACAACCCGCGCCCTCGGTGCCTGGCGAGCGTACGGCCCAGTAACTGTTCGCTGCGTCCGTCGCCATACGCCCACGCGGTATCGAAGAAGTTGCATCCGAGTTCGACGGCGCGATCCAGGGCCGCCAGCGACTGCTCGTCGTCGCTCCCGCTCCAACCCGCCATCCCCCACATGCCGTAGCCGACTTCAGACACCTGCCAGCCAATCCGCCCGAACGTTCTCTGTTGCACCTGCGAATCATACTCGCGTGGTCGGCCTTGCTGCCTGGGGCGCCGCCGGGGCTGGACGCCGGATCTAGGTGACACCCCGGCCCTGATGAGTTAGGATGCGATGCCATGCCAAACCGATATCGTCACTTTGCCGTCGCTGCAGTCCTGGGACTCGGACTCGTGTTCGCGTCCTGCGACAAGAATCGTCCCTCGCCGACTGGCCCCCTGATCGTGACACCCGCCCGACTCGAGCTCATCGCGCCGGCGGAGATCGCTCCAGGCGAATCCGTGCAGTTGACCGTGAATGCGATCAGACCCGACGGCTCAGTCGAGAACGTGAGCAGCCAGGCGCAATGGACGCCCAGGACGTCAGAGATCGTGCAGGTCAGCTCCACGGGGCTCGCCACAGGAAAAAACCTCGGGGAGCAGACTGTATCGGCTCAATTCTTCGGACTTTCGGCAATCGCGCGGATACTTGTGCTGCCCCAGGGCACCTTCCGGCTCAGCGGGAATGTGAGGGAGAGCGGCGTTGGAATCGCCGACGTGACGCTGACCGTGATCTCTGGAGTCGGGGAAGGTCTCACAACAAAATCTCGCTCGGGGGGCTTCTACGCCTTCTACGGGGTCAGCGGCCCGGTGCAGATCCAGGCAAAAAAGGACGGGTATCTCAACGGCACGCAGCGGCTGGACGTGACGGCGCACCGCACCTCCGATTTCGAGATAACGCCCGAACGGCCGAGAACTGACTACCGAGGGACCTACACGCTCACGATTGCCGCCCCCTCGTGCAGTTCCGGGCAAGGCACGTTCCCCGACGCGGCCCGGCGCCGTGTGTATACCGCGAACATGACGCAGGAAGGCGGGCGACTGACGGTGAGGCTGAGCGACGCCGACTTGATCGTCACCAACGGCCGTGGTAATGGCTTTGTCGGTTTCGTCGACACAACCGACATGATCAGGTTCTCCCTCAGCGATGGTTCCTACTACTACTACTTGGACGCCTTCGATATCGCTGAGCGCTTCAGCGACACCGCGTTGGTGGTAGAGGGGGTTGTGTCCGCCAGAGGCACCGCGGCGCTCATTGCAGGGACGATGAGGGGATACATCCTGATCTCACGTTCCGCGAGCCCTCCCTTTCGTCCGTACAGCTCCTATTGTTACTCGGAGAATCACGCCTTTGAAATGAAGAGGCGTTAAGGATGTTCCGCCGGCACCTCGCGGTGCCGGTGTGCCCGGCTGCAGCTCTGATGCTCCCGGAGATGGGCGGCCCGATATCCAGGGTCGCGGCGCGCCCGCACACTCTTCTGTGGATCACGCTCGACACCATGCGGGCCGATCGCCTGCCCGCGTTCGGATTCACAGGCGTCGAGACCCCCGCGCTCGACCGGATCGCGGCCGAAGGGACCGTCTTCGAAGAAGCCTTCGCCGCAGTGCCGCTCACGCTGCCGTCGCACGCGCCGCTGTTCACGGGCCTCTACCGGCCACGGCTGGGTGTCCGGGACAATGCGAGCCAGCCGCGGCCAGGTCCCTTACTTCCCCCACCGCGCCCGGGCGCCGGCCTTGGCGATCTCGCGGCGGCGCCTCGAGCTGAGCGCCGCCGCCCTGGCGGGTCCCCCCTTCAATCCACCGAGACGACCCAGTGCTGCGGCGTGCGGATTCCGTGCGATTTCCTCGATCCTTCGCGACAGGATCTTCGTGGGCTCCACCATGATCATCGCGCTGCGCTTCGGCGTCGCGCGCGGACTGTTTTCAAACGAAGCAGGGCTCGGCAGCGCCCCGATCGTGCACGCGGCGGCGCAGACGGACCACCCCGTCCGGGAGGGGCTGTACGGCATCTTCGAGGTGTTCGTCGACACGATCCTGATCTGCACGACCTCGGGACTCGTGCTCCTGCTGACGCCGACATGGACGGGTGACGTGCCCGGCGCCGCCCTCGCGGCGCGGGCCTTCGAGAAAGGACTGCCGGGCGTCTGGGGAGACATCATCGTCACCAGCGGCATCGTTCTATTTGCCTTCTCGACAATTCGTCGGGTGGAGCTACTACGGTGAGACGGGAATGGTCTACCTGTTCGGGGCGCGGGCGGCGACGCCATACCGGATGTTGTGGCTCGTGTTCATCT
>DATLXP010000116.1:0-2841 GCA_035575695.1 Vicinamibacterales bacterium
CGCCGCTTGCCGCCGCCGCGGTGTTCCACGCCGCTGCCGCCGCCTCGAGCGACGGACCGATGACGCCCGTCTCGTCCACGTACGCGAAGCGCCGCGCCTTTCCGTCGCCGGCGTCCTTCGTGGCGCGCACCAGCAGCACCGATCCCACCATGATGATCGGCATCAGGATGATGCTGATGATGAACGCCTTGCTGCGAACGAGCGTGCCGAATTCAGACTGCGCGACGATGAGAATTTTTTTCATACGAGCACGTCAGGGCTGCGTGACAGCGACTGACTCCTGTCGCCTGTCTTCAGTCTCCTGGGGTTTCGCGATCCTGACGAAGATGTCCTGGAGCGACGGACGCGTGACCTCGAAGTGAAAGACCGGCGTGCGGGCGGCGAGCTTCTGGAGAAAGGTTTGCGGGTTCCCCTTCAGCCGCACCTCCTGCATCTGCCCAAAGTCGTTGACCGCCTCGACCTCCGGAAAACCGGCGAGCGCCGCGGCGCCCACCTCCGTGCGGACCCGGACCGTGTCTGCGCCGTATTGATACTGGATGTCGTTGAGCGTGCCGTCGAGCACCTTCTTCCCCCGGAAGATCATGAAGATCCGGTCGCACATCTTCTCGGCGGTCGACATGTCATGGGTACTGAAGACGACTGTCGTGCCCCGGCGGCGGATTTCGAGTACGGCCTCCCTCAAGACCTGGGCGTTGACCGGATCCAGGCCGGAAAAGGGTTCGTCGAGAATCAAGAGCGATGGCTGGGACACGACGGCGGAGAGGAACTGGACCTTCTGCGACATCCCTTTCGACAGGGTTTCGATCGGACGGTCGAGCACGCCGGGCAGATCCATCCTGGAGAGCCAGTCGTCGATCGCCAGGTCGATTTCGGAGAGCGCCCGCCCCTTGAGGCGCCCGTAATAGCGCAGCAGCCGCCGCACGGTCATCCTCTTGTAGAGCCCGCGCTCTTCTGGCAGGTAGCTGACCTGGTCCCTGGCGGCAGCGGTCTCACGCGAACCCAGCACCTCGATCTCCCCCTGATCAGGCAGCAGGATGTTCATGATCATCCGGAGGGTCGTGGTCTTGCCGGATCCGTTCGGCCCGATGAAGCCATAGATGGATCCGGCCGGCACGGAGAGGGACAGGTCGTCGACCGCCACGAAGCCGCCGAAGCGCTTAGTGACGTGACGAAGAACGATGGCGTCCGGCATTTGAAGGCAATTCTGACGATTTCGCGGGAATTGGCAAACGGTCCCGCTGTTGACACCTTGTGAAATCTTTCACATTATTAGCCACAAGTCCGCTTCTGTTACGAGCACGCTTTCGAGTAATCTCTTGGGAAAGTTGCGCCGCCCCGACATCGAGGCACGATGAGCCAGATCTTTCACCGCCATTCAAACATCTATTCACGGCTCAGCATTCTCGCGGTCATTGTCTTCGCCCTGACGCTGGGGGGCGTCGTGGGCCTCCTGAACCTTTCTGGCTACAACACGGGCCAGGACGATTTCATCGAGCAGCCGGTGCAGTTCAGCCACGCCCATCACGTCGGCGGGATCGGCATCGATTGCCGGTACTGCCATACGTCGGTCGAAGAGGCGGCGTTCGCCAACATCCCCCCGACCAAGACGTGCATGAATTGCCATTCGCAGATCTGGACCGGCGCGCCGGTGCTCGAACCGGTGCGCGCGAGCTTCCGCGACAACACCCCGCTCCAGTGGACCCGTGTCCATGACCTGCCCGATTTCGTGTATTTCAACCACAGCATCCACGTGAAGCAGGGAGTCGGCTGCGCCACGTGTCATGGCCCCGTCGACAAGATGCCGCTGGTCTACCAGAAGGCGCCGCTGACCATGTCGTGGTGCGTCGACTGCCACCGGAACCCGGAAAAATTCGTCCGCCCGCGCGATCAGGTCTTCAACATGGCCTGGGAACGCCCCTCCGGCGATCCGGAATTCGGCGCGAAGCTGGTGCGGGATTACAAGATTGCAAGTGTCGAGCAGCTCACGAGTTGTTCGACCTGTCACCGGTAAATACTGATCATGGACCTGTCTGCTGTTCGTTCCCGTCTCGCCGCCACGGATGGCCGCCTGTACTGGCGCAGCCTGGGTGAGCTGGCCGACACGCCGGCCTTCAACGAATACCTGCACCGCGAGTTTCCCGAACAGGCCTCCGAGTGGAACGACCCGAAGGGCCGCCGCGACTTCCTGAAACTGATGAGCGCGTCGCTCGCGCTCGCAGGAGTCGGGGCCTGCACGAAGCAGCCGAGCGAGCACATCATTCCGTACGTCAAGCAGCCCGAAGACATCGTGCCGGGCCGCCCCCTCTTTTTTGCCAGCGCGGTCCTGCACAAGGGCTACGCGCAGCCGGTCCTGGTCGAAAGCCACATGGGACGTCCCACCAAAATCGAGGGGAACCCCGATCATCCGGCAAGCCTCGGGGCGGCTGACATCTTTACCCAGGCATCGATCCTCGATTTGTACGACCCGGACCGCGTCCAGACGGTGACCCACGGTGGCGAGATCCGCTCCTGGGGCAACTTTCTTACGAGCGTGCAGGGTGCCCTGTCCGCGCAAAAAGCACGGCAGGGATCCGGACTCCGCTTTTTGACCGGCCCGATCACCTCGCCGTCGCTCGCCGAACTGATGGCCACGGTCCTCCGGGACTATCCGCAGGCGAAGTGGCATCAGTACGACCCGACGGGCCTGCAGGGCACGCCGTCCGGTGCCGCCACACAGCCCGTCTACCACTTCGACAAGGCCGACGTGGTCGTCTCGCTGGATGCGGATTTCATCAACTGCGGACCGGGCAGCGTCCGTTACCAGCGGGATTTCGCCGACCGTCGTCGCATCACCGACGACCG
>DATLXP010000117.1:0-8980 GCA_035575695.1 Vicinamibacterales bacterium
GTCATCCATCAGCCTGATGAAGTACTCGCTGTCGCTGTCGGCGGTGAGGCCATCCACGTCCAGGAGACGCACGCGGTACGCGTCGTCCCGAGAGAGCACGAACTCGGCATCCACGATGGCACTGCCGGCCCGTTTCAGGGCGACGGTGCCGGACGACAGGGTCAGGTGGCCTGAGGCAATCGGTTTGTCGGTGTGGATGCGGAGGCGCACGCGCGTGCCCGCAGGACCGTAGACGTCACCGCCATCCTGAACTTCTCTCGTGGACAGATTGCTGAAGGATGGATAGTCGTAGCGCACATCGATGCGCTGCACGCGCGGAGGCACGAGGGCCGTGACCGTGAACTCCGGCGAGAGCACGGAACCGGTCCTCACCCGGTAACGGAAGGTCCGGTCGATGGACGCGATCTCGAATGCGAACCCGTCGGCCGCGCGTTCCATCTCGATGATCCGCTCGTCGGCGCCGGCCGTGACAACGAGGTGGGGCGACACGTGCGTGATGTCGCGGCCTCCCGCACGCACCCGGGCCTGGATCTTCAGAGAATGACCGGTCACGAGCCGCGCGTTCCCAGGGAACACCTCGACGGTGACGGCCTGCGGAAACACCTGCAGCCTGGCGGTTTCCATGGCGCGCCTGAGGGACGGCATGCCGAGCACGACCGCCAGGGCCAGGCACAGCCCCCCACCAAGCGCGATCGCGCCGGACCTGCGCAGGGCGCCGCTCGAGACCAGGTCATGAGCCGCAATACCCTCGAGCCGCCGCGATGCCGATGCCGCGATCAGTGTCGCGAATCCTTCGTGGTGCGTGGCACTCGCACGGGCGTCGACCGCACTGACCACGCAGTCGTCCAACGGACCGACGCCGGGGATGCGAACGGCCCGCTCCTCGATGAAGCGCGCCACGCGCCGATCATCGGGACGTCGCGCCATGCGGCTGGCGACGATCGAGGCGCCGGCGACGGCGAGGACAATTGCGGCGGTCCCGAGAACGACGAGAGAGACGCCTGCGGGTTCAAGCATCCGCTCGAGGAGAACGGCCGCAAGGACCGGCAGGCTGGCTGCCCCGCACGCGGCACCGACCGTGCGGAGCGCGGCCGTCGCGAACCACCTTCGGCGAACGCTCGAAATCAACTCGGTGAGGTGCGTCATCGTTGCGCCTTACCGACAAACGATTCGGCGACGAGCGCCACCAGCATCAGCGCGAGACCGAATTGCCACAGGTTCTGGCGCGATTCGGTCTGTTCCGCGTGCACTTGCCGGGGCATCCCGCCGGCCACGACAGTCGGAGCTTCGACCATCCCCCGAAACTCGGCCGTCGTCATCGCACCCGTGCTCGATTCGCGTGGGTCGACGTTCACGGCAATCGTGCGCCCGTCGATGTTCTGGATCCCGGGTTCAGGCTTCGCACCCGCGGGTATGTGGGCGACGAGGAATTCCTGCGGCGGCGTATGACGCGCCGCCACATGACGCACGGCCTCCGCCACGAACGGTACGTATGCCGAATGCAGCGGAAAGTCGTTCCAGCGACGGTCCAGGTCCGACGCGAAGATCACGACCCTGCCGGCGTCCAGCGGTCTCTCGAGGACGGCCGGCGACCCGTCACTGAATCGCGCAGGGACCTGCCAGCCGTCCGGCTTCACCCGCCATGCGTGATGAAACCGCACCTGCCCCAGATTTGCCGCGAGTGATCCGAAGGGACGGAACATCGGGTGGCGGAGGTCCGTGGCCGCCAGCGACACCTGCCGTGGAGCGGGATCGGCGCTCAGCGTGGCGACGTTCCACCCGAAGATGGCACTGACGACCGCAGGATCCACATCGGGAGATGCCGCGATCAGAAGACCGCCGCCGCGTGTGACGAAGGCGGCCAGGGCGGCGCGGGCATCCCTGTCGAGATTGCGAGTCGAGAGCAGGACGACGGCGCTCTGGTCCGCGATCGCCGATGCGCGCGCCCCGGCGATCTGTTCGGTGGTGACTGGCAGCGCCCGCAGCGTGCCCTCCGCTGCCGCCTCGAGGGCCCGCAACAGAAAAAAGCCCGATGCGTCGCTCGACGTGATGACCATCACGGTGGCGGCGGCCGCGCCGCGCACGACGGCATGGCGCGCGTTGTCTGCTGAAAATCCAGCGCGGTCGTCGATGGCCACCGACACGGTGCCGGTCGACGCCCGCCGCCATGCCAGCGGCACCTCGACGGTGGTGTCGGGCGGCGCGCTGAACGACGCGCGCGCGACTGGCGCGCCGTCGTGCGTCACCACGGCCACGCCTTGCCTCGCGGTGCGTGACGCGTTGAGTACCGATGCGGTCACCGTGTCGGCCTGCATCCCCAGCGCCACGATCGCCAGATTGTCAGGCGGCGTGCCCGCATCCCGGACATCCAGCGCCACAGCACCCGGCACACGCGCGCGCGCTTCCCCTTCCCATCCGGCGCGCTGGAGGTCCGTCACGACCACGAGTGTCGCGGGACCACCGGCCGCGAGCTCGACGGCCTTGCCCAGCATCACGCCGTAGCGCGTTGCCCCACTGCCGACCGCGAGCGCACCCAATGCCGCGCGCGCATCGGCCGCGTTGCCGGGTGGCGCGACCACGGCCGCGCGCTCGTCGAATGCGATGATCGCGATGCGATCAGCGAAGCCGGCTTCGTCCACGGCGCCGCGCGCGATGTCGAGCGCCCTGGCGAAACGTCCCGGGGCCCCCATGCTGAACGACCGGTCAATCGCGATGATGCGCAGTCTCGTGGCCGCCGCCGCGGCCTCCGGAGCGTAGGGCCGGGCAAAGGCCGCGGCGAGCAGGAGCAACGCCGCCACGCGCGCGAGGAGCAGCAGCAGATCGCGCAGATGCCGCCGGCGCGAGCTGTCGACCGGCGACCCCTGCAGGAGACGGACGGCGGTAAACGGCACGTCCGGCGCCACGTCACGCCGCAGCAGGTGCAGAACGACGGGAACCGCCACCGCGAGGGCACCGAGCAGGAAGGCTGGATACAGGAAGTTCATCACTTCCTCCGCGAACGCGTCGACAGGTACGCCAGCAGCGCGAGATCCAGCGGCTGCGAGGTGTCGACCTGCACGAAATCGATGCCGGCGCCGCGCAGCTCGTGTTCGTATCGCTGCGTGAGCTCCGCGAGCCCGCGCAGGTACGCGGCGCGCGCACGCGCAGGATCCGCGACCACGTGCTCCGCGGTCTCGACGTCTCTGAAGGTCGCCGCGCCCCGAAACGGGAACGTCAGCTCAGTCGGATCGAGCACCTGGAACACGATGATGTCGGATCCGCGGAACTTGAGGTGCTTCAGGCCCTTGATCACCGGCACGGGGTCATCGAGCAGATCGGAGATCAGCACGACAAGACTGCGCTTCACGAGCGCTTCGGCGAGCTGATGCAGCGGACGTTCGACGTTCGAGCGCTGCCCCGCCTCGAGGCGCTCGAGCCCCAGGAGCAGCGCGTGCAGATGTCCGGGACGCGCGGACGCCGGTAGCCGGAAGCGGATCTGTTCGTCGAACGCCATGAGGCCGGTCGCGTCGCGCTGCCTGTGCATCAGGAACGCGAGCGAGCCGGCGAGCACCGATCCGTATTCCAGCTTGCTCATCGGCGCCGTGCCGCGGTACGCCATCGACGCACTCTGGTCGAGCAGCAGGTGGCACTCGAGGTTGGTCTCTTCCTCGTACTTCCTGATGTAGTGACGGTCCGTCCGGGCGTAGACCTTCCAGTCGAGCGTGGACAGGTCATCTCCGGGGAGGTATTGGCGGTACTCCGCGAACTCGACGCTGAATCCCTTGTACGGGCTGCGATGGAGCCCCGAGAGAAATCCCTCAACCACCGTCCGCGCTTTCAGCTCCATCGTCCCCAGCCGCGAGACCACGGCGGGGTCGAGAAAGCGCAGAGCGCGGGGGGCCGGTGTCGAGGGCATCCGGCTACATTCCGCTGCGAGGCACGGGCACGGCCTCGACCAGCCGGTCCACGAGGGTGTCGGCGGTGATCCGTTCGGACTCCGCGTAGAAATTGGGGATGATGCGGTGGCGCAGGACCGGTTTCGCCAACGCCTGGATGTCGCCGACCGACACGTGATAGCGATTGTTCAGCAGCGCGCGCGCCTTGCCCGCGAGGATCAGCGACTGCGAGGCCCGTAAACCCGCGCCCCATTTGACCCACTCGCGAACGAACGTGAGGTCCGCCTGCCGCCCTGGGCGTGAGGCATCGACGAGGCGCACGGCGTACCGCGCCACGTCTTCGGCAACCACGACCTGACGCACCAGCTGCTGGATCTCGAGGATGTCCGCGCCACCGAGCACCCTGGCGGGCGGCTCGGTCGCCACCCCGGTCGTGCGCGTGGCAACGCGAACTTCTTCGTCTTCGGTGAGATAGGTCATCACGACGTTGAACATGAAGCGATCGAGCTGCGCCTCCGGCAATGGATACGTGCCTTCCAGTTCGATCGGATTCTGCGTCGCGAGCACGAAGAACGGCCGTTCGAGCTGGTACGTGCGACCCGACGCCGTCACGTGGTACTCCTGCATGGCTTCGAGCAGCGCGGCCTGGGTCTTCGGAGGCGTCCGGTTGATCTCGTCGGCGAGCAGGATCTGCGCGAAGATCGGCCCTTTCACGAAACGCAGGGAGCGATGCCCGTCGTCTTCGTCCAGCACGTCGGTGCCCGTGATGTCAGCCGGCATCAGGTCCGGCGTGAACTGGATCCGCTTGAACGTGAGGTCAAGGATCTGGGCAACGGTCTTGATGAGGAGCGTCTTGGCGAGGCCGGGCACGCCCGTGATCAGGCAGTGGCCACCCGTGAAGAGCGCTATCAGCACCTGGTCGATCACCTCCTCCTGCCCGACAATGACCTTCCGGATCTCCGTGAGAATCCGCTCGCGCCCGCGAGCGACCCGCTCCGCCACCGCCGCGATGTCCGTCGTTGTCGTGTGCATCTAGTGGGTCAATGAGTAAATGATTTCGTTGATCTGCATCCGGTAGGCCTGCGCGGTGAACTTCACGTACCCGGGGAATTCCGCCGCGTTGGACCATTCCCAGCCATCGCCCATGTCGGTGTTCCAATTGATCAGGACCATGGCGCGGCCGTTGTCGTCCTCGATCGCGCGTAACATCCCGACGTATCCCCCCTTCTCCCACGTGCGCCCCTGCAGAAAGGACCCGAGGCCAGGCGTTTGCGGGAACCCCTCGAGCTGGTAAAAGCAGCTGAAGATCGGATGGTCCGGCGGGAGGTCGACAATCTTCCTGTCCGGAAAGACGCGCTTCAGCTCACGTTCGAGATTCATCCATTCGAGCGGACCGTGGAAGTCATCGAACGTGAGCGTACCGCCGCGCAGCAGGAACTCTCGCACGATCGGCACCTCCGCGTCCTTCAGCCGCATGGTGCCCGGCTCGACGATGTAGATCCACGGGTAGGCCCAGAGGTTGGGGTCCTCGAGCGTGAGGACGACGGGATCGTTGACCTGAATGGAGGTGACCGTCCGGACGCGGCGAGACAGATTCTGCTCGGCGGCGGGCGCATCGATGAACCACGGCTCGTCTTCACTCATGAACCGCCCGCGTGGTGTCGTCCACGCGTCGTAGCGGATGCGCGCGAAGGTCCACTGCAGGCCAGCGAATCGTGAATCAGGGGCGCCCGGCACTTGCGCGCCGGCAGGCGGCACGAGGACCGATGTCACGAGCCACACCAGCAGCGCGGCCGCCCCGGCAAGCGGGATCGCGCGCGCGCCGCCGTGGCTCACTTCCCCCGCTCCCCGGTGGGGGCCGACTTGATGGCCTGCAACAGCAGGTCCTGCGCGCGTTCGTACGACCGGGCGATCTCGAGCGCCGCCAGCGCCTCGCGCTTCGCCTCCGCCAGGCGGCCGGCGGCGAGCAGCGCCTCGCCAAGATCGCAGTGCGCCGAGGCGAGATCGGCCGGACGCAGGGCCATCGCGGCCGTGAACTCGCGGACCGCCGTTGCCGTCTGGTTCGCCTGCATCGCCGTCCGCCCGAGACCCGTGTGCGCCGCCGCGTCGAATGGATCGAGGGCCACGATACGTTCGTAGGCGATCGCCGCCGCCGCGACGTTCCCGGCCCGGTCGGCGAGCGCCGCCAGTCGTCGGGCCGGATCGAGCGCCGTGTGGTCGTGTTCGAGCAACGCCTGGTACTCCTTCAGGGCCCGGGCGTCGTCACCGAGTTGCTCGGCCAGTTGCGCCATGACCGCGTGCGGGCTGTGCTCACCGATCGCGACCGGCACGAGGGACGCGGCCCTCTCGAGGGGGTCGAACGCACCCTTGTCCTTCACCGCCGCCAGCGCGCGCCCGTGAGCCAGTTGCACCGCGTAGTTGCCGGGATTCGCGAGCGCCGCGGCGCGAAGGGCAGAGGGGTCCCCCGCGGCGGCCGTGTTCAGGTCAGGCCCGGCTCTCAGCGCCATACGCAAGCCTCCAAAACGTTGCTCGACAGACCTGTCAAAGCCGCCTTGCAGCTGTTCCATCGACACGCCCAGGGCGCTCGTCAGCGCGGCATCTCCCTCGATGCCCTCGCCGTAGGCGCGCAGGAGGGTTCGCAGCTTCGCTTCTCCATACGTCTTGACGATGTGATCGACGAGGATGGATGCCTCGAAGTAGGCGAGGCCGATCGTCTCGGGATTCGTGAAGCCGGCGTTGAGGTCTTTCAGCGGGAGCGTCTTCCCCTTCTCCAGCGCGAGGGCGAAGGGCACTTCCGCGTCGCGCCCCCATTCGGGGCGCGCGCGCCCTTCTTCGTACACCGAAATGCCCTCGGTCAGCCACCGCGGCACCCGCTGCCGCGACATCTGCAGCGTGATGACATGGGCGATCTCGTGCCACAGCGTCGCCTGCCACGAGAACGCGCCAGGCGGTTTCGCCCTGGGTGAATCCATCGTCACGACTCGCCCGAAACACGCTCCGAGCGCGCCGAGCATCCCGGGCAAGCCCACGCTGCGCACGGCGAAGTCGTCGTGCACCGGAAATATTTCGACGAGGATCGGTCCCGTCGGCGTGAACTGGTATTTCGCCGACAGCGTTCTCAGGGCATCCCGGGCGAGCGGCACGGCGTATTCGCGGAGCACGGGGGCCTCGTCGGCCTGCATCTTCACGATCACGTCGCCATCGCGAACGACGGTGAATGCATCGACCTTGTCGAGCATCTGCAGCAGGTTGAACGTCACGCGGCTGAACCGATCGATGTGGAACGACTGCTCGAGAGCCCGGCGGGCGTCGGTCTCCTCGCCCGTGCGAAGCAGGTGCAGGCCGAGCTCGCCATGGGCGCGCGCCGACGTCGGATCGAGGGCGATCGCCTCCCGTGCCAGCGCGACCGCGTCGTCGAACCGGTAGTGTCGCGCGGCGAGGTCCGCGGTGACACGGAGCGCCTCGCCGTACGAGGGATGGATGCCGAGGATCCGGCGGAGCTCCGCGTCGTATTCCGGTCGGTCGCCTGTGACGTGCGCCATGGCCGCGAGCAGGGCGCGCGCGCCGAGATGTCGCGGATTGCGGCCGAGCACGCGTGTCAGTCGTTCGCGCGCCGCATCGTAGCGCGAATTATCCAGCTCCAGCTCAGCCAGCAGCAACTCGGCCGAGTCGAGCGCCGGGTCGATCTCGAGCGCCCGCAACGCGCCGACGACCGCGGCGGGCGGATTCTCGTCGGCCCGCGCCGCCGCGAGCCCGACGTGGGCGGGAGCCCACTGCGGGTCCACCTTGAGGACGGCCTGAAACGAGCGCGCCGCCTCGGCCTCATTGAACTTCTCGAGAAACAGGAAGCCCCATGCGGCGTCGATGGCAGGGTCCCCTCCAGCGGAGCCCGACGCCGCTCGAAACAGCGCATTGGCATCCTGCGCGCGCCCGAGCGCCTGCGCGGCCCGCGCGGCCCTCGCCAGCGCGTCCGGCTCACCGGCCGTCGAGGCGTGCCGGACGACCGCGGTCAACAGACGACTGCCAGCTTCCATGCGTCCAAGTCCGAGGTGCAGCAAGCCCAGCTCGAGCGCCGCCGTGCTGCCCGGCGACTGCGCCGCTGCAGGCTCGAGGATGCGGACGGCCTCGTCGTGCTGCCCCTTGCGGATGGCGAGATGACCAAGGACGGCTGCGGCATCCGGATCGGTCACAGGGCGGCTGCGCGCCTCGCGTTCCGCATCGGCGGGCTTGCCGTGCGCGATCGCCGCCCATGCGCTGGCTGGAAAAGGTCGCGACGCGGGAACAAACTGTTGTGCTGAGGGGCGGGAGGAGCCAAAGGCGCAGACGAACGACGAAACGAGGATGACGACCAGCGGCCGCATCCGCACCGTGAGACGGCGGTGCGTGCGTGTTCCGTGCATGAACGTGACGCGATTATAGAACACGCACACGACCTGCCGTTTAGACGCGCGTCGGCTGCGCGGGGTTTGCGCGTGTCCCGTCGCGAGTATTCAGAACAGCTCGCGCCACGTGAAGAACAGCGCGGCGCAGAGTCCCTGAAGAATCGCGAAGGCCGTCGCCCAGGCCGGCACGGCGCGGGACGGAAGGATGGCCGCCAGGGCCAGAAAGATCGGAAACAATGTCGAGCTGATACGCCCGAGCGACAACGCACCGCCAGCAAACATCGGCGGGAGTATCGTCAGCGCCACGTAGAGCGCCCACGGCCCTCCGACGTGTTTGAAGACCGGCCAGATCATCACGAGCGCGAACGCGGCGCCGAGCGTATTGAGGACGTCGTACGGAATGTTGGTGGAGACGAGAATGAGTCCTTCGTCCCGCAGCCACCCGAAGCCTCGTATCATCGGATCGAACCCGGTGTACGTTCGGCCCCACGCCGCGTGATTCTTGGACCACGCGAACCACGCGCCGTTACGCCTGTAGAGATAGAGCGTGAACGCGAGCATGCCGGCAATCGGCATCGCAGCCGCCGCCAGCGCCCGCGTGGTGCGGCCCCATTGCATCGCCCAGGACCCGTCGTCGCGTCGCACGCGCCACTGCTGCAGCGCCAACAGTCCGAGCGGCACGCACAGCAGGAATCCATTCGGACGTGTGAGCCCCACCACCAT
>DATLXP010000118.1:0-3482 GCA_035575695.1 Vicinamibacterales bacterium
GGGTTCTTCGTCATCCCCGACGGCTCGAAGCGGACGTGGCTGAACTTGTCCACCAGGTCCTGCAACGGCACGCCGTACTGCAGCGCATAACTGACAGCCTGCGCAAAGGCGTCGGCGAATCCACTGATCGTGGACCCCTCCTTCGCCATGACGAGGAACAGCTCGCCAGGGGTGCCGTCCTCGAAGAGCCCGACAGTGATGTAGCCCTCATGCCCCGCGATGTCGAACTTGTGCGTGATGGCCGCGCGCTCGTCGGGGAGCTTTCGGCGCGTCGGGCCTGCGGCAGGGCTAAAGCCCTGCGCTACGGCTGCTGTCTCCTTGTCCCGCGCGGTGTTGAGCGGCTGCGTGCGCTTGGAGCCGTCGCGATAGATCGACACGGCCTTTGCACCGATCCGCCAGGAATCGATGTACGCCTGCTGGATCTCTTCGACGGTCGCTTCCTTCGGCACGTTCACCGTCTTGCTGATCGCGCCCGAGAGGAACGGCTGCGCGGCACCCATCATCCGCACGTGACCCATGTAATGGATCGACCGGACACCGCGCGCCGGCTTGAACGCACAGTCGAACACCGGCAGGTGCGCCTCCTTGAGATGCGGCGCCCCCTCGATCGTCTCGTTCTCATCGATGTACTCGATGATCTCCTTGACCTGCTGGTGGTTGTACCCGAGCTTCTGGAGCGCCATCGGCACGGTCTGGTTCACGATCTTCATCAGCCCGCCGCCGACGAGCTTCTTGTACTTCACGAGCGCGATGTCCGGCTCCACGCCCGTCGTGTCGCAATCCATCATGAAGCCGATGGTCCCGGTCGGCGCCAGCACGGTGGCCTGCGCGTTCCGGAAGCCATGCTGCTCCCCCATCTCGATGACCTCGTCCCACACGGCCTTCGCCGCTTCGAAGAGGTCCTTCGGGACGTGCGTCCGCTCGATGTTCTTCACCGCCGCGCGATGCTTCCGCATCACACGCATGAACGGTTCCTTGTTCTTCTCGTACCCCGCGAACGGCCCGCCATGATCGCGCGCGACCCTGGACGACTCCGCGAACGCCGCCCCATGCATCAATGCGGTGATGGCGCCGGCATAATCGCGCCCGGCATCGCTGTCGTACGGCAGCCCGCGCGACATGAGCAGCGCGCCCAGGTTCGCGTAGCCCAGACCGAGCGGACGATAGTCATGGCTGTTCTTCGCAATCGCCGGCGTCGGATAGCTCGAGTTGTCGACGAGGATCTCCTGCGCCAGGATCATCGTTCTCGCCGCCGCCTCGAAGCCGACGACATCGAACTCGCCGTCCTCTTCCCTGACAAACTTCATCAGGTTGATCGACGACAGGTTGCACGCCGAATCGTCGAGGAACATGTACTCCGAGCAGGGATTGCTCGCATTGATCCGCGCCGTGTTCGGGCAGGTGTGCCAGTCGTTGACGGTGGTGTCGAACTGCATGCCGGGATCGCCGCAGACGTGCGTCGCTTCCGCGATCTGCCGCATCAGGTCCCGCGCCTTGTAGGTCGCCACCGGCGCACCATCCCGCACCGCGTGCGTCGTCCACTCCCCATCGTCCAGCACCGCGCGCATGAACTCGTCGGTCACGCGCACGCTGTTGTTCGAGTTCTGGAAGAACACCGATGAATACGCCGTGCCCGTGAACGAGCCGTCGTAGCCGGCGTCGATGAGCGCCCAGGCCTTCTTCTCCTCTTCGACCTTGCAGTTGATGAACTCGACAATGTCGGGATGCTCGGCGTTGAGGATGACCATCTTCGCCGCGCGACGCGTCTTGCCGCCCGACTTGATGACCCCCGCAAAGGCGTCGAAGCCCTTCATGAACGAGACGGGACCCGAGGCGGTACCGCCGCCTGCCAGGAGCTCCATCGACGATCGGATGTTCGAGAGGTTCGAGCCGGTGCCGGATCCGAACTTGAAGAGCATCCCCTCGGTCTTCGCGAGCCCCAGGATCGACTCCATCGTGTCCTGCACGGCATTGATGAAGCACGCCGAGCACTGCGGATGCTTCTCGAAGCCGACGTTGAACCAGACGGGGCTGTTGAACGCCGCCTTCTGATAGACGAGCAGATGCTTCAGGTCGTCGCTGAACGCCTGGAGGTCATCCTCGCTCGCAAAATATTTCTGGCCGGCGGCCCATCCCGTAATGGTGTCGACGACGCGTCCGATCAGTTGCTTGACGGACCGCTCACGCTCCGGCGCGCCGACGGTGCCGCGAAAATATTTGGAGACGACGATGTTGGTCGCCTGCTGCGTCCAGAACTTGGGAACTTCGACGTCGCGCTGCTCGAAAACAACCGAGCCCTTGTCATTGCCGATGACCGCGGAACGCACGTCCCATTCGACTTCGTCGAACGGATCGAGCCCTTCTTTCGTAAAGAAGCGGTCGTATCCGAGCCCGGGCGCGGCTGGTGTCTCGCCCGACCTGAAGGTCGGGCCTACGTTTGCCTGACCGACGTTCACAGCTGCGCCTTTCTGCATCTTCCCTCCCGAAACGTGAGTCACCGGCCCGCCCCGGCCGAGACCCATAAGCTATTGTCTTCTTTGAAGTTGTCGCGACTTTCGGGAGGCTGGGAAGCTGCCCGAAGATCCGTCGCGGTGGACAAATATGCGCCCGCGTTACGCCGTTGTCAAGCGGGATTCCACCATATATTGTGTCTGATTTTGATGCAGGACGCTACTAATGGACAAATTGCACGGATTGGCGTGGGGTTTTTTCATTAGACCTAAATCACGTGCGACGTGCTACGTGCTACGTGCTTAACGTGCTACGTGCGGATGGGCTATGGGCGGACGTGCTACGTGCCGTGCGGCGTGCGTGCTGCGTCGCGCGACCACGTCGCACTGCACATCGCACAGCACCTCGCACGTCCGCACGTGGCACGTCCGCACGTAGCACGCGGCGCACATAGCACGTCGCACGTCGCACGTGATCACCGGCTCTGCAGCTCCCTCGCGAGCCGCTCGGCTTTCTCCGCCAGCTCCTTCGCAAACACCACGTTGGATGCCTTCAGCGCGTCCTCCGCCTGCTCCGCAAACAGCTTCGCATCCTCGTAGGCCTTCTTGCGGACGTTACTCAAGCGCCCGTAGTCTGTGCTGCTGAGCGTTCGCCGCGTGCGCTCGATGATGTCGCGGACCTGGCGTGACGCAGCGGCAGCGTGGCCGGTATCGGGCATACGAAGTTGCGGCGGCGGCGAGGCGGGCGGGATGGCGGGCGCCACCAACGCCGGGTCAGGAGGATCCGGCTTCGCCGTTTCGCGCGGGGGCTGCGGCCGGGGGCGCGGAGGCTTGGTTGAGGGCGCCTCGGGTTCGTGAGCCGCCGGCTCCGGAGGGGGCAACGGCACGACTACGCGCGGCGGCGGCGGTGGAACGTCGAGCGCGGGGCGTTCGATGGGAGTGGCGGCGCGGCCGGTACTGCAGGCCGTCGACGCCGTGACGGTCATGAGAGCCAACACGCGCACGGCGAATTTCATTCTCGTGTCCTTCATG
>DATLXP010000119.1:0-4020 GCA_035575695.1 Vicinamibacterales bacterium
TGCTTCCTTCCGCCGGCCGGGCCGTGCGCTCGCCGCTATCTGTGTCGTTGCGTTCGCCGCTCCCTCGTACGCCCAGTCCACCGCGGTTGCGTCACCAGGCAAGCCCAAGGCTGCCGCGGCCGCCGCGCCGGTCGAAGCCGCACTCCCGGCAGCCCAGATGATTCTCGACCGCCATCTCGAGGCGATCGGCGGCCGAAAGACCCTGGCTGCGCGCACGTCCGTGCGGACGGTCGGGTCGGTGACCATCCCCGCCAACGGCATGACGGGCACGATCGAGGTGTTCGCCGCGCGGCCCAACAAGGTCCTCGCGAAGACGACGATCGCCGGTATCGGCGACATGTCCGAAGGCTTCGACGGAACGCGCGCGTGGTCCATGTCGCCCATGACGGGACCGATGCTGTCCACCGGCGAGGAACTGGCGCAGAAGGCGTTCGACGCCGACTTCGACAGTTCGCTCAACGTGGCGTCGCGGTACACGTCGATGAAGACGCTCGAGAAGACCACCTTCGACGGCCGTCCCTGCTACAAGGTCTCGCTGATCCGGAAAGACGGCGGAGAAGACATCGAGTTTTACGACGTGGCCACCGGCCTCAAAGCCGGCAACATCGTGTCGCGGAAGACGCCGATGGGCACGATCACCGCAACCTCGGTGATGACCGACTACAAGAAGTTCGGCGACATCCTGCAGCCGACCATGTTGAAGCAGTCGATGACCGGCGTCGAGATCGTCACGACGTTCTCCACGATCGAATACGACAAGGTCGACCCGGCGATCTTCGAACTCCCCGCCCCGATCAAGGCGCTCATCAAGTGAGTCGTCTTTCCAGGGTAGCGGCCGCGCTCGCTGTTGCGCTCGGCGCCGCGACGCTGTCGGCCGACGTGCCGAAGGGTATCGAAACCTTCGACGCGGCCTGGAAGATCGTGCGCGACACGCACTTCGACAAGACGTTCAACGGCGTGGATTGGGATGCGGTTCGCACCGAGTTCAGGCC
The DNA here is from genome assembly GCA_035575695.1 of Vicinamibacterales bacterium. Lineage (GTDB taxonomy): Bacteria > Acidobacteriota > Vicinamibacteria > Vicinamibacterales > 2-12-FULL-66-21 > JACDCA01. Next base: position 993 of record DATLXP010000119.1, read on the forward strand.
CAAGGCCGAAGCGGCCGTTTCAGTGGGCGAATTGCGGGGCGTGATCGGCGCGATGCTGTCGCGGCTTGGACAGTCCCACTTTGCCATCGTCCCCGCTTCGCCGGACGAGACCGCGCCAGCCTCAGGCGGGACCGCGCCAGGCCGGGACACGTCAGCCGACACCGGCTTCGATGTGCGGCTCATGGGACGAGACGTCATCGTGACGGCCGTGGAGCCTGGACGCGGGGCAGCGGCCGCCGGTGTCCGCCCCGGCTGGCGCCTCGTCGCGATCGGCGACACGCAGGTCGGCGACTTTCTCAAGGCCGTGCCGGACTCGACCAACGATCGGCTGCGAGGCCTTCAGGCGTGGCGCCTGATGCAGGCCCGCCTTCGCGGCTCCGACACGTCGACCGCGGACCTCTCGTTCGAGGATGCGGCCGGCCGGCTCGTCACGCGTTCCGTCGAGCGTCAGGCAGAAAAAGGACTTCCCGTGAAAGTCGGGAGCCTGCCGACGATGTTCGTTCGCGTGACCGATGCCGAAAAGAAAACCCCGGCAGGACGCAGGGCCGGGCTGATCGCGTTCAACGTCTGGATGGCCCAGGTCGACGCACCGTTCGCCCGAGCGGTCGACAAGTATCGCGCGGCCGACGGGATGGTCATCGACCTGCGAGGCAACCCCGGCGGCCTGGCGGCGATGATGATGGGGCTTTCCGGACATTTCGTCGCTGAGCGGAAGCCGCTCGGCATCATGAAGACCCGCGACAACGAGTTGAAGTTCGTCGCCAATCCGCGCACCGTCGATGCCAGCGGCCAGCCGGTGGCCGTGTACGGCGGGCCGGTCGCGATTCTCGTGGATGGCATGAGCGGCAGCGCGTCGGAATGCTTCGCGGGGGGCATGCAGTCGATCGGCCGCGTCCGCGTGTTCGGACAGACGACGATGGGGCAGGCGCTGCCGGCATTGTTCGACAAGCTGCCCAACGGCGACGTGATGATTCACGCGTACGGGGACTTCGTCACCGCGGATGGCACGCGGCTCGAAGGCCGTGGGGTCGTGCCCGACGAGCCCACGCCGCTGGCACGCGAGGATCTCCTGGAAGGCCGGGACCGCGCGCTCGAAGCCGCGCTGTCCTGGATCGACAGGTCCGCCGAACGGGGCAAGTCGCGGTAACCAGCGGAAGCCAGGCTCGCAGGCCCGGCCTTCAGGCCGGGCGTGTTTGCGCGACGGTTTTGTTATTGCACAGGCAGGGGCCGCCACAGTAGACTCGGTTCACCTGCACGGATCGTTTTCCAGCCCCATCTTCAGGATCACTTCGGGAGTAATTAATGGAGCAGCGACGGCTGCGTCTCGGTGACACATTGGACGACTACTGTCCGCGAGAGCGTCGCGTGACAAACCATGCGGTCGTCGCCATGATCGAAGAAGATGTGAAGCAGACGCGCTGCACGACATGCGACATGGAGCATGTCTACAAGGGAGGCCGTGAGCCACGGCGCCGGAAAAAGACCGCCCCTGGTGCGCTCTACCGCGAAGTCCTCGCCGGGATAACCGAAGGGGAGTATGCCGTCGCCACTGTGGCGGCCGCCGTCCCCGTTCCCCAACTGACCATGGCAGACGATTCTGAAGAGATCATGAACGACGAGATCGGCAACGACGTCGCGAGCGAGCTCGAGGCCGAGGGACCGGACGGGAGCGAAGAGGTCGCAGACCGTGCCGACGGTGACGACGCACTCGTTGCCGAGCCCGTCGAAGAGGGACCAGTCCATCGTCCGCTGATCCGCGCGACGCTTCCGAGGCCGGAGGGGCAGAAGGAAGTCCGGCAGGTCACCGACTTCACCGTCCGGCACAGCAACGGTCCGCGTGGCAACGGGCAGTTCCGCGTCGACAGGGCCCAGCCTCGGGGGCCTGGTGCGAGCAATGGCGGGCGTCCTGCGGGACGGCGATTCCCGGGCGCCAACCCTGGCACGCCGAGCCGCGGCCCGGCACCGGCGCGCGGCGGCGGGGGATTTCGCGGCGCCAACGGCCCACAGCGCCAGGGCCCGAAGAAGCGCACCCGGTAAGCCATGCTGACCAGGGTCGTTCCGCTGCTCGGCCTGGCACTTCTCCTCCAGCAACCCGCTCCACTCCTCAGGTTCGAGCCGACGGCCGGCGTGCCGACGTTTGCGGTCCGCCAACCCGTCCTGCGGATCAAGCCGGGCGCTCGCGTCGCCACGCGCACGTTTTCCAAAGCCGGCGATTACTACGAGCGCGCCGGGGGTGCGTGGCCCGGCGAAGTCGGTCCGTTCTACATTGAAGGCGCGACGCCAGACGATACCCTCGTCGTGAAGATCGTCAGCCTGCGTCTCAACCGTGACACGGCGGTGTCGGCCCTGAGCCCCAATGGCATCAGCGCGGTCGCGGGAGACTCCCGGACGCGCCTGCTAAACGAACCGTTGCCGGCGAGGCGCTTCATCTGGCAACTCGATCGCGCGCGCAACATCGGAACGCTCGAGCTCCCGAACTCGGCGTCCAAACGCATCAGCGTGCCGCTTCGCCCGATGCTCGGCCGTCTCGCGGTCGCACCCGCCGGCGAGGAAGCGATCGGCGGCCTGTGGCCGGGCAACTTCGGCGGCAACATGGATTCGTCCGACGCGCGTGAAGGCACGACCGTCTACCTGCCGATCTTCCACGACGGCGCGCTCTTTTACTTTGGCGACGTCCACGCGTTACAGGGGGACGGCGAGATCATCGGCTCGGGCCTCGAGACGACCGCCGACGTGACGTTCGAGTTCGGATTGATCAAAGGGCGCCGCATCCGCTGGCCGCGCATGGAGGATGAGCACGACATCATGGTCGCCGGCAGCGTGAGGCCGCTCATCGACGCGTTTCGCATCGCGCAGGTTGAATTGATCGAGTGGCTCGTGGACGACTACGGTTTCGACAAGCTCGACGCGTACCAGGTCGTCTCGCAGGCCGGGCATTCGCGGATTGCGAACGCCGTCGATCCCAACTACACCGTGATGGCGAAGTTTCCGAAGAAGCTGCTGCCCCCCAGGACGAAATAGCTTTCAG
>DATLXP010000120.1:0-1977 GCA_035575695.1 Vicinamibacterales bacterium
CAGCCGGTGATCGCCTCGACGGCGCGGAACAGCACGGGATCGTTGAAGCACAGGTCGAGCAGCGCCGCCGTGGCGTCGGGCGCCATCAGCAGCCTGCGGACCGGTCCATGGCCCGTCTGCTCGGCGGAGGGGATGAACGACGCGACCTGCATGCCGGCCTGCACGCGAGCCAGCAGCTCAGCGCTCAGCAACCCGGGGATTCGGACCCAGTCATGGGCTTCGAAATGCCGCGTGGCTGCGCAGCCGGGGCTCCCCGTGACACGCGTTCCGGCCTGCTCGATCGTCAGCACCTGTCGCCCTTCCGGGAAGCGACACGGGCGTGCAGGCGGTCGAGCAGCGACGGTGCCTCGGAGAACCAGCCGGCGAAGGCCGTCTTGGTGCCGCCGGTCAGCGCGGTGACCCGATGTTCCACGTCGCGGCCGATCCGAAAGAGGACGGCGTCTCCAGCGCCACGGTTAGGCGCCTCCTGAATCTGCCCTGGTGCCGCAGGCTCCCGTATCTCCAGCACACCCCCGTCATAGGCATCCGGCGAGAGGTTCACGGTCAACGCGACGCGCCGCCCCTCCACGAAATCGTTGTGCCACGGATAGTGGATCGACGCGGCCGGCGTGAGGCGATAGACCGAGCCGTCGAAGAACTGCACGGGGCCGCAGCCGGTGATCTGCTGCACGATCGAGAAGAGCGCCGGATCATTGCAGAAGAGCGACAGCATCGACACCGTCGCGTCCCCTTCCATGACGAGCCTGCAGACCGGTTCGTCGCAGTCTCTGACGGCGTCGTGGAAGCGGGCGGCCTTCAAGCCGTCCAGCACGGTTCGCAGAACGTCCCCCCCCAGGAAGCCTGGAATGGCGACCCAGTTGCGGGCAGTGAAATGTCTCTGTGCCTGGCCCACCCAGGGGGTCTCGTCGCGGACGACGAGCCCGGAGCGCCCGACGCTCAACATGGAACGGCCCTTCCGTGTGTGGCTCCGGCATGGGCCGCGAGACGTTCGGCGAATTCGCCGAGGCGCGCAAAGCTCCTGGGGATACCGACTTCCCAGACGGGCACGGCCTCTGCCAGAGCAGCCGCATCGTGCAGTTGACGCTCGAGCGCCGCGCGGTCGTGCAGATCGGCCCTGAAGGCGTGACGGATGATCCCGGCCGTCGCGTCGCGGGGCGCCAGGCGCTCGATACGAAAACCTGACACCGCCGTCTGCAGCATGTAGATGGCCGTCGGTACACCTGTTCCCGCGTCGGTAAAGCTTTCCACAGCCACCCTTACCTTGTCGGACTGGTCCGCTACCGGGATGGTCGGACCAGCCATGTACCCGAGTGCATCCGCCGCGTCCGGCCACAGGCGCAGTCCTGGATACGACGCGACGACCTGAACCGGCGTACCGGCCTCGATCAGCACACCATCATCGCTCAGGATGCGGAATCCCCGGCGTCCGAGGGCCGCCGTCAAGGTGGATTTGCCCGCGCCGGAGCCCCCGCAGAGCACGATCGTCGCACTCTCCGGCGTGCGCATCGCGCTCGCGTGCAGCACGAGACGGCCTTCCGCGGCAAGCGCAAGCGGGAGGACGGTGTCGAGCAGGATGTGCCGGAGAGTGGGAAGCGTGAGATACGCGAGCACCGCGGCGGTGATCACACCGCCCGAGACGCGGAAGTCCGCACGCCGCGGAAACCGGAAGTAGACCGCGTTATCGTTGCGGCCCGTCTCAGCCCACACTTCCCCACCGGGGAACCTCCAGAGCACCGACCAGGCCACGCCGCTGGCGGGTTCGATGATGCTTGCCAGCGCGACGGTCCAGTTGGAGGCGTCCGTCGGCGGCGCGGTGGCCCACGGAGGGAGCTCAGGGAGCGGGGTGAAGCTCGAGACCCGGCGTCCGTACGCTGTGGAGAGCGTCCGCAAGGGTGATGGGAGGCGTCAGAGGCCCAGCACGCTTCTCTTGGGCGCGCCGGGACCATCCGCGATTTTCCCCGAAGGCGTGCCGGCGGT
>DATLXP010000121.1:0-28975 GCA_035575695.1 Vicinamibacterales bacterium
TGAACTGGGGGGGAACGCGGGGTCAACCGCAATCTGGAACTCGTAGGTGAGGTTGCCGACCGACACGTTGCGCTCCGACGAACCCACGGTCAACTCCGGACGCCGGGTGGTCGTGCGCACGTTGTCGATCGGAGACTGCAGCGCAGGCGGATTCAGAAGCGGCCTCGGGAGCACCTCGAAACTCGAGGACGCAAACATGCTGGTGTTCGCACCATCGTCGGCCCGCACGCGCCAGTAGTAGCCGCGACCCAGGTCGAGCTTCTCGACGATGACGCTCGTGCGTCCGCCGTCTCCCGTCGCGACGCCGCTGCGCGCATACACCTTTGAATTGAAGCCGTCGTCGCTCGCGACTTCAAACGTGTAGGTGATCGGGCGCACACCCGTCGAGGAGGAGTTCTCGATCAGCAATTTGATCGGCTGCTCAGTTTCCTTGAACCTGAACCCCTGGGCCGGCTCGAGCATCTTCGGCGCCGTGATTTCCACCCCTCCAATCGGGCCCGCCACCGACGGACTCAGGGGGTTCGAGCTCTTGCTCGCTTCGCACCCGACCAGTGCGAGGCACAGAACCGCCGGCAACGCCGACCTAAATGGCAGAGTACGCTTCATCGTGAATCCTTATCGTTGCGAACGTTCTGGGCGCAGGCGCCGGACTGGGGTTCAAGACGACGTATCGGCTTGAAACTGCCCTACCTGTAGATTCCTGAATTCTGCTAAATCTGGGTAAAATTCACATTACAAGCCGTTTAGGAGTTCGTCAAGCACCGCTATTGTCGGTTGGATTACAGAATTGTAATGTCTCGAGCCACGGCTGGGAGGGCCGACGGAGCGGGGGCCCGGCTGAGGTCGTGGCGCCTGCGAACGAGGTAAACCACGCCGCCAGACAGTGAAAACATCATCACGAGCGCAGCCCCCATGAAGGACACGAGCAGCGCCGACTCCAGTGACAAGCCGAGCCGGGTGAAGTAAAAGCCGAACGTCGCCTCCCGCACGCCGAATCCGTTCATCGATACCGGAAGCATCTGCACGATGAAGGAGAGAGGAACGACGACCGCCAGCGCGGCAAAACCGATCGGGATATCCATGCTCGTGGCAATCGCGAGATAAAAGCCGACCAGGAGCGCCTGGACGATCAGAGCCCCGACAAAACACGCGGCGAGCGACGCCGGTGCTCTGCTGAACCGCTCGAGCGCGCCCCCGAGTCTGGCGAGCCGCTCGTCCACCCATGCGGGGTGCAGCACGCGAAGCGGTTGCAGGAGCCGAGGCAGCGCGCCCGGTAACAGGAGGGCAAGGGTCGCCACGAGCGTGGCCCCGGCGAAGGCGACCCAGAGCATCCCTGCGCCGAGGCCCGGACCTGACTGGATCAGTCGAGGTCCAGCCGTCGCGCCGATGGCTGCCATCAACACCAGTCCGAGCAGGCCGATGGCGCGGTCGACGAGCACGACGGTCGCGGCGAGCGTCTTCGACCCGGCCTCCGGCGCGGTGTCGGCCACACGGATCACGTCCCCCCCGATATTGCTCGGGAGAAAATTGTTGAAGAAGGTCGCGACGAGAAACGATGACGCCAGCCGTCGAAACGGCAACCCGATCCGTTGCGCCTTGAGCAGCAGCCCCCAACGCCACGCGCTCGTCAGGATCATCGCCAGGTAGAGCACCAGCGCCAGCGCCAGCCAGCCGACGGACGCCGTCCGCGCGATGGACCACAAGCGCGCGAAATCCACGCGTGAAAACAGCAGCCACAGCAGGACGATGCTGACACCGGCTTTGAGACACGTCAGCAGGACGCCGCGGATGCGCGACGGTTTTGCCTTGGGAGAGGGATCGGTCCTGACTCGCACTGTGGTGGAATCCGCGAGGGCGGAGTCGCCGATTTTACCACGCGGTGACGCGCGGGCTACAATTTCACGATCGTCGTGAAAATCCTCATGATCGCCCCGGAGCCGTTCTTCGAGCCCCGCGGCACACCGTTCAGCGAATATCACCGCATCCGCGCGCTCCTGGAGCTGGGCCACACGGTCGATCTCGTTACGTATCCCTTTGGCCGGGATGTCGAGATGCCCGGGCTCCGCGTGTTCCGCTGCCTTCGTCCGCCTCTCGTGCACGAGGTGAGGATCGGCCCCTCGCTGGCGAAGATCCCGCTCGACCTGGCCCTGACGCTGACGGCGTGCCGCCGGGCGCTGGCGGAGCGCTACGACGTCGTGCATTCGCATGAAGAGGGAAGTTTCATCGGCGTCGTGCTGGCCGCCATGCTGGGCGTTCCACACCTGTACGACATGCATTCCAGTCTGCCCCAGCAGCTCACGAACTTCGCGTTCAGCCGGTCGAAGCTGCTGCATGGGATGTTCGCGGTCATGGAGCGCTTCGTCATTCGGCGCTCGAAGGTCGTCATCGTGATCTGCCAGCATCTCGAAGACACGGTGCGGGCGATCGAGCCGGGCGTTCCTGTCGTCCTCATCGAGAACGCGCCCGGTTCGGGTGACATCCCGGTCGCCGGATCCGGGGCTCGCGTGAGGGAAGAGCTCGGGGTCGCACCGACGGCGCCGATGATCCTCTACACCGGGACCTTCGAGGCGTACCAGGGCCTCGACCTGCTGTTCGCGGCAGCGCGGCACGTGCTCGCGCGCCGGGCTGACACCCGCTTCGTGCTTGCCGGGGGGCGCCCCGACCAGGTGGAGTCCGCGCGCGCCGACGCCCGGCGGGCCGGGATCGAGTCCGCCGTGCTGTTCGCGGGGCAGCGGCAGGCCGAGGAGATCCCGGCCTTTCTCGATGCGGCGGACGCCCTCGTGTCTCCGCGCAGCAGCGGCACGAACACGCCGCTCAAGATTTACCAGTACCTGCGTTCCGGCCGCCCGATCGTCGCAACGCGGCTGCTCACTCACACGCAGGTGCTCGACGACGACGTGTCGGTGCTGACGCCGGCGACCGCCGAAGGCTACGCGGAAGGGATCCTGTCGGTCATCGAGGATCCAGGCAAGGGCCGGCTGATTGGGGAACGCGCGCGCCATCTCGCGGACACGAAGTACAGCTACGAGGCCTATCTCGAGCGCACGCGACAGGCTATCGCGCACCTCGGCGAGCGCGCCACGCCCCAGGTCGCAGGAGGTGTTGCGTGACGGAGGAGCGGCGGACCCCGCGGCGTCCGGACCACTACAGCTATCAGCTCTATGCCGATCCCGGCATGGCTGAAGCGTTCGACGGGATGCGCTTCAGTGGTCCGATTGGCCGCCTGGTCGCGGAATCGCAGGAGCAGGTCATCGCCGACTTCCTCGAACCCGTGCGCGGCCTGCGCATCCTTGACGTCGGGACCGGGACAGGCCGGGCCGCCATTGCCCTTGCGTCGCGTGGAGCCGACGTCACGGGCGTGGACGCCTCGGCGGAGATGCTGGCGGTCGCCAGGCGCCGGGCCGGGGACGCCGGCGTCACCGTGCAGTTCGTGCAGGGGGATGCGCACGGACTGGCGTACGAGGACCGCTCCTTCGATGTCGTGATCTGCCTCCGCGTGCTGATGCACACGCCCGACTGGCGCCAATCCCTCGGTGAGCTCTGTCGTGTCGCGCGTCATCGCGTCCTGTTCGACTATCCGGCACTGATGAGCGCGGCGGCGCTGCAGTCCGCCGCCCGGCATCTGTCGAACATGGCCGGTGGACGAAGTGAGGCCTACCGCGTCTTCGCCGATCGCGCCGTCCGCGCGACGCTGCGCGACGGGGGCTTCGACATCCGTCGATCGGACCGGCAGTTCGTGCTGCCGATCGCCCTGCACAAACGCATCGGATCCGTTACCGCCACCGTGGGTGTCGAGCGAGCGCTTCGACACGCCGGCATCAACTGGCTGTTCGGTTCTCCGGTGACGGTCGTGGCTGAACGGTGCGCGTCCTAGTCACCGGTGCCAGCGGCTTCACCGGGGGGCATCTCGCCCGCCATCTCGCCGGACGTGGGGACGAGGTTCGCGCGCTCGTGCGACAGGTCCCTCCGTTGATCGAGACAGAGGCGGGGATAGACTACGTCCCGGGTGACCTTCGCGACACCGCGTCGGTTCAGCGCGCGGCAGCAGGCGTCGACGTCGTGTATCACATTGCCGCGATCTACCGTCAGGCAGGACTGAAGGACGCCGAGTACCGCGCCGTCAATGCCGAGGCTGTGCGGACCGTCATCGAAGCGGCAGGCCGAAGCGGCGCACGGCGCGTCGTGCACTGCAGCACCGTCGGGGTGCACGGCGATATCGAGCATCCCCCGGCCAACGAAGAGGCGCCCCTCAAGCCGGGGGACGTCTACCAGCAGACGAAACTGGAAGGGGAACAGATCGCGCGTGACGCATCACGGGAAACCGGCGTCGAGGTCGTCATTGCCAGGCCGACAGGGATCTATGGCCCGGGCGATCGCCGCCTGTTGAAACTGTTTCGCGGCGTCGCGAGGAAGCGGTTCGTGATCCTCGGCGACGGACGCATCTTCTATCACCTCACCCACGTCGATGACCTCGTCGAGGGGTTCCGGCTCTGCGGGGAGGTCCCGCAGGCGGCCGGCCGTACCTACATCCTCGCCGGGGGGGAGGTGACGACGCTGAACGAGCTCGTGAGCATCACAGCGGACGTAGCCGGCGTGCCGCCGCCGACACTGCACCTGCCGGTCTGGCCGTTCTGGCTCGCGGGCGCTGCCTGTGAAACCATCTGCGGGCCGCTGGGCGTCGAGCCCCCAATTTACCGTCGGCGCGTGGATTTCTTCACCAAGAGCCGGGCCTTCGACATCCGCCGCGCCCGCACGGAGCTTGGGTACGCGCCGCGGATCAGCCTGCGCGAGGGGATCCGCCAGACCCTGGACTGGTACCGCGCGGCCGGATGGATTTAGGGGGACGCGCACGCGGGCCGTATCATAGGGGCCATCCCTGATGAGCGAGATCCCGCGGGCGCAAGATCAGCTGTTCAACGACCGCCAGTCGGCGCGGGAAAAATACGTGTCGCTCGTCGTCGGGCAGCCAGGCTGGGGTGCGCTGCTTCGGCACGAGCTCGTGACGCTGGCGGCGCAGCAGGTACCCGGGGCACTGGGACTCGCGCTCCGCAAGTCGCTCTACCCCTTGCTGCTCGGACGCTGCGGACGCAATGTGGTGTTCGGCCAGAACGTCGTGCTCAGGCATCCCCACAAGATCCGGATCGGCGACAACGTCGTGATCGACGACAACTGCCTGATCGATGCGAAAGGGGAGAGCAACCGCGGGATCGCCATCGGCAGTGGCGTGTTCATCGGCCGCAACACCATTCTGTCGTGCAAGAACGGCGACATCGACGTTGAGGACGGCGCCAACATCGGGTTCAACTGCGAACTGTTCTCGGCGAGCCGTGTGCGCCTCGGACGGAACACGCTGATGGCGGCGTACTGCTACCTGATCGGCGGCGATCATGATTTCAGCAATCCCGAGATGCCGGTGCTGGATCAGGCGCGCACGTCAACAGGCGTGGACGTCGGTGAAGGGGCGTGGCTCGGTGCGGGAGCCAAGGTGCTGGACGGGGTGACGATCGGCGACCGGGCGATCGTGGGCGCGGGGGCGGTCGTGCGGGATGACGTCCCCGCCGGAGCCATTGCCGTTGGCATGCCCGCACGCGTCGTCGGACAACGGCAGGGGGCGCCTGCCCCGTGAGTGCGCCCGGCAGCCAGCCACCGAGAAAGCTGAACGTCCTGCAGGTGTGCGACCACCTCGGATGGGAAGGGTCGCGCATGCACGGCGTCAAGCGCCTCTTCGCGTGGATGATTCCCCGGTTCGATCCCGAGCGCTACGACGTCTCCCTCGTCAGCCTGCGCAGGAAGGACCTGTCGGAAGAGACGCTCGAATCGTTCGGCGTGGACATCACCTATCTGCACAAGTCGAAGTTCGATCCGGCGACGCTGACCGCGCTGCTGAAAGTCATCGACCGCAAGAAAATTGATGTCCTCCACCTGCACGGGTATGGCGCGACGACGTTTGGACGGATGGCGGGGGCGATGCGCAGACTGCCAACGATCCTGCACGAGCACGCGAATCTCACCACGACCCCCTGGTACCAGAAGATCGCCGACGCGGTGCTCGAGCCGTCCACGGACATCGCGATCGCCGTGTCGCACAGCACGGCGGAGTTCCTCATCAAGGCACGCCAGCTGCCCATCGACAAGGTCAAGACCGTCTACCTCGGCGTGCCGCTCGAGGAATTCAGCCGCCAGCGCTCGCCGGACGACGTCGCGTCGACTCGACAGGAACTTGGGATTGCGCCAGGCGATTTCGCGGTCGGCAGTGTCACCCGCCTGCACGATTCGAAGGGGAACTCCTACCTGGTCGACGCGGCGGCGCTGGTCCTCAAGGCACGTCCACAGGCGAAGTTCTTCGTCGTCGGAGAAGGCCCCCTGCTCGGTGCGCTCGAGGCCCAGGCGCGCGCGCTCGGCATGGGCGACCGCTTCGTGTTTCACGGCTTCGCGAAAGATGTCGCGGCCGTGGTATCGGCCTTCGACCTCAGCGTCTTTCCGTCGCTCTGGGAGGGGACCCCGCTGACCGTCTTCGAGGCGCTGGCGATGGGGAAGCCGATCGTCGCGACAGATGCCGACGGCCTGCTCGACGTGCTCACGCACGATCGCGACGCGCTGATCGTGCCCAAGCGCGATGCCGACGCGCTCGCCGCCGCGATCGTTCGCATGGTGGATGATGCCCCCCTCCGCGCCAGGCTCGGCGCCGACGCGCGCCTCGCCGGACGGGAGTACGACATCGCGGCGTTCGTCCGGAAGATGGAGCGGCTCTACGACCTGTTGCACAGGCTGTCGCGTTCGACCAACCGCCAGGGGATCCTCGGCGCTGATCTCGAGTTCCTGACGTCGAGGCAGCCGCATGGTGCCTGAGGCGCACGCGGGTCCCGCGGTGCCACCGGTCGCGCCGAATGTCCGGCCGGGAGCCATGCTGGCGCTCATCCTGCTGTGCCTCTACGGTGGCATCGCGGTGAGCGTCGACTTTCCCCGCACGGCGATGGGCATCCAGAGCGACGAGGCGACCTACTACATGATGGGCCACAGTCTCGCTGAGGACGGGGATCTCACCTACCGCCGCGAGGACCTCGTCCGTGTCTGGAAGGAGTTCGACTCAGGGCCTGCGGGCCTCTTCCTCAAGCGCGGGCGCGACGTCAGCGAGGGTGGCCTGATGTTGAGGCCGCCGTTCTTCTGGCTGCGCACGCACACCGATCCTGACGCCACCCGCCTCTTCTACGGCAAGTCGTTCATGTATCCCCTCGTGGCCGCTCCGTTCGTGCGGCTGTTCGGCACAAACGGATTCCTCGTGCTCCACGCCCTGTTGCTCGCCGGTGTCGGGTGGTGCGCCTACCTCTTCCTGCACGCGCGCGCGCCGGCGCTTCCGTCGGTGATCCTCGCGGCGGCGTTCATCATGGCGACCGTTGTGCCCGTCTACTACGTCTGGATCACCCCAGAGCTCTTCAACTTCGCGATCGTCTTTTTCGGGTACTTCTGCTGGCTGTACAAGGAAGTCGCGGTCGCTGACCGCATGCCGCGCTCGATGCGCTGGCTGGCGGGCGGACGCAGCGATCTGGTGGCGGCGGTCCTTCTCGGGATCGCGACGTTTTCGAAACCGACCAACGCCACCTTGATCATCCCGGTCGTGCTGTACCTGTTCTGGCGGCGCCGCGCCGGACGCGCGGTGATGGCGGGGCTTCTGTTCGGGATCGTCGCGGCAGGCTTCTTCGCCGCCAACGTCGCGATCTCGGGCGAATGGAACTACCAGGGCGGAGAGCGCAAGACCTTCAGCTGGGAATTTCCGTTCCAGACCCCGCAGGCGACCTTTGATTCCGTGAATACCAAGGCGATGGGTCGTGACGAGGCGCTGACGAGCGTGATCTTCAACGAGTCCGTATTCTGGAGGAACCTGCGGGACAACCTCCGCTGGTACTTTGTCGGCCGGTACTCCGGGCTCCTCGCCTATTTCGCTCCGGCGGTGTTTGCCCTCGTCGCCTTCCTGGCGGGCGCCAGGCGGCGGCCGCTGTGGCAGTGGCTCGTCCTCGGGTCCGCCGTCGCGCAGATCCTGCTCTTCGTGATCTCGCTGCCGTACACGTGGTTTGGCGGGGGCGGCTCGGTCGGCAATCGCTACTTCGTCGGGACGTACGGCATCTTCCTGTTCCTGATGCCTCCCGTGACGTCGACCGCACTCGCCGTGGTGCCGTGGGTCGTCGGGTGTGTGTTCGTCGGCAAGCTCGTCGTCAATCCATTCGTGTCGTCGTTCAAGCCGGGCACCTACGCGGACGCGGGCCCGCTGCGCATGCTCCCCGTGGAACTGTCGAACATCAATGACCTTCCCATCAACACCGACAGCTCACGCGTGCGTGTGTGGTTCGGTGACGACCCCGATCGCCAGGCGGGAACGATGGATCCAGGGTTCCAGATCTACTTTCTCGACATGAACGCCTTTCGCGAGGCAGACAAGACGTTCTGGGTCAGGGGGGAGTCGCGATCGGACTTCCTGATCAAGACCGACCGCCCCATGAAGCGGCTCACGCTGAGCTTTGTCACCGGATCTCTCCCGGCGACGATCACGGCGCGGGTCGGCCGGCGCGCACAGGAGATCGTCATGGCGCCAGGGGAGTCGCGCCAGATCACCTTCGCGCTGGACCCCGGGTTCCCATACCTGAAAATGGACGACGGGCTGCCGAGGTTTGTGTGGTCGGCGTCGATCTCGAGCAGCAGCGGCTTCGTGCCGGCGTTCGAGGGCGGCGGCACGGACACCCGCTTTCTCGGCGTCAGGGTCAAGCCGATGCTGGTCGAGTAATGCCACGGTTCAACACGGTTCAACACCGGCCAGCCAAGCCACGGTCCAACACGGTTCAACACCGGTCAGTCAAGCCACGGTCCAACACGGTTCAACACCGGCCAGCCAGGCCACGGTTCAACACGGTTCAACACTGGCCAGCCACGCTACGGTGCCGCACGGTGCAAAACGATTCAACACTAGTGACATTGCTCAACGGGCCGAGCTCGCTGTCATGAGTCGTATCGCCGTCGTCACGTCGAGCCCTCCGATGACGGAGGGGGGCCATATGGTCATCGCCCGTGAGCTCGTCCAGGCGCTGCGCGACGCGGGCCACTCCGCCGAGATGATCGTGACACCACAGAACCGGTTCGGGCGCCAGGCGTCTGCGTACGCCGCGACCTGGCTGACCGATGTCGGGATCAGCGACGGCCGCCGCATCGACCAGGTCATCTCCCTGCGATATCCGAGCTACGCGGTCCGGCACCCGCGCCACGTGTGCTGGCTGAATCACACGATGCGGGAGTATTACGATCTCTGGCCCCGGTTCAGCGCCACGCTCGGGCCGCGCGGACTGATAAAGGAGAGAATCCGCCGCACCGCGATTCACGCCACCGACCGGTACCTGCTCACGCGAAACGTGCAGACACTGTTCGTGCAGTCGCGCACGATCCAGCAGCGGCTGGCGATGTGGCCGGAGTTGAAATCGACAGTGCTCTACCCCCCGGCGCCTCGCAGGGACTACCGCTGCGACGGTTACGGCGACTACATTTTCATGGTGTCGCGGCTCACGCCACTCAAGCGCGCCGACCTGCTCATCGCCGCGCTGGCGTCCCCCGACGCTCGCGGCATCCGCGCCGTGATTGCCGGCGACGGTGAAGAACGGCCACGCCTCGAGGGACTCATCGCGCACCACGCGCTGCAGGACCGGGTCACGCTCGCCGGCCGGCTCGATGACGACCAGGTACTGGCCCACCTGGCGCAGTGCCGCGCGGTGTGCTTCCCGACGCTCCAGGAGGATTACGGCTTCGTGACCGTCGAAGCCTTCGCGTCGCGCAAAGCGGTCGTGACGTGCCGCGACAGCGGGGGACCCGCCGAGCTCGTTGGGGACGGCGTGAACGGGTTCGTCACTGAGCCGACCCCCGCGGCGCTCGCGCTCGCGCTGCGCAGGTTGACCGACGATGGCGCGCTGGCGGAACGCCTGGGGCAGGCGGCGTTCGAATCCGGACGTGCGCTGAACTGGCCAACCACCATCGCGCGGTTGACGTCGTAAACTCTTACGAATGTCCTACGCCACTCCGCTCGAAGCGCGGATCGCCAAGAAAGTCACCAGGGCGATCTCCGAATACAACATGATCCAGGAGGGCGACCGCGTCATGGTCGGACTCTCGGGCGGCAAGGACAGTTGGGCGCTCATCAAGGTGCTCGACGAGCTGCGCAAGCGCGCCCCGATCTCGTTCTCGCTGGTGGCGGTGACCGTGGACTCGGGCTACGACGGCTATCGCCACGACCTGATCGCCCGCACCTGTGAGCAGCACGGCTGGGAGTACCGGATCGAGCACACGCAGATCGGGAATGTCATGGAGGACATTCTCGAGGCAAGCGACACGCCATGTTCGCTTTGTGCGCGTCTCCGCCGCGGCGTTCTGTACCGGATGGCGACCGAAGTGGGGGCGACCAAGATCGCGCTGGGGCACCACATGGACGATTTCGTCGAGACGCTGCTCCTGAACGTGTTTTTCTCCGGCGCGCTCAAGGCGATGCCGGCGCGCCTCGTGTCCGACAACGGCCAGTACATCGTCATCAGGCCGCTCGTGTACACGACGGAGTCAGAGGCGCGCAACTACGCCAGGGAAAGCAACCTGCCGATCATCGGTTGCTGCTGCCCGGTGTGCGGCGACTTGAGCCTCCAGCGCCAGCGGATCAAGCGCCTCATCGCGGAGCTCGAGGTCGAGCATCCCGACGTTAAGAACTCGATGATTCGCGCGCTGACGAACGTGGCAGGCCGGCATCTGCTCGACAAGCGTCTGCATCCATTGCCGGAACTGCGCGAGGCCGCAATGGCCGACGGCGCAGTGCCGCTGCGAATCCACCGGCGACAGGAGAGTACGTGAGAGACACTGTTCGACACCGTGCGACACCTGCCGTGCAGGACCGTTCACTCTTGTGGATGGTGCTCGGGGCACTGCTCCTGACTCCAGGCACGGTGTTCGCGCAGCAGCGCCCGCTGGTCACCGAGGATCCGGAGACGATCGGGTCCGGGAACATCCTCGTCGAGGTCGGGTTCGACCAGCTTCGGCACATCGAATTTCCGGTCGCCGGGCTCGCCGGCAATCTCCTGCGACTGCCGACGTTTGGCGTCAGCTTCGGCATCAGCTCCATCGCCGAGATCCAGATTGACGGCGGGTTTTACAATCGCCTGAACGTGACACGGCGCTACAGCGGTCCGTTGTCGTCCATGCTCGACTTCAGCGGAGACACCACGACCGATGTCGAGGACGTCGTCGTGGCCACAAAGGTCCGCGTGGTGTCGGAAAAGGAGCGTCGTCCGGCGATCGGGGTGCGGTTTGCCACCAAGCTTCCGAACGCCTCCAATGAGAGCGGCCTCGGACTCGACACGACCGATTTTTACGCCGGAGTGCTGGTGGGCAAGACCGTTCAATCGGTGCGGTTCGTGGGCAATGTCGGGCTCGCGATTCTCGGCGATCCCACACGTGGCGACCGCCAGAACGATACGCTGAATTGCAACCTGTCGATCGCGCGTGCTGTGGCACAGGGCGTGGAGGTGGTCGGAGAGGCGGACCTTCGTATTCACACGCGTGAGGCGTCGGCTCCTCCAGGGACCGGTGCGCGCGGCGCGCTTCGGGGGGGAGCTCGGTTCACCCGCGGTCCTGTGCGTCTCGACGGGGGGCTGAGCTTCGGCCTGTCCGAGCAGGATGCGAAGTTCGGCGTGACCGCCGGACTGACGTGGGTGTTTCGCGCCTTTACGATCCCATAGCGTAGAAGGCGTCGACCGCGGCGATTTCCTGTGTGAGGCGCGCGGGTTCCCATCCGAGCTCCTGCGCGGCAATCCGTCCGCAGGCCGCGACCGCGCCTGCGCCCGGGTGTCCGCCGGAGCCGATTGTTGTCCGTCGGATGACGACATCAGTGAGCCGGATCGCCATCTCGTGGCGAATGACATGGACGATCTCGGCGCCGACCGTCTGACAACCGTTCGCCACGGCCTCGCCCCACTCGGGGCGGTCAGCGATCAGGCGGACGATCCCTGCCGCGGCTTCCGCATACAACGCACTCAGTCGCTGCGTGAGCTCGGTGGGGAGATCCATGGCCGCGGCGCGCGCCGTTTCGATCGCGAGTGCCTCATGATCCGCGATCGCGGCTCCAGGCAGCGGCGTCGTCGCGGTGCGGGAGCGGGGAAGGGGGCGGCCCAGCAGCGTCCCGCAGGCGTCTACCGCACGCTCCGCGACGCCGCGGGCGAGGGTATATTTCACGCCCACGATCGTCATCGCGCCTGGAGCGCCCTCAGTGGCATGGTCGTAGATCTCAGGCGCCGCACGTAACCCGGGCGTCCCCGCCTTATCCGTTTCGGCCGGCACGGCTCCGCGGTGCACCAGGCGCACGTCGTTGCGTGTTAGTTCCAGCGCCGGGAACGCCTGGTTGGCTTCCGCGATGAAGCCGTCGATCTCGGCACCTGAAACGTGCAGGTCACCTGGCTGCACGAGGCCATCGGACTGGCCCGTGCCGATGACGGCCCGACCATGCCAGGGTACGAGCGTGAGCATGCGCCCGGCTGCTGTCGGCGCGGCCAGCGCGATGTCGCTGGCTGGCTTCGACGTGACGAGGTTGATCGCCTTGAGCAACGGATAGGGACGGCTCACGCCGAAGATCTGCATGATGTCCCCCGCGCGTGCGCCGGCGGCGTTGATCGTCAGCCGTGCGCGCACGGCGAACTCGCGGCCGGTTTCGCGGTCGTAGACATGCATCCCCACGACGCGGCCTGCGTCTTTGAGGGCCGCGCGTGCCTCGACGTAGTTGGCAAGGTCGGCGCCGTGCTGGTCCGCTGCCGCCGCGAAGGCGACGGTCAGGCGCTCGCTTTCCACCATCTGGTAGTCGTACCACTGGGCGCCCCCCGTCAGATGTCGGGGATTGATCCCGGCGAACAAGCGCAGCGTGGCGGCTTTCGAGAGCAGTTTCGGCGCCGGCAAATGCAACTCCGGCTCGACCCCTTCATTGCGATGACGTCCCAGCCAGGCATCGAACCGAAGCGCGGCGCGCATGGCCAGGCGGTTCTTCACGGCCGAGCGGTAGGTGCCGATCAGGAAAGGCAGGGGACGGAGCAACCACGGCGCGATGCGAGCGAGCGCCCGGCGTTCGAAGATCGATTCGAGCGCGCGGTCCACGCGCCCGCTCTGCAGGGCCCGCAGCCCGCCGTGCGCGGTTTTCTGATGATTGAAGGACGTGCCGGCGCCAAAGTCCGACGCCTCGACGAGCGCAGTACGAAGCCCGCGACTGGCGGCATCGTAGGCGATCGTCAACCCATGGATGCCGCCGCCGACGACGAGCAGGTCGTATTCTCCGGCCTCAAGCCGGACTGGATCACGTGGCCGCATGCAGAACTTTTACTCTATAGTAAGCGCCGTGTCTCCCACCGGCGCGCCGACCACCGCTGATGTTCGCAACTACTGGAACCATCACATACACGACCTCGAGATCACGACGCATCCCGTGGGTTCGCCCGGGTTCTTCGCGGACCTCGATCAGTATCACTTCGAGAAACTCCATCACCTGCTGCGGCTCGTCGACTTCAACGCGTACCGCGGCAAGCGCATCCTCGAGGTGGGGTGCGGGGCCGGCACCGACCTCGTGCGCTTCGCGCGCGGGGGCGCCATCGTGACCGGCGTCGATCTCTCGAGCTCGGCGATCGCGCTGGCGGCCAGGAATTTCGAGCAGCAGGGCCTGCAAGCCGACTTGCGCGAGGCCGACGGCGAGCGTCTGCCGTTCGAGGACAACACATTCGACCTCGTCTACGCACACGGTGTCGTCCAATACACACCCGACGGGCAGCGGCTCGTGGACGAATGCCGCCGCGTACTGATGCCTGGCGGGGAGGCGGTGTTCCAGGTGTACAACCGCATGTCGTGGCTGAATGCGCTCTCGAAGCTGATGAAGGTTCCGCTCGAGCACGAGGACGCGCCGGTGCTGGAGAAGTACAGCGCCGCAGAATTCCGGTCTCTCCTCAAGGAGTTTCGAGAAGTCCGCGTCGTCGAGGAGCGATTTCCGGTGAAGTCACGGTTGCATGGCGGGGTGAAGGGGACGCTGTTCAACACGTTTTTCGTCGGCACCTTCAATGCACTTCCGCGAAGCCTTGTGCGGCGCTTCGGCTGGCACCTGCTCGCGTTCTGCGGCAAGTGATGGCGCCTGCGATCATCAAGGCGCACGCCCTTGGGAACGATTTTCTTCTCCTTGACGAAGCGGACGCGCCGGCCCGTGCGGATCGGGCGGCATTCGCCAGGCGTGTGTGCGACCGCCACCGAGGTATTGGCGGCGACGGCCTGATTGTCTTCGCGTTGGACCCGGGCACCATCCCACCCCGGCACCCTGGCGCCCCGACCACCGTGCAGATGTCCCTGTTGAATGCGGACGGCAGTTATTCCGAGGTCTCGGGCAACGGCGTGCGCTGCCTTGCCGCCTGGGTCGCATCAGGCCGCCAGCTCGTCGCCGGCGCGATGATCGACGTGCTCACCGACGCAGGCGTCAAGCGCCTCGAGCTGCTAGGACAGACCGGCGACCGTGTGACGTTCCGCGCCGCGATGGGGCACCCCGAAGGGATCGCGCGGGCCCGGATCGACCTCGCCGGTACCGTCGTTGACGCGATCACGCTCCGTGTCGGTAACCCGCAATGCGTCGTCCTCGGCGACGTCACCATCGAGCGTCTGCACACGGTGGCCGCCGAACTGGCCGTGCACCCGCATTTTCCGGCGGGGACCAACGTGGAACTCGCCGCCGTGGAGACGCCTGATCGCGTGCGGATCCTCATCTGGGAGCGCGGCGTCGGCCCGACGGAGGCCTCGGGTACCGGTGCGTGCGCCGCCGCGGTGGCGGCGATGGCCTTCGGCGGCGCCAACCGGGATGTGCGCGTCGACTCGCCGGGGGGCACCCAGCGCGTCGAATGGCGTGAGGAGGGCTTGTATCTGACGGGATGGGCGGAGCTGACGGCCGTGTGTGACTGGCGCGGCGGGGTCGCTGTCGATGCGTAAGGTTCACGAAGCCGTGGGTTCGATGGAGGTCTATTCTCCCGCCGAGGAGCAGTTCAACCGCCGCCGTCGCACGGCGGGCCTCTTTCTCGGTCCCCTCGTGTTCTTCGTGCTGCTGCTGTCTCCGCTTCCCCTGGGACTGGCCGCCCACAAACTCGCGGCGATCATGGCGATGATGGTGGTCCTGTGGGTCACCGAGGCCGTCCCCCTCGCCGTGACGGCCCTGGTCGGACCCGTCCTGGCGATCGTCCTGCGCGTGGCGCCCGCCCGCACGGCGTTCGGTCCGTTCGCCGATCCGATCATTTTTCTGTTCATCGGCAGCTTCATGCTGGCCGAAGCGATGTTCGTGCACGGCCTGGACAGGCGCATCGCGTTCAGCGCCCTGTCGTCGCGTTTTGTCGGCGCCAGTCCGGTCCGCGTCATGGTCGTCTACGGGGGCGTCACCGCGGGGCTGTCGATGTGGATCAGCAACACGGCCACGACCGCGATGATGTATCCGATTGGCCTGTCCATCGTTGCGCACCTCACGCATGGGCGGGAGTCCGAGCGGGGGAGCCGCCAGTTCGCCATGGCGATGATGTTGATGGCCGCCTTCGGGGCGTCCGTTGGAGGCATCGGGACTCCGATTGGCTCACCGCCGAACCTGATTGGTATCGGGATGCTCGACCGCATGGGCGGCATCAGGATCTCGTTTTTCGAGTGGATGACTCTGGGCGTGCCGATCGTCGTGCTGCTGTTCGCCTTCCTCGTGGCGTACTTCTATGTCGTGTCGTTGCGCGGCCTCACGCTCGACGCGTCGCACGCGGGCCGGATCCAGGACGAGTTGACGCGCCTCGGCCCCCTCACTCCAGGGCAGCGGAACGTGCTGCTCGCGTTCGGGGTGACGGTCGCCCTCTGGTTGTTGCCAGGGGTGCTGGCAATCGTGGGCCTCGGGGAGAGCGCGTTCTCGAAAGCCTACGCCGCCGCGATGCCGGAGTCGGTCGCGGCGATCGCCGGCGCTCTTCTGCTGTTCATCCTGCCTGTCGCCTGGCGGGCCCGCAGGTTCACGCTGTCGTGGGAGGAGGCGGTCCGCATCGACTGGGGCGTCATCCTGCTGTTCGGGGGCGGGCTTGCGATGGGGGAGTTGGCCTTTTCGACCGGCCTCGCCGAGGCCCTGGGCCGCGGGATCACCGCGTGGTTGCCAACGCACTCGGAGACGTCGCTGACGATCCTCTTCACCGCCGTCGCGATCGTGATGTCGGAAGCGGCGTCGAACACGGCGTCGGCGAACATGATTGTCCCCATTGCGATTGCGGTGTCGCAGGCGGCAGGCGTGAGCCCTCTGCAGCCGGCGCTCGGCGCCACGCTTGGCGCCTCGATGGGGTTCATGATGCCGATCAGCACGCCTCCGAACGCGATCGTCTACAGCTCAGGGCACGTGCCGATCACCACGATGATGCGGCACGGCGTGGCGCTCGACATCGCCGGATTCGTCGTGATCGTCACACTGATCACGGCCCTCGGCCGTTTCATCTGAGCGCCACGTGGCAAACCCTGCGACGCGATCCCGTCTGCAGCAGTGCGGCTCCTGCGACGCGATCAGCGAATTCGCCTGGGCGGGCGGACCGGCTTGGAGTCCGGTGCGGTGTCCATCGACTGGATCTGCGCGGAGATCCTCGCGTCCAGGTCCTTGACCGCGTTCTTCGCCGCAACATAATCCCCGGCGCTGAGGGCTGCGCCTGCTTCTTGCAGTGCTGATTCGCCGTCACGGTGCGTCTGGCGCGCGGCATCGGCCTCTGCGCGACCGATGCGTGGCGCGTCGGTCGCGAGTCGCGCCTCGAACCGCTGCAGTATCGCGGTCGCGTCCCGGATCGCACGATCCGCCTCGCTACGTGCTCGGGCCTTGCCGTCGGCGGCGCCACGGGCGGCCTCCTGCGCGCGGTCGTTGGCGTCGAGCGCCCGTGTCAGGGCCAGGCGGTAGTCACTCTGCCGGACGGCATCGTGCGCCTGTTGCAGCGCGGCGTTTGCGGCGGCGAACGCCGCCGTTGCGTATTGATCAGCGCCGGCCGCGCGTGCGGCGTCGATACCGCCCTGGGCTCTGTCGATTTCTTTCTGGGGGGGCTCTGAGCACGCGGCGACCACGAACAGGAGCGGGAGCAACACGGCGGGCAGGACGCGCATCGGACTCGCAGTATAGCAATAAGGGGCGCCAGGGCGCGTGGAGGCGGCCGCCAGGCGGGGTCCAAGGGGCCCCGCCAGTGTAATCGATGGTGTTAGGATGATGAAGTCCGTTGCGCTGCACGATCGGCCACGCGAGAAGCTCGAACGCCTGGGCGCATCAGCGCTGGGCGATAACGAGCTGCTGGCGATCGTGCTGGGCCATGGACGGGCCCGCGCGAGCGCGCTCGACCTCGCAAACTCGGTGCTCGCGCCTGGAGGACTCCACGGCCTCGTGCGTGTTCGACAAGGCGAGTTGAAGCAGGTGCCGGGGATCGGCACCGCGCGCGCCGCGCAGGTGATGGCCGCGATCGAACTGGGGCGGCGCACCCTGACGCGCGGTGGGGAAGCGCGTCCCCAGATGACGAGCCCGCGCATGGTGGCGGAGTACCTGTTGCCGCAGTTCGGGAACCGGCCCGTCGAGCAGTTCGGTGTGCTGCTGCTCGACACGAAACACCGCGTCCTGCGCGCGTCGGTGCTCTCGATCGGAACGCTCGATGCGAGCATCGTGCATCCGCGCGAGGTGTTCCGCGAGGCGACGGCGGCCGGGGCCGCCGCGCTGGTGCTCTTCCACAACCATCCGTCGGGTGACCCCGAGCCGAGCGAGGACGACGTGAGGTTGACGGAGCGGATGATGGCGGCAGGGGTGTTGATGGGGATCGACGTGCTCGACCACGTCGTCCTGGCGGATGTGAAGTACTACAGCTTTCGCGAGAACAAGAAGGTCTGACGGTTGGCGAAGACGCTTTATTTCGACTGTTTCTCGGGCGCATCAGGCGACATGGTCCTGGGCGCGCTGCTCGATCTGGGACTGCCGCTCGACGATCTCCGGTCGGCCCTGGGCAGCCTGTCGGTGGACTATGGGCGCGTCGATGCCGAGCGCGTCCTCCGCGCCGGAGTGTCGGCGACCAGATTCAGGGTCCATGAGGCGGGTCAGGTGGCGTCCGACCATCAGCACACGCATGCGCACTCGCAGGGGCATCACCATGATCACGTGCCCGCGCATTCTCATGAGCCTGCCCACTCCCATGAGCCGGCGCACTCCCACGAGCACACGCACGGGCACCATCACTCGCTGAAGGAGATCGCGGGGTTTATTCGGCGATCCGCGCTGTCGGGTGAGGGGAAGGCACGAGCCATCCATCTGTTCGAGCGTCTCGCCGAGGCGGAAGCGGCGATCCACGCCATGCCCCTCGACAAGGTCCACCTGCACGAAGTTGGCGCGCTCGACTCGATCATCGACATCGTCGGTGCGGTTCATGGCCTCGAGCGGCTCGGGGCCGACCGCATCGTGTCGTCTCCCCTCAACGTCGGCGGCGGAACGGTCACGTGCGCGCACGGCGTGTTTCCCGTGCCTGCGCCCGCCACGGCCCGCTTGCTGCAGGGCGTGCCGGTGTATGCCGGCGACGTGCAGATGGAGCTCGTGACCCCAACCGGCGCGCTGCTCGTGACCGGTTACGCGACCGCGTACGGGCCGCTGCCAGCGATGACGATCTCGCAGATCGGCTACGGAGCCGGCGACCGCGACCCGAAGCAGCATCCGAACGTGCTGCGCCTGATCGTTGGCGACCACACCGCCGGCGCGAACGAGCGGATCGTCGAGCTGACGTGCGAGATCGACGACATGAACCCGCAGTTGTTCGGGCCGCTGATGGACAGTCTCCACTCGGCTGGCGCGCTCGATGTGTTCTATGCACCGGTCCAGATGAAAAAGAATCGCCCGGGTACGCTGGTGACGGTGCTTGCGAAACCGGAGGGCCGGGAAGTGCTCTCCAGCATTCTGTTCACGGACACGACGACGATCGGCGTCCGGTATCAGGAGATGATGCGCGAGCGCCTCGACCGGGAGATCCGCACCCTGGACACGCCCCTGGGCGCCGTCCGGTTCAAGGTGTCGGGCAGGGCCGGACGGGTGCTCAACGCGTCCCCGGAGTTCGATGACTGCGCCCGCATCTCGACCGAACGAGGGATCCCGATTAAGGATGTTCAGGCCGTGGCGATGAAGTCATGGCTGGAGTCGCGGCGGCCGACGTCGACTGGCGGCGTCGACTGACGAACGTCGACCGACGACCCACGACGAACGATCAACGAGTACCCATGTCTCGCTTCTATCTGACAACCGCCATCGACTACGTCAACAGCCGCCCGCATCTCGGGACGGCGTACGAGAAGATCGCCGCCGACGTCGTCGCCCGTTACAAGCGGCTCTGCGGCATCGAGACCCATTTCGTGATGGGCAACGACGAGCACTCCCAGAACGTGTACCGCAAGGCCCGGGAGAGCGGCGAAGACCCGCTCGTGTACTGCGACCGGATGGCGCAGGAATTTCTGGACGTGTGGAAGCGCCTCGACATTTCGTTCGACGACTTCATCCGCACCACCGAGCCACGGCACAAGGCAGGCGTGCAGGAGCTCGTGCGCCGGATGACCGCGGCGGGGGACGTTTACGAGGGGTTTTACGAGGGCTGGTACTGCGTGTCCTGCGAAGCGTTCAAGCAGGAGAAGGACCTGGTCGAAGGTCTCTGCCCGATCCATCGCACACAGCCCGACTGGATTCGCGAGAAGAATCACTTTTTCCGGCTCTCGAAATACACGCAGCCGCTGCTGGAGCACTTCCATGCGCACCCGGACTTTACGGTGCCCGATGTCCGGCGCAACGAAATCATGCGTCTGCTCGAAGGCGGGTTGGACGACATCTCGGTGAGCCGTGCCGGCCAGGCGTGGGGCATTCCCATGCCCGACGACCCGTCCAGCGTGATCTACGTCTGGGTCGATGCCCTCATCAATTACGTGACGGCGGTCGGTTTCGGAACCGATCCGGCGCTGTTCGCGACCTGGTGGCCGGCAGACCTGCACGTGATCGGCAAGGACATCACGCGCTTTCACTGCGTGATCTGGCCGGCGATGCTGATGAGCGCCGGCTTGCCGGTCCCCAAACAGGTCTTCGGGCACGGATGGGTGCACTTCAAGGGCGAAAAGATGAGCAAGTCGCTCGGGACGGCAATCGAGCCGCTCGACGCCGCGCAGCGGTTCGGCCCCGACCCCTTGCGCCTGTATCTCGTGAAAGAGATCGGGTTCGGGAGCGACGGCGACTTCACGTGGGACCGCTTCGAAGACCGGTACAACGTGGACCTCGCCAACAATCTCGGCAATCTGGTGAGCCGGATCGCCACGATGGCGGAGAAGTATCGCGAGGGCACGCTGTCGCCGTCGGGCGCACCGGGCCGGCTCGCGGAGGTCGCGTCCGCCGCCCTGGCCGATTACACGCGGACCATGGACGCTTTTGCGCTGGACGAAGGTGCCGCGGCGGCGTTCAGGATCATCGACGCGGCCAATGCCTACATCGCGGAGACCGAGCCCTGGGCGCTCGCTCGCGACCCGGCGCAATCCGACAGGCTCTCGCAAGTGTTGTTCGACGTCGCCGAAGCGGTGCGCATCGCCGCGATCCTCTTGCTGCCGATCATGCCCCGGTCAGCCGCCGAGATCCTGCGGCGCGTCGGGGAGTCCACGCCGGCCGTAGACGTGCGGATTGATGGCGCCGCCTGGAACAACGGTGGCGCGCGCAGGATCGAGAAGGCCCCGGCCATGTGGCCGCGGGTCCAGACCACTGAGAGAACGAGGAGCACACCCGTGGAAGAGAAATTCCTGAGCAGCACGCCACCCGCCGCCGAGGCTTCGGCGGCCAGGCCCGCGCCGACCGTGGGGGCGGAGAAGATCACGATCGACGACTTCATGAAGGTCGAACTTCGGACCGCGAAAGTCCTGACGGCCGAGAAAGTGCCGAACTCCCGCAAGCTGGTGAAGCTCTCGATAGATCTGGGGACCGAGCAGCGCACCCTGGTGGCCGGCATTGCCGAAGCGTACGAACCCGAGCAACTCGTCGGACGGACGATCGTGATGGTGTTCAACCTCAAGCCCGCTACGCTGATGGGGATCGAGTCCAACGGTATGGTGCTGGCGGCGAGCCCGGACGGCGGCAAGCCCACGCTCGTCGGATTCGACGCCGACGTGCCGCCTGGCACGCGCGTGCGGTGAACCGTGCTCGACAGCCATTGCCATCTGGCCGGAGAGGAGTTCACCGCGGATCTCGTCGCGGTGTCGGCCAGGGCCGGCGAGGCCGGCGTACAGACGGCGCTCTGCATCCTCGGAGCGGACGATGAGGCCGAGATATCGAGGGCGGACGCCGTGCGCTCGGCGTGGCCCGGTATGCGTTTCGCGACCGGCATCCATCCACACCACGCGGGGACATTCGCGGGGGACGCCTCGCGCGCCATCGACGTCGTCCGCCGCGCGATCGACGCGTCCGGCGCATGCGCGATCGGCGAGATCGGGCTCGACTACCACTACGACGTGGCTCCTCGGGACGTGCAGCAGGAGATCTTCCGCGCGCAGATCCGCCTCGCGCGCGAGCGGGACCTGCCGATCATCATCCACACACGCGAGGCTGCGTCGGACACGTTTCGGATCCTGCGCGAGGAGGCGGCGACCCGGGGCGTGTTTCACTGTTTCACGGGGGACAACCTGATGGCGGCCGAGGCGCTCGACCTCGGGTTTCACCTGTCCTTCGCCGGGATCGTGACGTTCCCCAAGGCCGGAGATCTGCGCGACGTGGCGCGGACGACTCCCCTCGACCGCCTGCTGAGCGAGACCGATTCGCCGTATCTGGCCCCCGTGCCGCACCGGGGGAAGCGAAACGAGCCGGCCTACGTCACGCGGGTGGTCGAAACGCTGGCCGGCCTGCACGGTCTGACGCCGGACGGCATGGCCGCTCACATCACCACTAACTTCAACCGCCTGTTTGGCTTAGCGCGTTGACACTGCGCGCGTAAGTTGGGTATTGTGAAGCCTTACCCGTTCACATTTTTCCATCTCCTTTGAGCGACACAGCGCAGAAGCCATCCGCCGCCGACCTCGCGCAGATTTTTGAACCGATCCGCGAGGAACTCGACGCTGTCGAGCAGGAATTTGTCCGCCATATCCAGTCGCGCGTCGCGTTGATCCCCGAAATGGGGCGCTACATCCAGAAGAGCGGCGGGAAGCGCGTGCGGCCCGCGGTCCTCCTGATGGCGGCTCGTCTCAGTGGTTACGACGGGGATCGCGCGGTGCTCTATGCGTCGGTGGTGGAGTTTATCCACACCGCCACGCTCGTGCACGACGACATTATCGACGGAGCCGACCTGCGTCGCGGGCGCATGGCCGTCCACTCCCGGTGGGGCAACGACATCACGGTCCTGCTCGGCGACTACCTCTACATCAAGTCTATGGCGCTCGCCCTGACCTACGACTCGCTGGACCTGGTCCGGCTGTTGTGCGACGTGACGCTGCGCATGATCGAGGGTGAGCTCTACCAGTTGACCAAAGCGGGGGATGTCGACATCTCCGAGGACGAGCATTTCGAGATCATCCGGCGCAAGACCGCATTCCTGTTCGGCGGCTGCGCGCAGATCGGCGGCATGCTCGGCAAGGTGACGCCCGAGCGCGAAACCGCCCTGCAGGAGTACGGCTTCAATCTGGGCGTGGCGTTTCAACTCGTGGACGATCTGCTCGACTACACCGCCGACCAGGCTGCGCTCGGCAAGCCCATTGGCGGCGACCTGCGCGAAGGCAAAGTGACGCTGCCCATCATCTTCCTGCGCGAGCGCGGCGGCGAAGACGCCTTCTCCATCGTCCGGACGGTCGTCGCCGAGCGCGCGGTGTCGCCCGAGCAGTGGACCAGCATCCTGGGCCTCCTCAACGAGCATCGCGCCACCGAACTCGCCTACGAGCGCGCGGTGGAGTACGCCGAGCGTGCCAAAGCGTGCCTCGCGGTGTTTCCACCCAGCCGCGAACGCGACGCGCTCGCCGCGCTTCCCGACTACGTCCTCTCGCGCGACAGGTAGGCCCGACCCTGAGGTCCGGCGACACGCATGAACCCTCTGGACCGCATCACGCAGCTCCGCGAGCTGGTCAGGCATCACGAGAACTGCTACTACGCGCGGAACGCGCCCGAGATCGCCGACGATGAGTTCGATCGCCTGCTCCACGAGCTCGAGCGTCTCGAGGCGGACCATCCCGACCTGGTGACCCCGGATTCCCCCACACAGCGTGTGGCCGGTCGTCCGACCGACGCCTTCCCGACAGTGCCGCACATGGCGCCGATGCTCAGTCTCGACAATGCCTACAACGAGGAGGACCTTCGAGCGTTCGACGAACGCGTCCGAAAGGGAGGTGGCCTGGGCGACTCTCCGGTCGGATATGTGGCGGAGCTCAAGATCGATGGTCTCAGCATCGCGCTGACGTACGACGACGGACGGCTGGTGCGCGGCGCCACTCGCGGCGACGGGGTGCGCGGCGAGGAGGTCACGGCCAACGTGCGCACGGTCCGCGCGATCCCGCTCGCGCTTCGCAACGGACGCGACGGCCGCATGGAGGTCCGCGGGGAGCTCTTCCTGCCTCGACCCGCGTTCGCCCGCATCAACAAGGAACGCGAAGAGGCAGGCGATCCGCTGTTTGCCAACCCGCGCAACGCCGCGGCCGGCACCATGCGCAACCTGGATCCGGCGCTGGTGGCGAAACGCGGCTTGTCGGCGTTCGTCTACCAGGTCATCGCGGGAGCTGCGGGCGGACCGCCCCTGCACGAATCTCACGCGGTGGCCTTGCAGGCGCTGCGGGCGTGGGGCCTGCCGGTCGAGACGCACCACCAGTCGTGCGATGGCATTGAGGCGGTGGTGGCGTTTTGCGCGCGCTGGGCGGACGGCCGGCAGGCGCTCGATTTTGACACCGATGGCGTCGTCATCAAGGTCGACGACCTCGCGTTGCGCGAACGACTGGGCGCGACGTCCAAGTTTCCGCGATGGGCGACGGCCTTCAAGTTCCCGGCGGTGCAGGCACACACGACGCTGCGCAGGATCGCGGTGAACGTGGGCCGCACAGGCGCCAATACACCGTACGCTGTGCTCGAACCGGTCGTCCTCGCCGGATCGACGATCTCGATGGCGACGCTGCACAATGCCGAAGACATTGCGCGCAAGGATCTTCGGGAGGGAGACGCGGTCATCATCGAAAAGGCCGGCGACGTGATCCCGCGCGTGGTCGCGCCGATCCTCGCGCTGCGTGCTCCAGGGGCCGCGGCGTGGGTGATGCCCACCGTGTGCGCCGAGTGCGCCAGCATCCTGCAGCGCGACGAAGACGAGGTCGTCTGGCGGTGCGATAACACGTCCTGCCCCGCGCGCCTGCGCCGTGGCCTCGAGCACTTCGCCTCTCGATCGGCGATGAATATCGAAGGCCTTGGCGAGTCGCTTGTGGACCAGCTGATCGAGCAGGGCCTGGTCCATGACTTCGGTGACCTGTATCACCTCAGCTCCGAGCAACTCGAGCAGCTTGTGGTGACGCCCAGGGAACCGCGATCCGACCGCGCGGTCCCGCGCAAGCTCGGAAAAGTCGGCAGGAACGTGATAGAGCAGATCACCCGCAGCAAGGCGAACGACGTGTCCCGTCTCGTGTATGGACTCGGGATTCGGCACATCGGCGAGAAGGCCGCGTCCACGCTGACGCGGTACTTCAGAACGATGGACGCGCTGCTCGACGCGCCAGCCGACGCGCTCCAGACCGTGCCGGAGATCGGCCCTGTCGTGGCGGCGTCGTTCAACGCGTTTGCCGCCGAGCCGCGTAACCGCGCGCTGGTCGCGAAACTGGCGGCGGCCGGCGTCAACATGGCCTCGCAGCAGCCGGTCCCAAGCGAACTGGCTCCGGGGCCGCTGTCGGGCAAGACGTTCGTCATCACCGGCACCCTGTCGGGGATGACGCGTGAGGAAGCCACTGAGGCGATCGGGCGGCTTGGCGGCAAGGTCGCGGGTTCCGTCAGCAGGAAGACGTCCTACCTCCTGGCCGGCGAGGAGGCTGGCAGCAAGCTTCAGAAGGCCGAACAACTCGGCGTCGCGGTTCTCACCGAAGACGATTTCAGGAGACTTATAATCTGAGCGTGCGCCGATTCACCATCCTGACCGTCGCGCTCGCCTCCACGGTGGCGTTCCTGGTGGGACTGTTGCTTGCCGGGCAGCTGTCGGAGCCTGTCGTGACGTCCGCGCCGAGGGTGGCGCCACCGGGTGGGGCCGGCCCACGCCGCGCCGTGAGCATGGGCAGCGGGCCGGCGAGCTTTGCCGACGTGGCTGAACGGGTCAACGCGTCGGTGGTGAATATCGATACGACGTCCCAGGGGTCCGCGCTGCGCGACCCTCGCCCCCCATACCCGGGATACCGACGTGAGCCTCCGCGGGATTCCGATGTGCCGAGCCGCGGCGCGGGCAGCGGCTTCATCGTCGACCGCCAGGGTTTCATCCTCACGAACCATCACGTCATCGACAACGCGGAGCGGATTACCGTGACGCTGGCAGACGGCCGTGCCTTCCGTGGTGAGGTCGTCGGGACGGATCCGGCGACCGACGTCGCGCTGCTGAAGATCCCCGGCGCTCACGACCTGCCCGAGGTCGTGCTCGGGAACTCCGACGAGCTGCGCGTCGGAGAATGGGTCTGCGCGATCGGTAATCCGCTCGGCTACGTGCACTCCGTGACGGTCGGCGTCGTGAGTTTCGTCGGGCGCAAGCTGTTCGACGCGAGCCTGGACGACTATATCCAGACCGACGCGGCGATCAACTTCGGGAACAGCGGCGGTCCGCTGATCAACACGCGCGGCCAGGTCATCGGGATCAACTCGGCGGTCAGCTCACGGACGAGCAGCATCGGCTTTGCCGTGCCGATCAACCAGGCGGTCGCGATCCTGCCGCAACTCAAGGCAGGCGGGCGCGTGTCGCGCGGGTACATGGGCGTGCTGCTGACCGACGTGACCCCGTCGCTGCAACGGGCGCTCGCCCTGGACGTCGCGCGCGGCGCGCTCGTGCAGGACGTCTCGGACGACTCGCCGGCCGCCCGGGCGGGCCTGCGTGTCTACGATGTCGTCGTCGACGTGGAAGGGACCGACATCGCCGGCAACGAGGACCTGATCCGCAACATCGCCGCCCGCCCGCCAGGGTCCATCGCGCGCATCGAGGTCATGCGCGACGGCCGCCGCCTGATCTTTCCGGTGCGCCTGACCGAGCGGCCGCAGGGAAACGGATCGTCTGACGGTGATGCGCCTCCCCGGGGTCCTGGCGCGCGCGGCGTACAGCCGCCTGACGGGAGGGTCGACGTGCCCCTGGGCCTCACGGTCCGCGACATCGACCGGGGACTCATCGGACGCCTTGGGATCCCGGATTTCGTGCGGGGGGTCATCGTCTCGCGCGTGGACCCGACAGGCGCCGCATTTTCCGCGCATGTGCGCCGGGGATTCGTCATCATCGAGATCAATCGTCGCCCGGTGCCGACCGTGGCTGACTATCAGCGTGTCGTCGGCGCGGCGAAGCCAGGCGACATACTCGCGATTTTTTATTACGACCCCTCGAACTCGCAGCGCGCGGTCCTGACCGTCACAGTGGAATAGATGAAGTCACGCATTCTGATTATCGATGATGAAGCGGAGATCCGCAGGTCGCTGCGGATGATCCTCGAGTATGAAGGCTACGACGTCGTGGAGGCGTCGAGCGGCGCTGAAGGGGTGGCGCTGGCCGAACGCGACGGCCCGGACCTGGTCTTCGTGGACGTCAAGATGCCCGGCATGGACGGGCTCGAGGTGCTTCAGCGCCTGCAGACGTCGCGCGAAGCGATCCCCGTCGTCGTGATCTCCGGTCATGCGACGAAGGAAGAGGTCGCCAACTCGATCAAGCGCGGGGCGATCGACTTCATCGAGAAGCCGTTAGGCACCGATCGCGTCCTCGTCACCGTGAAGAATGCGCTCGAGCGCGAGCGGCTGGTGGACGAGAACCGGTCGCTCAAGCGTGCCGTCGAGGCGCGACACCAGATGGTCGGCGAGAGCCCGGCGCTGCGGCAGGTGTGGGATGCCATCAAGCGTGCGTCGCCGACCAACGCGACCGTGCTGCTGCTCGGCGAGAGCGGTGTGGGCAAGGAACTGGTCGCACGGTCGTTGCACCGGAACAGCCTGCGCAGTCGCGAGCGGTTCGTGCAGGTGAACTGTGCCGCCATACCCGAGGAGCTGATCGAGTCGGAGCTCTTCGGACACGAGAAGGGATCCTTCACCGGCGCCACCGAGAAGCAGATCGGGAAGTTCGAACAGGCTGACAAAGGCACGATCTTTCTTGACGAAGTCGGCGACATGAGCGCCAAGACGCAGGCCAAAGTGCTGCGCGTGCTCCAGGAAGGGGAAGTCGAGCGGCTCGGCTCGGCGCGAACGATCAAGGTGGATGTCCGCGTGATCGCCGCCACGAACAAAGAGCTGGAGCAGGAGATCGACAAGGGGACGTTCCGTGAGGACCTGTACTTCAGGCTGAGCGTGATCCCCATACGGGTACCCCCGTTGCGCGATCGGCGCGACGACATTCCCGCGCTGGTGCGTCACTTCGCGGACCTGTTCACCAGGGACAACGGACGCCGCCCCCAGAAGTTCTCCGCCGCCGGGCTGGAGTTCATGCAGAAAGCGCGATGGAAGGGGAATATCCGCGAGCTGCGGAACACCGTCGAGCGCCTGATCATCATGACGCCCGGAGACGTCATCGACGTGGATGACCTTCGCGACATCGTGCGGCTCGATGCGAAGCCTGCCGCGGCGGAACACGACAAGGAACGCCCCGGGACCCTGCGTGAGTTCAAGGAGGTCGCCGAGCGTGCGTTCCTCGTCGACAAGCTGCGCGAGCACCACTGGAACATCTCGAAGACCGCCGAGGTCATCGGCACGCCCCGCAGCAACCTGTACAAAAAGCTCGAGCAGTACGGGATCAGTCAGGACAATGACGGATAATAGGGCCCTCGCCGCAGTGGGCCAGACGATCGCCGCGCCGGAGCCCTCGGGCGACGACGGGGAGGAAAGTCCGAACTCCGCAGGGCAGTGCGCCGGGTAACGCCCGGTCGGGGCAACTCGAAGGACAGTGGCACAGAAAACATACCGCCTATGTCGGTGTGTCCGGCTCGCCGGGCAGGCGTGGTGGCGCTCACGGGTCAGGCGCCACCCACTCCTGCCAAGTGAGCCGGGCACACTGGCAGGCAAGGTTGAAAAGGTGCGGTAAGAGCGCACCGCGCCGGTGGCAACACTGGTGGCAGGCAAAACCCCGCACGGAGCAAGGCCAAATAGGGAGACGCAGGACTCGGCGCGGGCAACCGTGTCGGGCTCTAAGGAACGGCCCGTTCCTCGTTTCCGGGTAGGCCGCTTGATCCCGCCAGCGATGGCGGGGCTAGAGGAATGATTGTCGTCCGCCGACGTCGCGCCGAAGCCCGCAAGGGCGGAGGCGGGCGGAGGCGGGAACAGAATTCGGCTTACGGCCCGCTGCGGCGGGTCTTCTCATTGGATCACGTCACGTCTCATGGCTACCTATCTCGTCACCGGCGGAGCCGGTTTCATCGGATCTCACCTGTCGGAGGAGCTCGTCCGGCGCGGACACACGGTCCGCGTCGCTGATTCGCTCATCACGGGCCAGCGCGCCAACCTCGATCACGTGCCGGGCGTCCAGTTTCATGAAGGGGACCTCGCCGAGGAGAACTTCGCGCGCTCGGTCGTCGAGGGGTGCGATTTCGTGCTGCACCAGGCGGCGATCCCGTCGGTGCCGCGCTCCGTCAAGGATCCGATTACATCCCACCGCGCCAATGTGGTCGCCACGCTCAACGTGCTCGTGGCGGCCCGCGACGCGGGAGTGAAACGTCTCGTCTTTGCCGGATCGTCGTCTGCGTACGGCAATACCCCGACGCTGCC
>DATLXP010000122.1:0-11679 GCA_035575695.1 Vicinamibacterales bacterium
AAGTCGATCGAGTACATGCAGGACGTCGTCGGCACGCAGCCGTCGAAGTGGTGCGCGGGCTGCCATGATCACGCGATGTTCTTCAACGGACGCTTCGATACACCCGTCAAGGAACAGATCAACACCCCAGAGGCGCAAGCAGGGCTGGGCTGCATGTCGTGCCACGCGATCACCAAGGTCGGCAGCACAATGGGGCAAGGGGACTTCACGGTCGAATACCCGCCCCTTCACGATCTGGCGGCGAGCGAGAATAAGGTCCTTTCGAAGATTCACGACACGTTGCTGTACCTGGACCCGAAGCCACATCGAGACGCCTTCCTGAAGCCGTTCCACACGGACCAGACGGCCGAGTTCTGCAGCTCATGTCACAAAGTCCACCAGGACAAACCGGTGAACTCCTACCGGTGGTTCCGCGGGTTCAACGACTACGACAACTGGCAGGCGTCCGGTGTCTCGGGCCAGGGGGCACGCTCGTTTTACTATCCGCCGAAGCCCCAGAAATGCGCCGACTGCCACATGGCGGAGGTGCCCTCGAAGGACCCCGCCGCGCGGGACGGGAAAGTCCGCTCCCATCGCTTTCTCGCTGCGAACACCGCGATTCCGTTCGTGAACGGCGACCACGAGCAGTTGCGTCTCACTCAGGAATTTCTCCGCGACAAGCAGATCACGGTCGACATCTTCGCGCTCGTGAAGGGGGCCGAGGCCAAGGCCGAGCGTGGCCCCTCGCGTGGGGGGGAGCCGCAGATCGCGAGCACATTCGCCGTCGGCGAGGAATCGATGAATTTCGGCGCGACCGGCAGCGCGTCCAGTGCGCCAGGGCAGGTGTTCGCGCCGATCGAAACCGCAGGCACGGTTCGTCCCGGCGAGTCGGTCCGTGTCGACGTCGTCGTGCGCACGCGCAAGGTCGGACATTTTTTCCCTGGCGGGACGGTCGACGCATTCGACGTTTGGGTCGAGCTCGAGGCGACCGACAGCTCCGGACGCGTGATCATGCACAGCGGCGCGGTCGAGAATGGTGGCCCGGTGGACCCCGGCGCGCATGTCTACCGGAGCCTGATGCTCGATGCGGCAGGCAACCCGATCAACAAGCGCAATGCCTGGATGGCGAGGTCGGTCGCCTACGTGCGGCTCATCCCCCCCGGCGCGGCCGATACGGTCCACTATCGCCTGCAGGTCCCAGCCGACGTCACAGGCCAGATCCGGCTCCGCGCGAAGGTCAATTATCGCAAGTTCTCGTGGTGGAATACACAGTGGGCCTACGCAGGCGTGCGAGACCCATCACACGTTGGCTTTCCGCTCGCGCCGTCACACGACAGCGGGCGCTGGCTCTTCACCGGCGATACGTCCACGGTGTCGGGCGCCTTGAAGTCGATCCCGAACCTGCCGATTACCGTAATGGCCGAAGACGAGGCGACGATTCGCGTGGCCGGCTCGCGCGACGCTGCCGCGGTGCCGCCACCTGCGCTCAAGAAAGACCGGGAGCGCTGGAACGACTACGGCATCGGGCTCCTGTTGCAGGGGGACCTCCGCGCCGCGAAGGACGCCTTCACGACCGTCACGCAGATCGAGCCCGGCTACGCTGACGGATGGGTCAACGTGGCCCGCATTCACGTGCTCGAAGGGGACGTGCTTGCGGCTGAAACCATGCTCCGGAAGGCGCTGCAGATCGATCCGAAGCTCGCCAAGACGCACTTCTTTCTTGGCGTGTCGCTGAAGGAGCAGGGGAGATACGAGGACGCGCTCACGCACCTCGAGACGGCGGCGGCGCAGTATCCGCGGGACCGCGTCGTGCTGAACCAGATCGGACGGGTGATGTTCCTCCAGCGTCGGTTCGCGGATTCGATCGCCATGCTGAAGCGCGTGCTCGGCGTCGATGCAGAGGACCTCCAGGCTCACTACACGCTGATGCTCGCCTACCAGGGGCTCGGCGACGCCGCCAACGCCGCTCGGGAGCGGAAGCTGTACGAACGATTCAAGGCCGACGAGGCGTCGCAGACGGTGACCGGCCCGTACCGGCAACTGCATCCCGACGACAACAACGAACGCCAGTCGGTCCACGAGCACGGCAAGCCTGTGCCTCCAGCCCCGGTAGGCCCCGTAGCGCAGGGCTTCAGCCCTGCCCGCAAAGGCAAGCAGTGACCCGTGGCCGCTTCTCCATCGCGGCCGCGGCAGCGGCGATCGCCGTTGCGCTTGCCATCGTTTCACCGGCCGTGACGGCCCAGAAGCCGGCCGTCGTCTTCGAGGACGCGACCGCGAGCGCCGGTATCAGGTTCGTTCATCGGAACGGCGCATTCGGCAAGAAGTACCTGCCCGAGACGATGGGGTCCGGCGTCGTGTTCATCGACGCGGACGGCGACGGCTGGCAGGACGTGTTCTTCGTCAACGGCACCAGCTGGCCGGGTCGCGGCCCCGCCGCGTCCTCCGCGCTCTTCAAGAACAACCGGAACGGCACGTTCACTGACGTCACTCGTGCCTCGGGCCTCGGGTCCGCTCTCTACGGGATGGGGGCGGCCGCCGGTGATTACGACAACGACGGGCGAGTGGACCTCTACGTCACGGCGCTCGGCGCGAACCGTCTGTACCGTAACAGCGGCGCCTTCAAGTTTGCCGACGTCACTGCAGCTGCCGGCGTGGGGGACCCGTCCTTCTCGACGAGCGCCGCCTGGTTCGACTACGACAAGGACGGGCGACTCGACCTCTTCGTCGCCAACTACGTCGGGTGGACGCTGGCGAAAGACCTCTGGTGCGCGCTTGACGGAAAGGCCAAGTCGTACTGCACGCCGGAGTCGTACCCGGGCCAGAGCCCCACGCTGTATCGCAACGCGGGCGGCGGCCGCTTCGAGAATGCCACGAAGCGCGCCGGCCTTCTCGATCCCACGTCCAAAGCTCTCGGCGTCACCGTGTTCGACTACGACGGTGATTCGTGGCTCGACCTCTTCGTGTCCAACGACACGCAGCCCAACCGCCTGTACCGCAACCAGAAGAACGGGACGTTCGCCGACGCAGCCGTCAGTGCGGGCGTGGCGTTCAACGAGGCCGGGGTCGCGCGTGCCGGCATGGGTGTCGATGCCGCCGACTACGACGGCTCGGGGCGCCCGAGCCTGGTCATCGGGAATTTCTCCAACGAGATGATGGCCCTCTACAGCAACCAGGGGAACGGCCTGTTCATCGATGACGCGGCGCGGTCGACGCTGGGGAGGTCGACGCGCCTATCGCTGACGTTTGCCTGTTTCTTTTTCGACTTCGACCTCGACGGCTGGCCCGACATCTTCGCGGCCAACGGCCATGTTGCCGACGACATTGCCACCGTGCAGTCCACGATCAAATACGCGCAGCCCGCGCATCTTTTCAGGAACCTCGGCAACCGCCGCTTCGAGGATGTCAGCAAGGCCGGCGCGGCATTGCAGCGCCCGGTCGTCGCGCGCGGCGCCGCGTACGCCGACTACGACAACGACGGCGACCTGGATGTCGCGGTGACGGCGAGCAACGGTCCTGCTCGAATCCTCCGCAATCAGGGGGGCAACGCGCGAAACAGTCTCCGCGTGCGCCTCGAAGGGGTGACGTCGAACCGCGATGGTATCGGCGCCGTCGTGCACGTGACGGTGGGCGCTCGACGTCAGTGGGGCATGGTGCGCAGCGGTTCGAGCTACCTCTCGCAGAGCGAGCTGCCATTGACGTTTGGCCTGGATCGGGCCTCCACGGCGGGGCCGATCGACGTGCTCTGGCCGAGCGGCCGGCGTGACACCATCCCTGCGGCCGACGCCAACCAGACCATCACCATCAAGGAAGGCCGCGGCATCGTTCAGCGGCTTCCGTTCGCGCGACGGTAGAATCATGTATGCGGCTTCTGGGTTCGGCGCTCGCGGTTCTCCTTGTCGTCGTGACCCTCGCGGCTGGCAACGGCCAGCTGTCTCGTTCGCAGGCGGCGAGCGAGGACGCGTACCGCGCCAATAACGCCGGGGTCGCGGCCCTCGAACGCTACGACTACAAGACCGCGGCGGCGCTGTTTCGAGATGCGCTGCGACTCGATCCTTCCGTCGCCTTCGCCCACCTCAATCTGGCGATCGCGCTGCACTACGACGGCGACCCTGAGGCGGCGTCGAAAGAAGCGATGGCCGCGGCGAAAGCGATGCCGCAGGAGCCCCGCGCCTGGTTCGTCGCCGGTCTGGCTGCCCGGGCCGCCGGGAATGACGTCGAGGCACTGACAGCCTTCGAGCAGGTTGTGAAGCTGGATCCATCCGACGTCGCCACGCTGATCAACATCGGGCAGGTGCACCTCGAGACGGGACGCTATGCCGAGGCGATCGACAGCCTCGCGAAGGCCGCTGCCGCCGAACCTTTCAACGCCACGGCCGCCTATGGGCACGCGACAGCGCTGCTGCGCGCCCGCCGTACCGCTGAGGGCCAGGCGGCGATGGCGCGCTTCCAGGTGCTGCGTGACGCACCCTACGCGGTCACGTATGCCGCCGGTTACCTCCAGCAGGGACGCTATGCCGAGGCGATCGTCTCGACGGGCGCGGAGCCGCAACTCGTCGAGACAGGGATACCGGCCATCCGCTTTCGGGATGTCACCGCGGAGGCGCTGCCGGGCGCGCGGCCCGGCGACGCGGCATCGATCACTCTCAGCGATGTGGATGCGGACGGCGACGTCGACCTGCTGGTGAGCGGGGCACCTGGTCCACGCTTGTTCCGGCGCGATGGCGCGTCATGGAAGCCGGCTCCGACGCCAGCGTCCACAGGACCGGTCACAGGAACGATCGCGGCCGACTACGACAACGACGGCCGGGCGGACGTGCTCGTCCTCAGGTCGGGCAGCGTGTCCCTCTGGCGTCAGGTCACCAGCGGAGCGTTTGAAGACGTCACCGTCAAGGCGTCGCTCGAAAAGGCCGCCGGCGGCCGCACGGCCGCGTGGGCGGACCTCGATCACGATGGTGACGTGGACTTCATCGCGGCAGGCGATGGAGCGGCCGAGGCCTGGCGCAACAACGGCAACGGGACCTTCGTCCGCTTTCCACCGTCCACAGGTCTGGATGGTTCCATTGGAGCAGCGACCTCGGTCGTGCCGACCGACTTCGACGCCGGCCGGGACGTCGACGTCATGCTCGCGGGCTCGAAGGGAGTCGCGCTGCTCAGGAACATGCGGGAAGGTCGGTTCGAGAACGTCGCCTCGCGCTCGGGCTTTCGAGAAGAGGCCTACCAGTCCCTTGCGCTCGCCGACCTCAACGCGGACGGGCGCCCGGATTTCTTTCTCGGGCGTGCAGATGCCCCAGGCCTTCTCGTCGCGAGCGACGGAGCGACATCCTTCAAGACCACCGAGGCGCCAGTCGCGACGTCCGGCGCGCGGGCGGCGCAGTTCGTCGATTACGACTCCGACGGCGTACTCGACCTTGTCACTCTCGGAGCAGGAGGGTTCCGCGTGCTCCGTAACATCGGCAACGCCTGGATCGACGTCTCGGCAGCCACGGGGCTGCCGAACAGTCCCTGCGATGTCGGCTGTGCACTGGCGTCCGCGGATGTGGATGACGATGGAGATGTCGATCTGCTGGCGGCGAACGCCGGGAAGGTAAGGGTCTGGCGAAACGACGGTCCGCCGGCGCGGGCGCTCACGGTTCGTCTCAAGGCGCGTGTGAGCAATCGCTCTGCCGTGGGATCGCGGATCGACATGCGCGCCGGCAGCCTGTTGCGACGGTTCGAAACTTCGTCGGCGACCCCGTCGGCGGGTCAGGCCGACCTCGTGTTCGGCCTCGGCCGGCGCAGTGCCGATGTCGTTCGCGTGATCTGGCCGTCGGGCATCGTGCAGGCGGAGAACACGCCATCCTCTCCGGCGGGACGGCAGCGTCTCGACATCGGTGAGCTGGACCGCAAGCCGTCGTCGTGCCCGTACCTCTTCACGTGGAACGGGGAGCGGTTCGAGTTCGTCAGCGACTTTCTCGGCGGCGGTGAGATGGGCCTGTGGCTGGCGCCTGGTGTGCGCAGCGTGCCTGACCCCGAGGAGTTCGTCCGTATCCGCGGGGACCAGCTGAAGGCGCGCAACGGCCGCTACGAGCTGCGCGTCACCAACGAGCTCGAGGAAGCACTCTTCGTAGACCGCCTGTCGCTGATCGCCGTCACGCACCGCGTGGGCACCGAAGTCCATCCCAACGAAGGCCTGTTCGCTCCTCCGTACCCCCGGCACAGGCTGTTCGTCACGCGCGGGGCGCAGCCGCCGGAACGCGTGACGGACGAGCACGGCCACGATGTGCGCGATCTCGTCTCCCGGGTCGATCGCCGTGCTCCGTCGGATTTCGCGCTGGAGCGCTTTCGCGGGTACGCGCAGGATCATCATCTCGACGTGACGATTCCGAGACGGGACCGCGCGCGGCTGTTACTGCTCCTCACGGCGTGGACCGACTACGCATTCTCGAGCGACAACGTCGCGGCTTCACAGGCCGGCCTGAGCCTTCGTCCGCCGTCTCTCGAGATCGAGGACAACGGCAAGTGGCGGACGGTCATCGAGGACATCGGGATCCCGGTCGGACGTCCTCAGACAGTGGTGGTCGACCTCACGGGACGCGTGCCGCTCGCGGGGGCCAGGCTGCGGGTGCGCACCAACATGCGGATCTACTGGGACCAGGTGCTCGTCGACACATCGTCTGGAGGCGAAGTCCAGCGCACGCGCATCGAGGCACGGACGGCCGACTTGCGGTGGCGCGGCTATTCGACCGAAGTGTCTCCAGATGGCCTGGAGCCGTTCGGTTACGACTATGGCCGGGTGCTCTCGGACGCTCCATGGAAGCTCATGCCAGGCAGGTACACGCGGGAAGGAGACGTCCGCGCACTGATCGGCGCAGTGGATGATCTGCTGGTCGTGTCGCGCCCGGGCGATGCGTTGTCGTTGTCGTTCCCGGCGCTGCCGCCGGTCGCCGAAGGCTGGACGCGGACGTTTCTGCTCCACGCGGACGGCTACAGTAAGGAGATGGACGCCAACTCCGCGAGCCCCGACGTCGCCTCACCTCTCCCGTATCACGGCATGCGTCAGTATCCGTATGACGAGGGGACGCGTGCGGTGCCGAAAGCCGTGCGCGACTACGTCCGCCGTTACAACACGAGGGTCGTCTCCCGCACGGTGCCGGTGCTCGCGGCACCCATGG
Organism: Vicinamibacterales bacterium; assembly: GCA_035575695.1. Classification (GTDB taxonomy): domain Bacteria; phylum Acidobacteriota; class Vicinamibacteria; order Vicinamibacterales; family 2-12-FULL-66-21; genus JACDCA01. The sequence goes on from DATLXP010000122.1 coordinate 7,131, forward strand.
CGGTGGGGCAGCGATGACCACGGACATGATTCGATATTCGGCTGCCGCCTGCCAGACCGACAACCCGAATCCGCTCGACCGTGCGGCGATGCATCGCAACACCGACCGGATGCTCGCGATGATCGACGCGGCCGTCGCGGGGGCGGCGCCATTCCTCCCGGTGCGCCTGGTGGTGTTCCCGGAGTTCGCGCACGCGGCTCCGGTGTATCCGACGGCCGCCGAACTGCGGCGCCACCTCGCCGTCCGAATCCCCAACGAGCATACCGAGCGCCTTGTCGGGAAGGCGCGCGAGCATTCGATTTACATCCAGAGCGGCTCGATGATCGAAGAGGATCCGAAGTGGCCGGGCGCGCTCTTCAATACGACCTGCCTGATCGGGCCCGACGGGATCCTCTCGAAGTATCGGAAGGTGAACCCGTGGATCCCGTACGAGGTACACGCGAGCCCGCACGATATCGCGGGATATGACGAGCCGCTGTTTCCCGTCGTCGAGACGCCGATCGGCCGCATCGGTTGCGCGATCTGCTACGACTGGTTGTTTCCGGAGGCGATCCGCCAGTTGGCGGCAAACGGTGCGGAAGTGCTGGTGCGGGTGTCGGCGTACATGGATCCGTGGGGCGCCACCGAGCCGATGAACTGGTGGACGATCGTCAACCGCTGCCGCGCGCTCGAGAACACCGCGTTTGTCGTGGCGGCGAACCAGGGGGCCAGCCTCAGGCACTACCCGCCGTATTCATGGCCGGGCGGGTCGCAAATCGTGGACTTCGACGGCCGCCTGCTCGCCGAGGCCTCTCCGGGTCCAGGGGAGCGGATCGTCGTGGCGCCGATCGATATCTCGGCGCTCCGTCACGAGCGGGCCTCGCGGACCGGCCACAGCATGCTGGCGCACCTGCGGACCGAGGCGTATCCGGTCTATCGGGAGCAGCGCTATCCGCCGCAGGGACCGGATTTATCCTACGAGGGGAACCTCGAGGCCATCACCCGCGCGAAGTAGGGGACAGCCACCTTCAGTAGGGACAGCCACCATTTCGCAAAATAGCACACTGCGAAATGGTGGCTGTCCCCTATTCGGCTAGCCGAGCTCGTCGGCGCTCTTCGCCCCGTAGAACTCGAACCATGGACGCGCAGCCTCGAGGCGCGCATTGACGTTCGCGATGTTCGTCACCCCTTCGGTCTCGAGCCAGCGGCGGAAGGCATCCCCACCCTGCCTGCCGAACACGGTAATGCCTTCCTTCCAGGTGGCCCTCCCGCACAGAACACCCGAGAACTTCGTCCCCGCCTCGCCCGCGAGTTCCAGCGATTCGGTGAACTCCGCGTTGCTGACGCCGGCCGACAGATAGATGAACGGCTTGGTCGCAACCTCGGCGGAACGCCGGAAGTGGTCCATCGCCTCACGCCTCGTGTAGGCCGTCTGACCGCCGTATGCCTGCGTCCCCTCGACAAAGGGCAGGTTGATGGGCATCTCGACCTTCATCACGTCGACACCGTAGCGGTCCTTCGTGAACTCTTCCATGCTGCCGGTGACGATCGAGGGCTTCTTCTTCGCAAACTCGAGGCTCTTCTCGTCAGCCCCTTCCTCGTATCCGATGAATTCGAGGAAGAAAGGGATGTCGTTGGCGCGGCACTCGTCGCCAATGCGCTCCACCCACGCGTGCTTGTGATCGTTGATCGTCTTCGAGTCGAAGGGCGTGTAGTACAGCAGGATCTTGATGCAGTCGGCGCCGGCCTCCTTCAGGCGGCGCACCGACCAGTCGTCCAGCAGGTCCGGCAGTCGACCCGGGGTCGCAGCGTCGTAGCCGGTTTTCTCGTACGCCAGGAGGAGGCCGGAGCCCGCCGCGCGGCGCCGGCTCGCGGGGATGCCCCACTCGGGATCCAGCAGGATTGCGGTCGCGTGCTGGGTGAGGACTTCCGTGACGTGGGTCTTGAACTCCTCCATGTCGCGGTCGCCGATCTCCGCCCCTTTTTCCTTGGCGAGCGATTTCTTCAGCGACCCACGCTGGTCCATGGCGGCGGCGGCAATGACGCCTCGACCATTCGATACCGCCTTCATGCCGGCAAGTTTCCCTGGAGTCATCTTCACGGGCAGTCCCCCCTCATTAGCAAAACGAATAATTCTATAACGGGAAATGTGACTCCTCGACCACCGCGGCAGCGACGGCGCGCGCGACGATCTCCTCGATGGGCAACCGCGCCTCCGCGGCTTCGAGGTCCCAGGTCTTTGCCTTGGTCGCCGGATGTCGTGGTGTGAACAGCGTGCAGCAGTCCTGATCGGGAATGATCGAGATCGGGTAGGTGCCGAGGCGTATCGCCTCGGCGGTGATCTCGTCCTTATCCATGCCGACGAGTGGGCGCAGGGTCGGCAGCGAGACCACGCTGTCGATCGCGGACATGTTCTCGAGCGTTTGCGATGCGACCTGCCCGACGACTTCGCCGGTGACGAGCGCCTGGGCTCGATTGCGACGCGCGATCGCTTCGGCGATGCGCATCATCAGGCGGCGGTAGATCACGACACGCAGCGGAGGGGCGACCGCGAGCACGACCTGCTGCTGGATGTCACCGAAGGGCACCAGGAACAATTTCGAGTCGTACTGGTAGCGGGTCAGGAGGCGCACGAGTTCCCGCGCTTTTTCCTGCGAGGCGCGCGAGAGGATCGGGTAGCTGTGGAAGTGGATGAACGTGACGCGGCAGCCGCGGCGCATCATTCGCCAGGCAGCGACCGGAGAGTCGATCCCGCCGGACAGCAGGCAGGCGACGCGTCCGCTCGTGCCGGCCGGCAGTCCGCCGGCGCCAGGTTCCTTGCCGAAGTAATAGAACGCCTCGTCGGTGAGCGCCTCGACGTGGATCGTCAGCTCGGGTTTCGACAGGTCCACGTGCCAGTTGCGCGCCTCCTTGATGCGCCCGCCGATCTCGCGCTCGATCTCCGGGGACGAGAGCGGGAAGCGTTTGTCGGCCCGCCGTGCCGACACGCGGAAGGAGCGGGGTTCGCGTTCGCCGAGGTCCTTCAGGATCTCCTGGGCGATGGCGTCGATATCCAGGGGGGCGCGACCGGCATTGGCGAAGTTTGCGACACCGAAGACGTGCGAGACGCGGTCGCGAACGGCGTTCCAGTCGGCGTCCTCCGTGAGCAGGAGCTCGATGCGTCCCATGAGGACCCGGACTTCCCGGACACCGACGTCCTTGGTCGCCAGCCGAAGATTACGGGCGAGCCGCGTCACGAACCAGGGCCGGTTGTTCCCCTTGAGCGCGATTTCCTGATAGTGAAGGATGATCGATTTCATCGTGGAGGGGACAGCCACCATTTGACCTCAAATGAAGGGGACAGCCACCATTTCGAATAGGTGGCTGTCCCCTTCATTTCAGGTCAAATGGTGGCTGTCCCCTCCAGTATGGCACGCGCCGCAGCGTGTCCACTCACCACCGCGCTCTCGATGGTTCCCGGCAATCCCGTATCAGTCCAGTCGCCGGCGAGAAAGAAACCGGCGACAGGCGTCCGTGTCGGGGGACGCGGAGGCTCCCCGCGACCAAGCGAGAACGTGGCCTGCTTCTCCCGCACAACGGTGGCCCGCAGGAGCCTCGCGTCGCGAGCCCCAACAAGGCTGTCGGCGACCTCGCGCGCCGCCAGGGCAATCAACTCCTCCTGCCGGAGCGGCGTGATGGCCACCGCCGCGCTCGACACCAACGAGAGATGCGACGCCTGCTCCCCGAAGACCCGCCGCTTGTCAAAAACCCACTGCATCGATTGACCCGTCAGCCCGACAAAGGGATCGTCCATCACCACGCGGTCGTACCACAGGTTGACGGTGACGATCGGCATCGACTTCATGGCAGAGGCGTCGTCGACGATCCGCGCCAACCCGGACGGCACAGTGAGGAAGAGCGAGCGGAGCTGATGCCACGGGACGGTCGAGACCACGACGCCCGTCTCCGTGCGCTCTCCCCGAACGTCCACGCCAGTGACGCGTCCATCCTCCACGAGAACGCGCGCCAGTGAACCGGTGCGCACCTCTCCTCCGCGCGCTTCAATGAAGGCCCGCGCCGGAACGGCATACATCTCGTCGAGCGGTCTGGTGGGAAGCACCATGGCGGACGAGACCGGACCGGGTCCGAACAGGTCCGCGAGGACGCGCACGAAGGGCGCAGCAGCGGCATCGCTGATCGGCTGGTTGAGCGCGGCCACCGCGAGCGGCTCCCACAGCCGGTCGATAAGCCCAGGGCTCTGCCCGTTCCGGCGCAGCCACGTCAGGACGGTTTCATCATCGGATGCGCCCGACCTGAAGGTCGGGCCTACGCGAGAGGTCGGGCCTACGCGAACGGTCGGGCCTACGCGACGTGGCGTGGTCCTCCGCATCTCCCAGAGCGCAGGGGCAAGCCGTAACGCCGAGAGGCGGTCCGGCCACGGGAGACCGTGCCACGTGAGCACACCCGCAAGAAGATGCAGCGGCGCCGGCAGCCTCGGGCATCGCAGCACGCTGCGCCTCCCCTCGACGTCGATGAACGGCACCTCGAGTGCCCGCTGGACGCGGACGTTCTGTTCCGCCCCGATCCGCCC
>DATLXP010000123.1:0-44234 GCA_035575695.1 Vicinamibacterales bacterium
GATCCCCATCTGCCACAGCATGAATGAATAGATGAAGGCCGTCTCACGGAGCGCATCGTAGCGCCCCGAGGCGCCGCCGTGACCGGCGCCCATGTTGGTCTTCAGCAGGATCGGATTGGCTCCGGTCTTGACCTGGCGCAGTTTGGCGGCGAATTTCGCGGCTTCCCAGTACGGCACCTGGCTATCGTTCAGCGAGGCCTGCAGGAGCATCGCGGGATAATTCTGGGCCTTCACGTTGTCGTAGGGCGAGTACCGCATCATGTAATCGAACGCCGCTTTCTCATTCGGGTGGCCCCACTCGATGTACTCGCTCGTCGTCAGCGGCAGCGTCGCATCGAGCATCGTATTCATCACGTCGACGAACGGCACCTGCGCGACGACCGCCTTGAACAGGTCCGGACGCATGTTCGCCACCGCCCCCATCAAGAGGCCGCCCGCGCTGCCCCCCTGGATCACCAGGCGGTCCGATGCGGTGTACCGGTGCTTGACGAGGTACTCCGCGCAGTCGATGAAGTCGTTGAACGTATTCATCTTCTGCATCATCCGCCCCTGCTCGCGCCACTCTTCGCCGAGCTCGCCTCCGCCGCGGATGTACGCCACGCCGTAGATGGCGCCACGCTCGAGCAGGCTCACGCGGGCCGACGAGAACGTGGGGGCCATCGACGCGCCGTATGAGCCGTACGCGTACAGAATCATCGGCGCGCGGCCATCGAGCTTCAACCCTCTCTTATGAACCAGCGAGACGGGCACGAGCGTGCCGTCGCGCGCCGTCGCCCACACGCGCTTGGCCTCGTACGCCGCGGGATCGTAGGCGCCAAGCACGTCCTGGCGCTTCAGGAGCGTCCGTTCTCTCGTCGCCAGGTCGTACTCGAAGACCGACGCCGGCGTGACCATTGACTGATAGCCGTAGCGGAGCGTCGTGGTCTCGAACTCCGGGTTCGTGCCCACGCCCATCGCGTAGTCAGGCTCGTCGGTCGCGATGCGATGCGACGTTTTCGCCACCATGTCGATGACACGCAGGTAGTTCAGACCGCGCTCGCGCTCGGACACGACGAGGTGCTTCCTGAAAAACGAGAGCCCGTCGATCTTCACCGCCGGATTGTGCGCGATGAACGTGTTCCAGTTCTTCTCGGACGCATCCTCCATCGGGGCGGTCACGACCTTGAAGTTCTTCGCCCCCCGGTTGGTCGTGATGTAGAACTGCCCGTCGTAGTGGTCGACGTCGTACTCGTGCCCGTCCGATCGCGGAACGACGACGCGAAACTCGCCGGTTGGGTTGTCCGCTTTGAGAAAGCGCAGCTCGCGCGACGTCTTCGCGTACGACCCGAGAAACAGGACCTTCTTGTCGAGCGAACGTCCGGCGCCAATATCGAACTGGTCGTTTGTTTCCTCGAACACGAGGTCGTTCCTGTCAGCGCCCACGACGTGGCGCCAGAACTTGTCGGAGCGTTTGGAGACGGCATCCTCCGTGGTGAAGAAGATCGTCCTGTTGTCGTTCGCCCAGACGATCGAACCGGTGCGCTCGATCTGTTCGGTGGAGAGGGCGCCCGTTCGAAGGTCCTTCACGTGCAGCGTGTGCTGGCGATAGCCGGTCGTGTCCACCGAGAACGCCAGCCAGTTCCCGTCGTCGCTGACGACGAAGGCGCCAAGGGCAAGAAACTTGTGCCCCAGGGAGAGCGCGTTGAGGTCGAGCAGGATCTCCTCCGGCGCGTCCATCGTGCCCTTGCGGCGGCACATGTACGGGTACTGCTTGCCCTCCTCGGTCCGGGAGTAGTACCAATACGCGCCGTTCCGCGACGGGACGCTCAGGTCCGTCTGCTTGATGCGCCCCAGCATCTCCGCGTAGAGCGTCTCCTGCAGCGGCTTGAGGGACCGCATGACCGATTCGGTATATGCGTTCTCCGCTTCCAGGTACGTCGTGACCTCTGGATTTGTCTTCTCCCGCAGCCAGAAGTAATCGTCGGTCAGCGTCGAGCCGTGGATCTTCGTTGCCTTCGAGACCTTTTTCGCGACGGGCGCCGGCACCGGCGGCTGGGCATCAGGTACAGCTGTCATAAATGTGAGCGCCGCCAACGGCACGGCAAGAAGAACACGCTCGTCAGCGGCCTCAGTGCATGACCCGCTTGCGAAGCGTGCCGCCATGGACGTCCGCCAGCGGCTGCGTGATCGTGAAGGCGTGCTCGTCAGCCTCGCGGACGATCGTACGGATGCGACCGATCTCGAGACGGGTGACGACGCAGTAGAGGACTTCCCGCTCCTCGCCGCTCATCCCCCCGCGCGCCAGGTAGACAGTGACGCCGCGGCCAAGCTCCCCCATGATCCGCCGCCGGATGAACTCGTTGTGGTCCGACATGATCGTGATCGCCGTGTATTCATCGATGCCGTGGATGATGAAATCGAGCGTCCGCGCCGCCGCAACGTAGGTGAGGATCGAATACAGGGCTGCCTCGATCCCCAGGACAGCCATCGCGAGGGCAAACAGCACGACGTTGAAGGCGAGAATGACGTCGCCCACTTTCACCAGCGGGCTGTAGCGGCTGATGAGCAGCGCGGCTATCTCCGTCCCGTCGAGGACGCTCCCCCCGCGAACCGCAAGGCCGATGCCCGCGCCGATGAAGAATCCGCCGAAGACCGCCGTCAGTACCAGGTCGGGTGTGACATCGGGAAAGGGCACGAACGCGAGCGTCAGCGCAAGGCCCGCGATCGCCAGCGTGCTCCGCACAGCGAATGCCGCCCCGAGCTGCCTGTACCCGACGACAATGAACGGCAGGTTCACGACCGGCAGGATGACCGACAGCGGCCAGCCGAACGCCTTCGCGAGCAGCATCGACACGCCCGTCACCCCGCCGTCGATGAAATTGCTCGAGAGGAGGAAGCCGTGGATGCCCATCCCCGCCGACAGGATGCCGGCGACGATGAGCACCGCGTTGCGCACCTCGCGCATGAATGGGCTCATGTCACGCTCATCGGCACGCTGCCTGCCTCCACAGCCCTATCCCTGCAGGACCGACGTGCAGTGCGCGCATCGGACGGCCTTGAGCGGAATGCTGCTCAAACACTGCGGGCACTCCCGCGTCGTCGGACCGGCCTCGCCGGCCTGGTGGCTCTTCAGCCGGTTCACCGTGCGCACGAGCAGGAACACGACGAACGCGATGATGAGGAACTGAATCACGTCCATCATCAGCTGCCCGTACGCGATGACGGGTATGCCTTTGACCTTCGCGTCGGCGAGCGATTCCGGGATGCCGCGGGACGTGTCGAGCACGTAGAAGATCGCCGAGAGGTCGGCTCCCGAGATGAGCAGACCGAGCGGCGGCATGAGGACGCCCTCGACGAACGTGTTCACGATCTTGATAAAGGCGGCGCCGATCACGACGGCGACCGCCAGGTCGATAACGTTGCCTCTCGAGATGAACTCGCGGAATTCTCGCAGCATCTTGGCCTCTTCCTTTCGTTACATCCTCGTTAAATCCGCTGGCGCGTGACGGTTCCCTGCAGTGCCCCGTCGGAGAACGACAGGTAGATTTCGTGGTCAGCGACTGACATCGCGAATGACATCCGCCGCTCCAGTCGCGCGGCCAGCGAGGCGACGAGGGACCGGTCGATCGCGTAGATCTCCATCTCGTCCGCACGGTGGATCCTGGCCGACGAGAGGCCCGCGAGCCACTGCGCTGAATCCTTATGGTTGTACACCACCACGCGGGCGGTCGACTTCGCGGCCCGGTGAAGACGATCGGCGGCCGGCGTGCCGATGTCGACCCAGGCGCGCATCACGCCGGTGAGATCGCGTAGCGCAATCGGCGGCACATCCTGGTCGGAGAGGCCGCGGGAGAACTCTATCCCCTCCTGATGCTCGAGGCAGTACGCGAGGAGTCGCGTGATGAAGTACTCCTCGGACTCCGACGGATGCCTGGCCACGCGCAGGTCGAGCGTCTCGTACACCCCGCGGTCGGAATCGGAGAGGTCGATGTTGACGTTGTAGACGGTCGAACTGAGGGCCAGGATGGAACCTTACTTGTGAGGATGTTGCGTGTAGTGCTGGCGCAACAGGTCTTTGCCGTAGTCGTTGCCGTTCGGGGTCCGGACCACGACGTGAATGTGCTCGCGAGCGGGGCTCGCCGGGCTCGCCGACAAGTGGCGAAGGTTGCCCGGCCGCTGGTGATCGAACTCGATGAGCACGACGGGACTGTGGATCCGGTAATAGAACACCGCGGCCGGATCCGTGGACCCGACCCACGCAAACCGCGTGGCGTTCAGGTGGCGCCGGACTTCCTCCATCTTCACACGGGCGTGCCCGTCGTCCATATTGTCGACGAACAGCCTGATCAGTGCGAGGAGCTGCTCGCGCTGGCCGGGTGACAGCTCGCTGGCGGGCACGCCGGCGTAGTCGAGCACGACGTTGTCTTTCCACGCCTCGGTCAGATTGTTGTTGCCGGTTTTCGAGGCGTCCAGGATCGCCTTCCGTCGTTGCGCGGCGTCGAGCGCGTTGATCATCGCGAGACCGGCGTTCTGCTCATCCTGCAGGATGGACGTCCCCTTGAACGTGCCGGACGTCGCGGTGACCGGCTCCGAGCCGACGAACAACGGCGTCATGACGACCTGGTCGCCAAGCACGAAGTAGTTGATGATCGCGTGGTGGCCGTCGAGCTGCCAGCCCCACGGCTCGCTGGTGGACGGCGTCCCCATGACGGTCAGGTGATACATCCACTCCCCGTACTGCTCGAAGTCGTTGCCGTTCAACTCTCCAAGCGTGTGGTTGAGGCGCATGATGTCGCGGGCCAGTTTCAACCCTTTGGCGCTCAACGACGCGCGCAGCAGCGCGATGCCTGCGTCGCGCTGCCCGTCCGACATCTCCTTGAAACTGACGCCTTGCCGGACGTAGAAATTCTGGTTCATCCACTTCCGCCATTCGGGATCGTCCACGCCGAAGAGTGTTGTGGCTCTTTGTGCCGGCGACAGGGCTGACAGAAATGCATCTGCCGCCAGTCTGACGGGTTCGGTCGTCACTCCCGAGGAACGGACCGTGAACAGGTCCGGCACGACGCCTCCCGCCGTCGTGATGCCTTTGAAGGGATCCGCCAGGCCGCGCGTTTCCGCCTCGGTCGACCGTGCCCGGTTGGCCTCGCGGGGAGACTGCAGGGCGGCGCCCGCCGCCAGAGCGAGCGTCACGAAAACGACGATCAGACCGAATCTCATGAGGCTCACTATAACGCTGCGGCCGTAGGCCCGGCGAAAGAGCCGTAGGCCCGACCTTCAGGTCGGGCGTGTAGTACCATCCGCGGCGTCACGCAGAGGTGTTTGTATGCGAATGAAATCCTTCTGGCAGGCCGCGTGCGCCGCGGCGGTCATCGTTGTTGGAAGCGCCTCGTACGTCGTGGCCGCGCCAGTGAAGCTTGCGCGCCATCCTGACTACCACGCCGGCATGGTCACCTTCAGCTACCTCGGTGACATCTGGACGGCGAACGAAGACGGCGGCAACCTCCATCGTGTCACCGACCACACCGCCCGGGAGGTGTTTCCGCGCTTCTCTCCAGACGGTAAGTGGATTGCCTTTTCATCGAACCGCCACGGCAACTACGACGTCTTCGTCGTGCGGGTCGCCGGCGGCATGCCGCGCCGCCTGACGTTCCATACCGGCGGCGACGATGTCGTGGGCTGGTCGCGAGACTCACAGCAGGTGCTCTTCCGATCCGCCCGTGGCGACGGGGCGTTCCCGAGCGTGGCCGTCCTCTATGAGGTCGGGGTCTCCGGCGGACAGGAAAAACTCCTGCCGCTCGACTGGGGTTACTACGGCGACTATTCGCCCGACGGCACGTCGCTCGTGTTCAACCGGCACCCTGCCACCTGGTCGCGGCAGCACTATCGGGGCAGCTATTCGGCCGACCTCTGGATCGCCAACCTGACCGGCAAGACCTACACGAAGCTCCTGGCCGACGAGCGCTACAACCGCTACTGGCCGATGTGGGGCGCAGACGACGCGATCTATTACGTGGCGGACCCGCTGCCGAACGATCGTGATGTGAAACCCGGCAGTCCCGGTGTCTGGAAGAGCGTCAACAACATTTACAAGGTCGCGGCGAAAAGCGGTGCGCAACCGGCGCAGTTGACCCGTCACGCGTCGGGCAGCCTGTTCTGGCCGTCCATGTCGGCCGACGGCAAGGTCATCGTCTACGAGGAGAACTTCGGCATCTGGAAGCTCGATGTGGCCACGGGACGCACGGCCGAGATCAAGCTGGACATCGTGAGCGACGAGAAAGACAACGAGTTCGATGTCGAGACGGTGACCAACGATGTGGATGCGTTCGACATTTCCCCGTCGGGGCGCCGCGCCGTCATTTCGGCGCGCGGGCAGCTGCTGACGATCGCCACGGATCGCGGAGACCTGACACGCCTCGCCCCAGACAAGATGTCGTCGCGCAGCGACCAGCCGAAGTGGTCGCCCGACGGCAGATTCATCGCGTATGTGTCGGATCGCTACGGCCGTGACGAAGTGTGGCTGTCGGATCCCGAGGGTCGCACGCCGAAGAAGATCACCGACCTGGATAACGAAAAGGGCGCGCTGGCCTGGACGCCGGACTCGAAGTCCGTGCTCTACACAGCGGCCGACAGGAAGCTCTATCGATACACCGTCGGCGACGGCCGGACGTCGGTCATCTCGTCGAGTGATATCGGCCGCGTCGGCGCGGTGTCGGTGTCGCCCGATAGCGCGTGGGTCATGTTCTCCAAACAGGACCGCACATCCCGTTCGCACATCTACATCGCGCCAATCACCGGCGGTGAAGAACGGCACATTTCCGACGACCGGATGATGTATTCCGAGAACACCGCCGTGTGGACGCCCGACGGCCGGTCGATCGTGTTCACGTCGAGCGAGGGCACGAGCAGCGGCATCGCGTCACAGGGAGGGCTCGCGCCGAGCATGGCGCTGTGGGTCGCCTCGCTGCGAGACCAGGAACGCGACCCCATGAATCGCGACATCGACAACGAGGCGCAGGGGCTCGCCGCCGAGGCCGCGGCGCGGCAGGCCGCCGGCCGAGGCGCCCCGGGCAGTGCGTCGCCCGTGGAAGTGAAGATCGACTGGAACGGTCTCGCCCGCCGCGCGCGACAGCTGACGGTCCCTGGCACCACAATCAGTGGCCTGTCGGCCTCGCCGGACGGCCGCTCGGTCGTCGTCAACGTCTCGAGCGGTGCCGCGGGCGGCGGACGCGGTGCGGGGCCAGCGGACGGCACGTCAGGCATATACCTGATCAACCTCGAAACCGGACAGCAGACCCGCGTGCCGCCGGCGCCCCCGGCCACCGCGGCCCCGGGGGAAGGCCGTGGGCGGGGCGGCGCGGCTGGCCCGTTCGGTGGTGGCAGCGGCATGGTCTTCGCCCGCGATGGGCGCACGTTGTACTTCCGCTCCGGCAGCGGACTCTACGCCGCGACGATCAACCCGGCCGTCGCGACCGAAGGCGGCCGTGGCGGGCGTGGCGGCGCGGCCCCATCGGGGAGTGAACCCGCCCCGTCCAGCCAGACTGCGCGCCAGGTGACCTACACCGCCAATCTCGAAGTCGATCGCAAGGCCCTGCGCGCGCAGATCTTCAACGAAGGCTGGCGCATCATGAAGCACCGGTTCTACGACGCGAAGATGCACGGCGTGAACTGGACGGCAGCCAGGAGCACGTACGAGCCGCTCCTCGACTACCTCGTCGACCAGGAGGAGCTGCACGCGGTCATGATGATGATGATCGGGCACCTGAATGCCTCGCACACCGGCGTGAGCGGCGGCCCCTCGGACGCGCCGCGATCCGCGGTGCAGACCCGCCATCCGGGTTTCGACGTCGTGGCCGATGCGTCCGGGTTCTTCAAGATCGGCCACATCTACAGGGACGGACCTGCGGACCGTGATTTCCTGAAGATCAAGGAGGGGCATTTCCTCATCTCGGTCGACGATCGCGATCTGAAGACATCCGACAACTACTGGCAGTTCCTGACCCTGGCGCCCGGTGCGAAGTTTCATTTCAGGCTCAACGACAGACCGTCGAAGGAGGGCGCGTGGGACGTCAGCATCACGCCCGTGGCGGGAGGCGCGTTCGTCGACCTGCAATACGCGCGCTGGGTCAACGACCGCCGCGACATGGTGAGCAGGCTGAGTGATGGCGGCATCGGCTACCTGCATATCCGCTCGATGGACGCGCCATCCCTGCGCCAGTTCCAGCTGGACCTCGCTGCCAACCGCACAAAGAAAGCGCTCGTGATCGATCAGCGTTTCAACGGCGGCGGCGGCATCGACCAGGAGCTGCTCGCCATCCTCGCCGGGCGGCAGTACCAATACACGTTGAATCGCGATGCGGGCCTTCAACTGCCCCGCCCGCAGAACTTCTACGGACCGATGGTCGTCATGCAGAACGAACGCTCCGCCTCGGACGCCGAGATGTTCCCTGCCGGCTTCAAGGCGCTCGGGCTCGGCAAGGTCATCGGCGTCCCGACGATGGGCGCCGTCATCGGGACGGGGTCCTACACGCTGCTCGACGGCTCCGCGATCCGCACGCCTGGCAGCGGCGTGTGGACATCAGCCGGCGAAAACATGGAGAACTACGGCGTTCCGCCAGACGTGTACGTGGACAACACGCCGGCCGACTTCGTCCAGGGGCGCGACATGCAGATCGAAAAGGCCGTGGAGGTGCTGAAGGCGGAGATCGCCAGGAAGCCGTCGGCATCGCAACCGCCGCGCCAGGCCCCGTAGCACCCAACCCTACGATCCCGAGGACCGTCGAACGCTCATGCATGACGATGTCAGGGCCGCCTTTCGGTCGCTGCGCTCCTCCAGGACCTTCACGGCCGTCGCACTGATCGTTCTGGCGCTGGGAATCGGCGCGACGACCGCCATCTTCTCTGTCGTTGATGCCGTCGTCCTTCGAGGTCTTCCCTTCGACGAGCACGATCGGCTCGTCGCGGTCGGCGAGCGCCGCCCCCCGGGGCCCACGCCTGATCCCAATCGCGATCCGCTGTCGCTCAGCCCCGCGGCGCCTCAGAATTACGCCGACTGGTCCGCGCAACAGCAGGTCTTCGAATCCATGGCTGCGGTTGCGGGGGGCGCCTTTACGCTCCGGGAGCACGGCGCGGAACCTGAAGACCTCCGAGGGCAGCGCGTCACAGCAGGATTTTTCGATGTGCTCCGTGTCCGCCCCGCGTACGGGCGCGCCTTCACCGCGGACTCCGAAGTGGACGGCCGGCACCGGGTCGCCGTTCTGAGCGACGGATTCTGGCGGCGGCGTTTCGGTGCGGACCCGAATATTGTCGGCCGCACGATCCCCCTCGAGGGAGGGGCGTACGAGGTAGCTGGCGTCATGCCGCCCGACTTCCAGTATCCCGTCGGGATGACACGGGCGACCGATCTGTGGGTGCCGTACGTGATTCCGCCGGATGAGCGCACCCGGGTCACGGGCTCACGGAGCTACTACCTGCAGACCATCGCACGCCTCAAGCCTGGCGTGTCGATCGAGCAGGCACAGGCACAGATGGACCAGATCGCCGAGGCGGTGGAGAAAGCCCATCCCGTCTGGAACAAGGACCACAAAGCCGGCGCGCGGCCGCTGATCGACCACATGCTGGGCGCGCGGACGAAGTCGTGGATGCTGATGCTGCTCGGCGCCGTCGGGATCGTGCTGTTGATTGCGTGCGCCAACGTCGCGAATCTGCTCCTGGCGCGTGCGAGCTCCCGCGAGCGGGAGTTCGGCATCCGCGCGGCGCTCGGCGCGGGGCGGTGGCGCCTGATCCGGCAACTGATGGTCGAGAGTCTCGTACTCTCGATGGCGGGCACAGTCGCCGCCACGGTGCTCGCGTGGTGGGCCGTCCAGGTGCTGCGGACCTCGATGCCGGAGGGCGTGCCCCGCGTGGCGGCCATCGCGGTGGACCTGCGCGTGCTCGGGGTGACCGCTACCCTCGCGATCGTCACCGGACTCCTCTTTGGCATCGTTCCGGCGCTGCAGCTCTCCAGGCCGGATCTCACCCAGGCGCTGAAGGACGGCGGTCGGGGCGCGAGCACCGGGGCCGCGCGTCAGCGCATGCGAAGCGTGCTCGTGATCGTCGAGGTTGCGCTCGCGGTCATCCTGCTCGTCGGCGCGGCGCTATTTATCGGCAGCTTCATGACCCTCATGCGGATCGATCCAGGATTCAAGGGGGACAATGTTCTGACCGTGTCGGTCCAGCCGCGGATTCCGCCCGGAGTCGCGGGTGTCGCGCCGCCTGACTTCGCCGCGTCCTACACCCGGATCGTCGAGCGCATTCAGCAGGCACCCGGCGTCGTGCACGCGTCCGCGATTTCCGGGGGCATGCCGCTCGGTAGCAGCATGAGCAAAACATTTATGGCAGTGGCCGGCCGGACCGTCGACGACCCCACCGGTATCAGCATCCGGCGGGTCACGCCCGATTACCACAAGGCGTTGCGCATCCCACTTCGGGAGGGACGACTCTTCGAGCCGAGCGACCGTGCGGGTGCGGCGAACGTGGTGATCCTCAACGAGCTCGCCGCGAAGAAGTACTTCCCGGGCGAGAACCCGGTGGGACGCACCGTCAAGGTCGACGACGCCGACCGCACGGTGGTCGGTGTCGTGGGAGACGTCTACCAGAGCAGCCTCGAAACGCCGCCGATCACGGAGGTCTACGCCCCCGTGGCGCAGCTGCGGACGGTGTTCAGCGAACTCGTGATTCGGACGACCGGCGATCCGTACGCCGTGCTGCCATCCGTCAAGGCCGCCGTGCTCCAGGTGCTGCCGGACGTTCCCATCCGGAATGCGCGAACGATGGAAGAAGTGCTGTCCAGGCGCATCGCGCAGCGGCGTCTGAACATGCTGCTGCTCGGCCTCTTTGGCCTGCTGGGTCTGGTGATTTCTGCGGTAGGCATCTACGGCGTCATGGCGTACATCGTCGCGCAACGCACCCGGGAGATCGGTGTGCGCATGGCTCTCGGCGCCACGCGCGCGAGCGTCGTCGGCATGGTGATGCGCAACGCGATCCTGCTCGTGACCATCGGTCTCGTGATCGGGTCGGCAGGCGCGTGGGCCCTGAGCAAGACAGCCGACAAATTCCTGTTCCGGCTGGATTCGAATGATCCGCGCGCCTTTGTCGCCGCGATCACGTCGCTGTTGGTGGCGGCGCTGATCGCGAGCGCGATTCCGGCGCGACGCGCCGCCAGCATCGACCCGATGGAGGCGCTCCGGGCGGATTAAGGCGTGCCCTTCACGGAATGATGAAACGGATCATCGCCGTCCCGAGCGTGATCTGCAGGATGGTGAGACCAAGCACGAGCGCGATCGCGCCATGGCCGGTGAAGCGCGCGCAGGCGTACGCCGCGGGGATCTGGCAGAAACATGCGAGAAAGATCCAGAGGCGAATCACCTCGCCCCGGTTCACACCGAGCAGGTCCGTCACGAGGAGTACCGCGAGCAGCCCGATTGACACCGCGGCGATAGGGGTGAAGAGCCGTGCCCGCCACCCACGCGCCTGGACCGGGCCGACCACCGGCGCGACGATGAGCAGCAGCGCCTGGGCCATTCCCACTCCGAACAGAAACTCCCAGAGATTCGCCCGGACCCAGAGCCCGTACGCGCGCGCTTCGACCACGTTGAACTCGAGAGCATGCGCGTGGATCTGCCGGAACGCCCTGAGCAGGTCGAACCCTGACAGCACGACGACCAGTTCGACGGTGGCGATGAACGCGACGAGCATCGCGCACGACTGCAGCACGAACCGATCGGGCGAAATAGTGCGGCAGTGCAAAGCGAGGCCGGCCAGCGCGGCAAACAGCAGTCCCAGCACGAGCGGCAGCGGCTCGAAGAATACGAGGCCATAGAGCGCCGCCCCCAGAAGGACGGCCCACACGACGCTCCCCGTCCTGATCCACCGTACCAGCAGACATCCGCACGCGAGCGCCACGACAGGCGTGACGGTGTTCATCAACGGAAAGAAGAACACCCGGGAGGGCACGAACAGGTACAGCACGGCCGAATAGAAAGCCGAGCGCCGATCATCGAACGCCTCACGCACGAACGCGTACATGAGCAGCGCACCGAGGTTGGACACCAGAACCACCAGCCAGGGCAGCACGTCGGTGCGCTCGGTGACCAGTGTCAGCGCGTATGTCAACATCGTTTTTCCCGGCATATTGCTCCGGGCATGCCACGGCGCCTGCAATCGCACCCGGTTGAATCGCTCGAGGAGGTCTGATGCATCGCGCTCCTGCGTGAGGGTGTAGAAGGAGTTTGCAGCGGGGCTGACGAACAACTGTTCGAGGTCGTACGGGGCGATCGAGTACATCAGCCCGTGCGCAGCGGACGCGAACATGACCCAGGCGACGAGCATCACCCACACGCGCTGGCCCGCGATGGGAGCCCTCAGCAGGAGCGCCGCCGCGGCACTGACGCCGGCGGCCACGAGCAACTGCCGAAGTGCAAAGGGCCGCACATAGTTGTACGTCCACCCTCCCTCGATCGATCCCACCACCCAGGACGACGTCGCGATGGCGTAGCAGAGGAGGATGGAACACCCGGCGCCCAGGAGCAGGACGCCCTTGAGGGGTCGCGCACTGCCGAACGGCATCTCCGTCATACCATACAGGGCGTGATCCCCGAGACAGGCAAGAAACTCGGCCTCCTGGCCTTCTGTTTTTTTCTCGGAAAGGGCTTGTTGTGGCTCATCGTCCCCGGGTTGATTTACGCCTGGGGCTGCTGACGCGGGGCGGGTGACACGGCGCCCTGCGTGCGACGATTCGGGTCGATCGCACTGACGAGCAGCCCCACGATCACCACGACGACCGCGCCCACCACGTTGTGCCAGAGGAAGGCGATCTTCGTGAAGGTGGCGACCCAGGCGACCGCGCCCATCCCGGCAAACAGGCCGATGAACGCGCCATTGCCCGTGGCCCGCTTGAAGCCGACGGCGAGAATGAACACGCCAAGGATGGACCCGTAGAAAAACGATCCGAATCGATTCACCACCTCGATGAGCGAGCCGAGCTCCGCGGCCCAGACGGCGACGACGGCAGCGAAAAGGCCCCAGACCCCGGTCGCGATTTTCGACACCCGCAGCAGGTGCGCGTCGTCGGCCGTGTGCCCCCAGAACCGACGGTAGAAGTCGATGACGGTCGCGGTCGAGAGCGAATTCAACTCCCCGGCGATCGTGTCGGTCGCCGCCATCAGGATCGCGACGATCAGCAGTCCGATCAAGCCGATGGGCAACTGCGTGAGGATGAACGTCGGGATGATGTAGTTGACGTCGGTGAACGTCTTGTCGCCGCTCGACTGCCTCACCATCTCGCGCGCCCCGCTTCGGAGCCGCTGCACCTTGCTCTCCCCCGAGCGCACGGCCTCCTGCGCCGAGGCGATCCCGGCCTCGTCAGTCGCGGCTCGCGCTCGCGCGAGCGATTCGGCTGCGGCCTTCCGCTCGTCGAACGCGGCGTCGTACTGCTCGTTCAGGGATGCGTACGCCGACGCCGACGCCCCCTCGCGCAGCCGCTGGTCGTGGACGCTGCTGAACAGGAGCGGCCCGGGGTTGAACACGTAGAAGGTGAAGACCAGGATGCCGAGCACGAGCACGAGCACCTGGAGGGGAATCTTCCAGTAGGCGCTCATGAGCAGCGAACGGCGCGCCTCGTCGAGCGACCGCGCCGTCAGGTATCGCTGAACCTGGCTCTGGTCGGTCCCGAAGTAGGAGCAGAACAGGAACAGCGCCGCAATGGTGCCCGACCAGAACGTGTACTGGTTGGTCAGGTCGAAGCTGAAATCGAAGACCTTCAGCCGTCCCGTGGCCGCCGCGACGCTGAGGCCGTCAGTAAGGCTGACGCCGTCGGGATAACCGAGAATCGCCGCCACGATCACGGCGAAGAGGCCGAACACGATTAACCCCATGATCTTGACGTCGGTCCAGGTGACCGCCTGCACGCCGCCGAACATCGTGTAGACGACCGCCGGAAGCGTGATCAGCAGGGCCGTCGTCGTGACGTTGAGATCGAGCACGAGCGAGAGCACGACGGCGGGCGCGGAGACGACCGCACCACACGACAATCCTCTCGAGATCAGAAATAACAGGCTGGTGAAACTGCGGGTTTTTGAGTCGAACCGCTGCTCGAGAAACTCGTACGCCGTGTAGACCTTGGCCCGGTAGAAGAACGGCACGAGCGTCACCGAGAGGATGATCATCGCGACCGGCAGCGCGAAATAGAACTGGATGAACCGCATCCCGTCATTGAACCCCTGCCCGGTCGTCCCGATCATCGTGATCGCGCTCAACTGTGTCGCCATCACCGAGATCCCGGCCGCCCACCACGGGATGCTGCGCCCGGCGAGAAAATAGCCCTCGATATGATGGCTGTCCTTGGTTCGCTTGAGTCCGTCGTAGACGATCCAGCTGACGAACACGATGACGATGGTCCAGTCGATGGGGTGCATGCGTCAGACCAGCATCTGCTGAAGCCACCACAGGCAGGCGAGGGTCACGATCTCGACGATGATGACGCGGATGTAGCTGGCTCTCACGACGTGAAAAGATTATGAGGCAAGCAGGCCCTGCGCCACGCCCTCGAATCGCGTCAGCAGCGGCTCGAACGTCCGGTACCGCACGAGGCCCCAGGCGATCCCCCTCAGGCGGACAGCCAGAGGCGGAGGCGCCTCCGTCAGCGGCAGCACCGGATGGTCCATGTCGAGCGGTGGCTCCGCGGCAGCGGCAAATTCCACCGCCAGGCTGCGCCGTGGCGGCAGGCCGGCTTCGCGCACGTGGCCTCCCCAGTGGACGACATCGAACATCCAGGCCAAGAGGTCTCCGGCCGCCGCCGGCATCGTCACGGCGCCGTGCAGCATCTCCACGAGCTCCGCCATCCTCACGTCGGTCCTGGCCTTCATGCGCGACGTCAGGTCCGAGGGAACACACCGCCGCGGCAGGAAATGGATGCAGCCGTTGTGCACGGTGGCGTCCGTCAGCGCGATCCAGCAGTTCATCCGGGCGCGGGAGCTGCCGTCGAAGTGCGGCGCCCAGCCCGACGCCCCCTTGGCGGCGGCCACGTGGTGGATCCAGACGATAGGCGACTGCCAGGCGCCGGCGCCGAGCACCGCGGCCGCCAGCCCGGTCAGCGCGGGCGCACGCGCGCACCACCACGCCTCGTCGTACACGAAGACGAACGCCGGAGGCCAGCCGGCCGCGACCACCCGGTCAACCGCGTGATTGACGATGGCAAGGGTGCCCGGCGCGAGCGCCTGCGTCACGCGGCCCGCGCCGTCCTCGGCCAGCGCCTGGGCGGCAGCCTCCAAGGCATGCGCAGGCACGGTGTGCAGGTCGGGGCCCTGGCCGGACGCTTCCACATGCAGGTCCGGAGCGAGCGCCAGCCAGTAGGCCCTGCTGCGCGCCTTGCGCAATCGGTCTTCGACCTCGGATGGCGAAAGCCTGGCGTCTTTCAACAGCTGTCGGGCCACGTCGATGGGCAGCGTGCGCACGGGATGTTACCGGGCGAGAGCATACCATCGACCTATCGATCTATCGATCTATCGATTTGTCGATTTGTCGATTTGTCGATGAGCCGATTGATCGATGGGCCGATTCGTCGATGGGCCGCGCGGCGTAGAATTCCGTCATGACTAGTCGACTGCTGCTCATCTGTGTCGCGGTTACGGCAGGAAGCTGCGCGGCGCGCAGCGCGGGACCCGCGGCGACCCCCGCCGCTCCCGTTCGGGCTGGCGCCGCGGCGCTGCCACACGAAAACCTCAATGCCGTGGCGTGGATGCAGACCGCCGTGGAGTACGAGGCGACGGCCCTGCAGGCCTACCGACTGGCGCACCGCCAGCTGGACGATGCCCTGAAGGATCCCTCGTGGTCCGCTGCCATCGAGCAGACGGGCGATGTGTCGACCCTGCCGCCTGCCGTGGTGCTCGATATCGACGAGACGGTCCTCGACAACTCCCCTTTCCAGGCGCGCGGCGTGCGCGACAACGCTGCCTACTCCGAAGACGCCTGGAATCGCTGGGTCGCGGAATCGGGCGCGCCGGCGATCCCGGGCGCGAAGGCGTTCACGCAATACGCGTTGGACAAAGGGGTCACGGTCTTCTTCATCACCAACCGCATGGCACAGGTTGAAGGGGCGACACGCGCCAATCTGCTGGCGCAGGGCTTCCGTCTGCCGACAGACCTCGATACCGTGCTGACGCGAGGGGAACGGCCGGAGTGGCAGACGTCCGCCAAGGGCCCTCGCCGCGCGCACGTGGCCCGGAGCTACAGGATCCTGTTGCTCGTGGGCGACGATCTCGGGGACTTCGTGGTGGATGCCACCGGCACGCCCGCTGACCGCCAGGCACGCACCGCCCCGAATGCCGACTGGTGGGGACGCCGATGGATCATGATTCCGAACCCGACGTACGGTTCGTGGGAACGCGCGCTCATCGGCGCAGCCACGGATCCCATCGATGCCAAGCGGCGTGCGCTGCGGTTCGGGACGCGGTGAATCAGAAGCGCAGCAGGTAGGATGGGGCCGTCACTCGTCGTCGATGCCTCCACGCCCTCGCTTGGTCTCGCTGCGCTTCTGCTTCGACTGAATTCTCCGTTCGACGGACCCTTTCGTCGGCTGCGTTTTTCGGCGGCGCCGGGGCCTGACGAGCGCCTGTCGCAGCAGGTCGGCGAGCCGTTCACGCGCGTCGGCCCTGTTCTGCGCCTGCGTCCGATGACGACGGGCGTCGATCACCAGCACCCCATCGGCCGTCATGCGCGTACCGGCAAGCGTACGGAGCCGCCCCCGCACCTCGTCGGTGATCGCCGTCGAGCGCGCGGCGTCGAACCTGAGCTCTACGGCCGTCGACACCTTGTTGACGTTCTGCCCGCCTGGGCCTGAGGCGCGGACGAAACGCTCGGACAGCTCCGACTCGTTTATCGTGAGCGTCGCGGTCACTTCGAGCATGGGTTCATCATTGCCGGAATTCTACTCCTCCGCCTCGATCTTCCTCCTGGCAACGCCCGTCTCGCGCGATAATGACTCTGTCATGACGACCAGTTTGCGGCGGCTCATTCAGTTCTCATTATCAGCGCTGCTCGTTGGCGTTGCCGCCTGCAGCTCCTACTCACCTGTCGCGCCCACTCCCACTCCGACGCCGACTCCTCCCAGTTCCACGGTGGCGATCATGGGGTCCTCTACCCTGTCGGCTGCCCAGATCGTCGCGTGGTTCAACGGACGGCAGCCGCGCCCCGCCGGGAACTACAACGCGACGGTGCCGGTTGACGTCATGGCGCGTTATTTCGTCGAGGAGGGGGCCTCGGAAGGGGTGACCGGAGACGTGGCGTTCATGCAGAGCGTGGTGGAAACCGGATGGTTCAGGTTCAGCGGATCCGTTCCGGCCTCGTCCAACAACTTTGCGGGGATCGGGGCCACTGACTCGAATCCGGCGCCGGCGGTCTTCGGAGACGCGCGCACGGGCGTGCGCGCCCAGATTCAGCACTTGCGGGCCTACGCGGATCCGTCCGCGCTCACGTGCACCGTGCCGCCGCTGAACAACCCGTGCGTCGACCCCAGGTTCGCGCTCGTCCTCCCGAAGGGGAAAGCGCCGTTGTGGAATCAGATGGGCAACGGGAACTGGGCAAGCGCGTCCACCTACGCGACGAGTATTCTCACACTGTACGCCGAGGCGCGTGCGTTCAACGGCGTCCGCTAACGCTGCCACTCGTCGCTAGCTATTGTCGCCGTCGAGCAGCCCGCCAAGACCGCCGAGGATCGACCCCTCCTCCTTGCCGCCGCGAGCGAGGCCCGGAGCGGCCGCGATGATCCTGTTCGCCAGACGGCTCAATGGCAGTGACTGCAGCCACACACGGCCGGGGCCTCGCAGCGTCGCAAAGAACAGTCCTTCTCCGCCGAAGAGCGCCGACTTGATCTTCCCGACGTACTGGATGTCATAGCTGACCGACGGTTGAAACGCGACGATGCAGCCGGTGTCAACGCGGATCAACTCCCCCTGTGCGAGGGTCCGTTCGTGAAGGGTGCCGCCCGCATGGACGAACGCCCAGCCGTCACCCTGCAGGCGCTGCATGATGAAGCCCTCCCCGCCGAACAACCCGGCGCCGAGCTTGCGCTGGAAGGCGATGCCGACCGACACCCCCTTGGCGGCGGCGAGAAACGAATCCTTCTGCGCGATCAGCTCGCCGCCGAGCTCCGCCAGGTGCACAGGGATGATCTTTCCGGGATAGGGAGCGCCGAACGCAACCTTCCGGCGCTCTCCGCTGCGGTTGAGAAACACCGTCATAAAGAGCGACTCGCCAGTGAGCAAGCGCTTTCCAGCCCCGACGAGCGCGCCCAGAAACCCACCCTGCTACTGGGAGCCGTCACCGAACACCGTCTCCATCTCAATGCCGTCGTCCATGTACATCATCCCGCCGGCTTCGGCGACGGTGGCTTCGTTCGGATCGAGCTCGACTTCGACGTACTGCATGTCGTCGCCGAAGATCTTGTAATCGATGTCATGCATTACAGGCATGTTGCGTCACGCTCCTGCTTCATTCTAGTGCTCGTCCAACCGGGCCCGCCGCCTGGCGCTGCGCAAGCGCATTCTATGAGTCTGGCCTGTTGAGCTACCGTTGGCGTCACTCTTGCGAGTAATTGAACGCCGAGCGCCAGGACACGACCCGGAGTCAGCCTCCCAGTAAATCGAGGAGAAATTACACATGAAGAATGCAGCATGCGCCGTAATCGTCGCGCTGGCCCTCATGCCCGCAATCGGCGCCGCCGACCAGGGACAGAGCAAGGCCAAGGAAAAAAAGACGACACAATCCAAGCCGGAGGGCAAAGCCAAAGAGAAGGGCGCACCGGGCTCACCGGGCTCATCAGGCGTTGCGGGACCAGGAGCCTGCACGCCCGATACGACGGCGCCCGTCATTCAATCGGTTAGCGCTTCACCGAACGCTCTTTGGCCGCCGAACCACCGGATGGCGCCTGTGGCGATCAGCGCAAACGTGACGGACAACTGCACCGCCGCGACCTGGGCTGTGACGTCCATTTCGAGCGATGAGCCCGTCAACGGCACTGGCGATGGCGACACCGAGCCTGACTGGAGCATCGTCTCTGCCCACGCCGTCAGTCTGCGATCAGAACGCGCCGGGTCAGGCGACGGTCGCGTCTACACGGTCACGATCACGGCGAAAGATGCCGCGAACAATACGTCGACCGCTACCACGACGGTGACCGTCCCGCACAATCGGTAACCGCGACGAGCGGACGGGCGATGGTCTGTGGCCATCGCCCGTTCTTTTGGCGCCGATCAGTCCTGGTGCTTGTCGGGCAGACCAAACTGCCGCGTCGTGTCCCCTTCGAAGTCCACCTCGATCATGAC
Organism: Vicinamibacterales bacterium; assembly: GCA_035575695.1. Classification (GTDB taxonomy): domain Bacteria; phylum Acidobacteriota; class Vicinamibacteria; order Vicinamibacterales; family 2-12-FULL-66-21; genus JACDCA01. The sequence continues at coordinate 19,335 of DATLXP010000123.1, forward strand.
GGCAGGGGCATCCCCGTTCACCCAACCGTCGTGGCCCGGCTCGATCACGACAGCCTGTGGGGCGGTGAACCGCACCCGGCAGCCGTCCTGGTACTCGATCTCGATTTCCCCGGCCACGATGAAACCCACGTGCGCGTGCATGCAGAAGTCGGTGCCGACCTGGCCCTTCATGTCTTTCGACCAGCGAAAGCCCGGCGGATAAATAACCCGCCTCACACGGGCGTTACCCGCTCGTGTCATGTTGACTTTCACGCCGGCTACATCGCGCTCTTCCCCACCGTTCACGGGCGCCAGCAGCGGATCATTCGTTCTCATCGGTACCTCCATCGGTTGCGCGTATTGTAGCTGCAGTCGTCGGGGAGGCGGCCGCGCGCACGGCCCAGCGTAACTTCGCCGACGAGGCGCGGCGGTTCGCGCGCGTTTCCTCGTAGGTGGCGCGAATGACCTCGCTCGCGACCGCCGAATACACGCCATCGCGATAGCCCGTCTGGAACGCCTTCTTCACGCGCCGGTCCTCGCCGGAGTGAAAGGTCAGCACGACCACGCGGCCACCGGGCGCCACGCACATCGGAAACGACCGCAACAGCGCATCGAGTGCGGAGAACTCGTCGTTGACGGCGATTCGCAGGGCCTGAAATGTACGGCGGACCGACATCTTCACCTCGGGCTTCGTCAGACCCAGTGGCGCCTGTGTCAGCCCCAGATGCACCCTCCGGCCCAGTTCCTGCGTCGTCACGGGCAGCTGCTCCTTGAGAAGACTCGCGATCAGCCGGGCGTGCGGTTCGTCGGCATTCGTCTCGAGCAGGTCAGCCAGCTTCTGTTCGCTCAGGCGCCAGAGCAGCCGCGACGCCGGCTCGCCACGCAACGGATTCATCCGCATGTCGAGGGGACCGGACTCTCTGAAGCTGAAGCCGCGCTCCGGGTTGTCGAGCTGCATCGACGACACCCCAAGGTCGGCCAGGATCAGGTCGGCGGCGGAGACGTCGTTCTCCGCAAGGGCGCGCGGCAGGCCCGCGAAGTTCCCAAGGTGTGCGCTGAAGGTCTCGGGGCCAAAGCCGGCCGTGCGGAGGCGCGTCTCTGTTCGCGGCAACTCGAACGGATCGATGTCGAGCCCGATCAGGCGTCCGCCGGGCCGGATCCGTTCGAGGATCGCGAGGGCGTGCCCGCCGCCGCCCAGTGTGCAGTCGACCGCAACCTCGCCAGGCATGGGCTGCAGCGCGTCCAGAATTTCATCCACCATGATCGGCAGATGGGTCCCCGCCGGCGTCTTGCCTGACGCGAGGATCTTCCGAACGTCGGAGGGGTACCGTGCTGGGTCGAGTTCCTTGTACTTCTCGCTGAACGCGCGGGGGTTCCTGCCCGCATACCGGGCGCGCCTGGCGGCCGACATGCTCCTACTGCTTTCCGGCTCGCAGTTCAGCGATACGTGCCTTCACGAGTCGCGTGACGAGCGCCGACGGCACCGGCTTGGCCAGAGGAAATTGAATCGTCCCTTTCGACGTCTTGTATTCCTTCAGAGCGGTGGCGTGGGCACGCCGGATCGCGGCGCTCATCGGATAGAGACTGGTGTGTTGCTTCCAGGCGGCGTAATAGACGAGCGGCCGTCCTTCCAGTTTGAACGCGGGAATCCCGTAGCCGATACCCTCGACGGCGCCAGGAGCGGCGGCCCGAATCGTCTGCCGCATTTTCTTGAGCTCCCGCCGGGTGTCGGGTGGCAGGGACGCAAAGTAGGTTCGCAGCCGCCCGGCATCCTGCGCTGATGTCATCATCGTAACCTCATCCCGTCAGCGTATCGCATCGGCAGGCACACCCGCTTTCGTGAGCACCACCGCCGCTGCGGGAAGCCGCGTGCACCTCCCGGTGTAGTACGGTGGGCCGGTGGAAGCGGGAATGTCGCAGGGGCGCCTGATCGTACAGGCCTCACGCCGGATCGTCGTGCTGACGGGCGCCGGCATTTCCACCGATTCAGGGATCCCCGACTTCCGCGGCCCGCAGGGCGTGTGGACGCTCGACCCCAAAGCGGAGCGGATGTCCGACATCCGGCACTACGTCGCAGATCCCGACGTCCGGCGGCTCTCGTGGCAGAGTCGCCTAGCGCATCCGGCCTGGACCGCCGAGCCCAACCCCGGCCACCGCGCGGTCGTCGGGCTCGAGCGAGGCGGTAGACTGCACGCGCTCATCACGCAGAACATCGATGGCCTGCATCAGCGCGCCGGCAGCAGCCCTGACCTGTTGCTCGAAGTGCATGGAACGCTGCACGTCGCCGTGTGTCTGAGTTGCGGCGTGCGACTTCCGATGCCGATCGTGCTCGACCGCGTCCGCGCCGGGGAACAAGACCCGGCATGCCTGGACTGCGGAGGAATCCTGAAGAGCGACACGGTGTCGTTCGGGCAGCCGCTCGTGCCTGCGGTGATCGACCGGGCGATGCGAGCCGCCAGGGACGCAGACTGTGTCATTGCGGTCGGCACGAGCCTGCAGGTCTACCCTGTTGCTGCCGTCGTGCCGGTCGCCAAGGCCTCGGGGGCCTCGCTCGTCATCGTGAATGCCCAGCCCACTCAGTTTGACGAGATCGCCGACGTGACCTTGACGGGATCGATCAGCGAGGTACTGCCGCTCCTGCTCGAGTAGATCGCGGGTTCACACACCCATCCGCATTCAGGCTCCAGGGTCGGCCGTATAGGCCAAGCGACGATAGGATCCGGCAGCGTGTCAGCCTGCCGTGCGGCGGAACTGCTCGGTGACCTGACGAACGACGAACCCGAGCTTTCGCATGGTCGTGTGATTGATGAGCGTGTTTCCGTCTGGCTGGAGGTACAGCCACTGGGTTATTCGCACATTCTTCATCCGATTACCGGGCGACAGAGCCAGTGTGTAGCTCCAATGAAACACGTCGCCATAGACCTCGCCGTGGCGACGCCGATGACGTCATTGGCCCGCCCCTCGTAATGATGCGCGTCGATCCTCCGAATCTGCCAGGAGCGATGTCGTCGTTTGCCGTCCCCGAATTGCAGGTCTTGCGCGATATGGAGCACATCGCCCTGCCTGCGGCCGGATGTTTCCGTCGTCACGCGCTGCACCGGCGCACCGCGCCGGCTCTCCATCACACCAGACGAACTCGTGCGCCCGCTGAAAAACTCCATGGGGTCAAAGACAGGACGGCCTCCTTTGAAGTCGGATGGCTTCATGCCGGCACTCGCGCAGCCGGCCAGGCTCACGGCGGCACAGAGGAGAACAAGAAGGCGACGATGAATCATCTGCACGCGACACGCCTCCTGACCTCGCGAAAAAAAGGGCGATGGCCTCTCGACCATCGCCCGCAACCTCAGCGCCCGACCTGAAGGTCGGGCCTACCGAAAGATCTGGCCTACGCGGCTACTCGACTTCGTCTCTCGTAAAGGCCTCTTCCGGCTCCACGAAATACTCCATCTCGCGCTCCAGCTCCAACTCCTCGGGAGTCGGCGGCGGCGGCGGCGGCGGTTCGTCCGCCGGGATCCGCACGTGCCGGTAGAACTCGAACCCGGTGCCCGCCGGGATCAGCCGGCCCATCGTCACGTTCTCCTTCAGGCCGCGGAGGTGATCCACCTTGCCTGAGATCGACGCTTCGGTGAGCACGCGTGTGGTCTCCTGGAAGGAGGCCGCCGAGATGAACGAGTCGGTCGAGAGCGACGCCTTCGTGATGCCGAGCAGCAGCGGACGGCCCGTCGCCGGACGACCACCGTTGGCGATCACGCGCTCGTTCTCTTCCATGAACCGGAACCGATCGACCTGCTCCTCGATCAGGAACTCCGTGTCTCCGACATCCTCGATCTTCACCCACCGCATCATCTGCCGAACGATGACCTCGATGTGCTTGTCGTTGATGTTGACGCCCTGCAGCCGGTAGACCTCCTGGATCTCATTGACGAGATACGCGTGCAGCGCCTTCTCGCCGAGCACCGACAGGATGTCGTGCGGATTGCTCGGCCCGTCCATCAGCGGCTCGCCCGCGCGGACGCGGTCGCTCTCCTGGACGTTGACGTGCACGCCGCGCGGCAGCGAGTACTCTCTCGGCTCCCCCCCGTCCTCCGGCACGATGATGATCTTGCGCTGACCCTTCACGATGCCGCCGTGCTTGACGATGCCGTCGATCTCCGAGATCACGGCCGTCTCGCGCGGCTTGCGCGCTTCGAAGAGCTCGACGACCCGCGGCAGACCGCCCGTGATGTCCTTCGTCTTCGTCGTTTCGCGCGGGATCTTCGCCAGGACCTGGCCGGCCGAGACCGAATCCGCATCCTCGATCATGAGATGCGCGTGCGACGGCATGTGGTACTTGCGCGCCACCTTGCCCGCCTTGTCGCGGATCTCGATCGTCGGCTGCTTCTTCTCGTCCGGACTGTCGACGACGATCTTCCGCGAGAGGCCGGTGACTTCGTCCAGCTCCTCGTGGTACGTCACGTCCGAGATGAGGTCCTTGTACTTGACCGTGCCCGATTCCTCCGTGAGGATCGAGAACGTGTAGGGATCCCATTCGACCAGCACCGTTCCGGGCTCGACCGCCCCTCCGTCACGCACCTTGAGGCGCGCGCCGTAGACGATCGGGTACCGCTCGCGATCGCGACCCTTGGCGTCCTGCACGACGAGGGACCCGGTGCGGTTCATGACGACCAGCTGTCCGGCATTCTCGCCCGTCCCCTTCGCTTCGACCACCTGCAGGCCCTGGTAGCGGACCGTGCCGGAGTGCTTGGCGTCGAGTGTGGACTGTTCGCTGACGCGTGACGCCGTGCCACCGATGTGGAACGTGCGCATCGTCAGCTGCGTGCCCGGCTCGCCGATCGACTGCGCCGCGATGACGCCGACCGCGAGGCCGAGCTCCACCAGGCGTCCGGTGGCGAGGTCGCGCCCGTAGCACTTCGCGCAGCATCCGCGACGACTGGCGCACGTAAGGACCGACCGGATCCGGACCTTCTCGATGCCGCCTTCCTGGATGTCCTGCGCTTTCTGCTCGTCGATGTCGTTGTTGACTTCGACGATCACGTTGCCGCTGAGAGGATCGACGATGCGCTCGAGGCTGACGCGGCCCATGATGCGGTCGCGCAACGGCTCGATGATCTCGCCCGACTCGACGATGGCGCGCGCCTCGATGCCGTCCATCGTTCCGCAATCGATCTCGTGGATGATGACGTCCTGCGCCACGTCCACGAGGCGACGGGTGAGGTAGCCCGAGTCCGCCGTCTTGAGCGCCGTGTCGGCGAGGCCCTTGCGCGCGCCGTGCGTGGAGATGAAGTACTCCATGACGGTCAGCCCTTCACGGAAGTTGGCCGTGATCGGTGTCTCGATGATCTCCCCTGACGGCTTCGCCATCAGTCCGCGCATGCCCGCCAGCTGGCGGATCTGCTGCTTGGAGCCTCGGGCGCCGGAGTCCGCCATGATGTAGACCGGGTTGAAGTTGCGGCCGGCCTTGTCGAGCGACTCCATCTCCCCGAACATCTCGTCGGCGATCTTCTCGGTGGCATCCGACCAGAGCGCGATGATCTTGTTGTAACGCTCGCCGTTGGTGATCGCCCCTTCGAGATACTGGCTCTCGACCTTAATGACGTCGTTGCGCGCACCCTCCACGAGCAATTTCTTCTGCTCGGGGATGATCAGGTCGTCGATGCCGATCGACAGCCCCGACCGCGTCGCGTACGTGAACCCGACGTTCTTGAGCGAGTCGAGCATCTCGACGGTCTTCTCGATGCCGAAGTGGAGGTGGCAATACTGCACCACCTGCTGCTGCCCCTTCTTCTTCAGGAGGCCGTTGATGAAGGGCATCACGGCCGGGAGCGACGTATTGAAGATGACGCGGCCGACGGTCGTGTTGATGATCTTGTTCTCGACCTCCTGGACCTCGGCCTGGAGGACGGCCTGGTCGTCGCGCGCGACGGTCAGGTCGAGCAGGCGCCCGTTCCAGCGCAGCCGGATCGGGGTCAGTGTCTCCACCTCGCCCGCTTCGAGCGCCAGGACGACGTCGTCGGTATTGCCGAACACGCGCCCTTCACCCTTGGCCCCGGCCTTCGACTTGGTCAGGTAGTAGCACCCGAGCACGATGTCCTGCGAGGGGACCGCGATCGGTTGACCGGACGCCGGCGACAGGATGTTGTTCGACGACAACATCAGGACCGAGGCCTCGATCTGCGCCTCGGGCGCGAGCGGGATGTGCACCGCCATCTGGTCGCCGTCGAAGTCCGCGTTGAACGCCGTGCAGACGAGCGGATGGATCCGGATCGCCTTGCCTTCGACGAGCACGGGCTCGAACGCCTGGATGCCCAGCCGATGGAGCGTCGGCGCGCGGTTCAGCAGGACCGGATGCTCGCGGATGACCTCTTCGAGCACGTCCCACACTTCCGGGCGCTGCTGCTCGACCATCTCCTTCGCCTGCTTGATGGTGGAGACGAGGCCGCGCTCCTCGAGCTTGTTGTAGATGAACGGCTTGAACAGCTCGAGCGCCATCTTCTTCGGCAGCCCGCACTGGTGCAGCTTCAGTTCCGGACCGACGACGATGACCGAACGGCCGGAGTAGTCGACGCGCTTGCCGAGCAGGTTCTGGCGGAAGCGCCCCTGCTTGCCCTTGAGCGTGTCCGACAGCGATTTCAACGGACGATTGTTGGCGCCGCGGAGGACGCGTCCACGCCTGCCGTTGTCGAACAGCGCGTCGACCGCTTCCTGAAGCATGCGCTTCTCGTTGCGGATGATGACGTCGGGCGCCTTGAGCTCGATCAGCTTCTTCAACCGGTTGTTGCGGTTGATGACGCGGCGATACAGGTCGTTGAGGTCCGACGTGGCGAACCGGCCGCCATCGAGGGGCACGAGGGGGCGCAGTTCCGGCGGGATCACGGGGATCACGTCGAGGATCATCCACTCCGGCTTGTTCGTGGAGCGGCGGAACGAATCGACGACCTTGAGGCGCTTCGCGTACTTCAGCTTTTTCTGCGCCGAGGGCTCCGCGCGCATCTTGTCGCGCAGCTCCGTCGCCATCTTCTCGACGTTGATGCGCTTGAGCAGCTCCTTGATCGCTTCGGCGCCCATCTGCGCGCGGAACTTCACGGGGCCGTACTCTTCGCGCGCCTTGCGATACAGGTCCTCGGTCAGCAGCGAGTGCTGCTTGAGGTCGGTATCGCCGGCTTCGACGACGACGTAGGCCTCGAAGTAGAGGACGCGTTCGAGGTCACGGAGCGAGATGTCGAGGAGGTGCCCGATGCGACTCGGCAGCCCCTTGAAGAACCACACATGGCTGACCGGCGTCGCGAGCGTGATATGACCGAGCCGCTCGCGGCGGACCTTGGCCTGCGTGACTTCGACGCCGCACTTGTCGCAGATCACGCCGCGGTGCTTCATGCGCTTGTACTTGCCGCACAGGCACTCCCAGTCGGTGACCGGGCCGAAGATCTTCGCGCAGAAGAGGCCGTCACGCTCCGGCTTGAAGGTGCGGTAGTTGATCGTCTCCGGTTTGGTCACCTCACCGTGCGACCACGAGAGGATCTTCTCCGGTGACGCGAGGGAAATACGGATGGCGTCGAAGTCCGACGTCAGCGACCCACGATTATCGAAACTTGGTCTCATATTTTCTCAGTCCGAATCAGCAACACGATTCCGCTCGTCGTCGACCGTAGGCCCGGCCTTCAGGCCGGGCGTGGTCGAATCAACGCGCCAGGCTTCAGCACGCCCGACCTGAAGGTCGGGCCTACTCCGTGAGTACCGGCTCCCCGTCTTCCGTGGGCGCCGCTTCCAGGACCGGACGCTTCTTCGTCTTCATCAGCTCGACATCCAGGCACAGTGCCTGGAGCTCGCGGATGAGCACGTTGAACGATTCCGGGAGCCCGGGCTGGAACGACGCGTCACCCTTGACGATCGCTTCGTAGATCTTCGCGCGGCCCGTGACGTCGTCGGATTTCGCGGTGAGGAGCTCCTGGAGGATGTGCGCGGCGCCATACGCTTCGAGCGCCCACACTTCCATTTCTCCGAACCGCTGTCCCCCGAACTGCGCCTTACCTCCCAGCGGCTGCTGGGTGATGAGCGAGTACGGTCCGATCGAGCGCGCGTGGATCTTGTCGTCGACCAGATGCGACAGCTTCAGCATGTAGATGAAGCCCACCGTCACGTCCTGCTCGAATTCCTGGCCGGTCATGCCGTCGAAGAGCTTGGTCTTGCCGTTACGCGGCAGGCCGGCTTCTTCGAGCCAGTGCTTGATCTCGTTCTCGCGCGCGCCGTCGAAGACGGGCGTCGCGAAGTAGAGGCCGAGCGCATGCGCGGCCCACCCGAGATGGGTCTCGAGAATCTGCCCGACGTTCATACGGGACGGAACGCCGAGCGGGTTCAGCACGATCTCGACCGGTGTGCCGTCGGGGAGATACGGCATGTCCTCTTCCGGCAGGATGCGCGCGATGACGCCCTTGTTGCCGTGGCGGCCGGCCATCTTGTCGCCGACCGAGAGCTTTCGCTTCATCGCGACGTAGGCCTTGACCAGCTTGATGACGCCGGGAGGCAGCTCGTCGCCGCGGCGCACCTTTTCCTTCTTCTCCTCGAACTGGTTGCGGATCACTTCGACCTGGCGCTCGGTGCGCTCTTCCAACTCCCGAAGGTCCTCTTCCAGCCGCGAATCGTCGGTGTTGATCTTCAGCCGCACGATGGCGTCGTACGGGAGACCCTGGAGGACTTCCCCGGTCAGGCTGGTCCCCTTCTTCAGCAGCCGCTCGCGCCCGTGCTCGTCGTACAGGTCGGCGCGCGACTCCTGGCCCTGCAGCATGCCGACCACGCGCTTCTTCACTTCGTCGTGAAGGATGCGGATCTCGTCCTGCAGGTTCTTCTCCATCATGTCGAGCTCGTCCTGCTCGATCGCCTTGGCGCGGTCGTCCTTCTCGATGCCCTTGCGCGAGAAGATCTTGACGCCGACGATGATCCCCTCGATGCCCGGGGGGCACACGAGCGACGCATCGCGCACATCACCGGCTTTTTCGCCGAAGATCGCACGGAGCAGCTTCTCTTCCGGCGTCAGCTGGGTCTCCCCCTTCGGCGTGACCTTGCCGACGAGGATGTCGCCCGGCTTCACGGCCGCGCCGATGCGGATGATGCCGCTGTCGTCGAGGTCCTTCAGGTAGCCCTCACCCACGTTCGGAATGTCGCGGGTGATCTCTTCCGGTCCGAGCTTCGTATCGCGCGCCTCGATCTCGAACTCCTCGATGTGGATGGACGTGTAGTAGTCGTCCTTCACCATCCGCTCGGAGACGAGGATCGCGTCCTCGAAGTTGTAGCCGCGCCACGGCATGAACGCAACGAGCACGTTCCGGCCGAGTGCGAGCTCTCCCAGCTCCGTACAGGGACCGTCCCCGAGGACCTGCCCCTTGTGGACCTTCTGACCGACCTTCACGATCGGCTTCTGGTTGATGCACGTGTTCTGGTTCGACCGCTTGAACTTCGTCATCGGGTAGATGTCGGCGCCCATCTCGCGGGACTGGGCGTTCTCTTCCCCTTCGACGCGCACGACGATGCGCTGCGAATCGACGAAGTCGACCGTGCCGGACCGGCGCGCCACGATGACGGCCCCCGAGTCGCGGGCGGTGATGTATTCCATGCCGGTGCCGACATAGGGCGCACGCGCCCGCAGCAGCGGCACAGCCTGGCGCTGCATGTTCGATCCCATCAACGCGCGGTTCGCGTCGTCGTTCTCGAGGAACGGAACGAGCGACGCCGCGACCGAGACGAGCTGCTTCGGCGAGACGTCGATGAAGTCGATCTTGTCTTTCGGCGACAGGATGAAGTTGCCCGCCTGGCGCGCGTTGACACGATCGGTCGTGAAGCGGCCGTTCTCATCGACGGCGGCGTTGGCCTGCGCGATGATGTACTGGTCCTCTTCCCACGCCGACAGGTAGTACGAGTAGGGCTCGAACTCGAGCCCGCGGCGGCGGCGGTTCGTCTGCGCCTTTTCGGAGTCCTTGTCGGCCCCGACCTGCGAGGCCTCGACGATGTCGCCGACCTTGTATTTCGTGCTGCCGCCGGCATTCAGGATGATCACGAAGTCGAGCACCCGGCCGTCCTTGACCTTGCGGTACGGCGACTCGATGAACCCGAACTCGTTGATCCGCGCGTAGCACGACAGGGACGAAATCAGGCCGATGTTCGGGCCTTCAGGCGTCTCGATCGGGCAGATGCGCCCGTAGTGCGTCGGATGGACGTCGCGGACTTCGAAGCCCGCGCGCTCGCGCGACAGACCGCCGGGCCCGAGGGCGGAGAGCCGGCGCTTGTGCGTGACTTCCGACAGCGGGTTGGTCTGGTCCATGAACTGCGACAGCTGCGACGACCCGAAGAACTCGCGAATGGCGGCCATGACCGGCTTCGCGTTGATCAGGTCGTGCGGCATCGCCGTCGCCATTTCCTGGTAGACCGACATCTTTTCCTTGATCGCGCGCTCCATCCGGACCAGCCCGATGCGGAACTGGTTCTCGAGGAGCTCGCCGACCGATCGCACCCGGCGGTTGCCGAGATGATCGATGTCGTCCACGTTCGCGGGGTTCTTTCGCAGCTTCAGCTGGTACTTGATGACCTCGTAGAAATCCTGCGGGTGCAGGATCTTCTCGTCGAGCGGCGTCTTCAGCTTCAGTTTCGTGTTCAGCTTCAGCCGGCCGACGCGCGAGAAGTCATATTTCTGCGGATTGAAGAACATGTTCTCGAAGAGCGAGCGCGAGCTCTCGAGCGTCGGGGGATCACCCGGCCTCAGGCGGCGGTAGATCTCGATCAGCGCTTCCTCGTGCGTGTGGATCGGGTCCTTCTTCAGCGTGGTGCTGAGCACGGGTCCGATCTCGTCGCGCTCGGGGAAGAAGATCTCCAGGCGGTCGACGTTCTTCTCCTGCGCCATCGAAATGGCGCGGGGCGTCACTTCTTCGTTCGACTCGAGAATCACTTCCCCGGTCGACGGATCGACGACGTCGGTGGCGGCGAAGGCCCCTTCGAGCTCCGCATCCGAGACCTCGACCGACTCGATGTTCGCCTTCTTCAACTGGGCGAGCGCGTTCGAGGTGATCTTCTTGCCGCTGTGGGTGACCGTGTCGCTGCCGACCTTGATGTCCTTGGCGGCGCGCAGCCCCTGCAGGCTGTCACTCACGGCCCACTGGATCGACCCGTTCTTCAACGTGAGGCGGTCCACCGAATAGAACGAACGGATGATCTCGTCGGCGCCGCGCAACCCGAGCGCGCGCAGGAAGACCGTCGCCAGGAACTTCCGCTTCCGGTCGATGCGGACGTAGAGCAGGTTCTTCGAGTCGTACTCGAACTCCACCCAGGAGCCGCGGTACGGAATGATCTGCGCGATGTAGAGCGTCTTGTCTTCGGAGTGGAAGAAGGCGCCGGGCGACCGGTGGAGCTGCGACACGATGACGCGCTCGGTGCCGTTGATGATGAACGTGCCGTTGTCGGTCATCAGCGGGATGTCGCCGTAGTAGACCTCCTGCTCCTTGATGTCGCGAATGGTCTTGACGCCGGTTTCGGGGTCCTTGTTCCAGACTACGAGCCGGATCGTCACCTTCAGCGGGACCGCGTACGTCATGCCGCGTTCCTGGCACTCGTCCACGTCGTACTTCAGCTTCAGCGCGACCGTGTTGCCACAGATGTCACAGACGTCGCCGCGGGCCTCGTTCGGCTTGCCGCAGCGCGGGCACAGGACATCGTGCTCGCCGTACGGGTCGGCGACCAGCGTGTGGCCGCAGCCCGTGCAGGGCTTCCGCAGGTGGTGCAGCCCGGCCAGCCGGCCGCACTTGCACTCCCAGTTGCCGATCGAGTACTCGATGAACTCGAGCGACGAGTTTTCGCGGAAGTCGCTGATCGGAAAGACGGACTTGAACACCGACTGCAGGCCGGCGTCCTCCCGCTCCGAGGGCAGGCGGTTCATCTGGAGGAACCGCTCGTACGACTTCTTCTGGATCTCGATCAGGTTCGGGATCGGGATCGTCGTCTTGATCTTGGAGAAGTCGATGCGCTCGCGGTAGACGTTCTTGGGAAGGCTGTTCATGCTGCTGAAGACCTCTGGACGCGCCGAACACAGTACGTAGTGCAGCCCTTCAGGCTGCCCCGCGCGGCAAACCGCGGGGCTGAAACCCCGCGGCTACATGCAGGATGCGACGGGCGCTGCCCGTCGCCCCGTTATTTGATTTCGACCTTGGCGCCGACGTCTTCGAACTTCTTCTTGATCGCCTCGGCTTCGGCCTTCGGAATGCCTTCCTTGATCGCCTTGGGCGCGCCCTCGACGAGGTCCTTGGCTTCCTTCAGCCCGAGGCTGGTCACTTCGCGCACGACCTTGATGACGTTGATCTTGTTGCCGCCGATTTCGGTCAAGGTCGCCGTGAACTCGGTCTGCTCTTCAGCCGCAGCCGCGCCGCCGCCGGCCGCACCGCCACCCGCCATCGCCATCGGCATGGCCGCCGCCGCCGACACGCCGAGCTCCTTTTCGAGCTCCTTCACGAGCTGCGAGAGCTCGAGGACGGAAATCCCCTTGATGTATTCGACTACCTGCTGCTGATTCACTTCGGCCATTGCTCTCTCCTGAAAACCCGATTAATGATTGCGTGTCCCGGCTGACTCGTGGACGCCCGAGCTGAAGCTCGGGCCTACGTCGTATCTGGAGCCTGCGTCGTATCTGGAGCGTCTGATCTCTTCTTCTCCGCCGCCGCCAGCACGTTCATCAGATCGCGCGGCACGGCGCTCAGCACGCTCACGAGCTGCACCATCGGCGCCTGCAGCAGGAAGAGCAGCTTCGCATACAGCTCGGGCTTGCCGGGCAGGGTCGCGAGTTCCCCGACTTCGGCCGCCTTGATCGCACGCCCCTGGACCACCGCCGCCTTGATCTTCAGCGCCGGAGCCGTCTTGGCGAACGTGGTCAGCACCTTCGCCAACGCCACCGGATCCTCGCCCGCATAGGCGATCGCCGTGGTCCCGATGAAGAAATCACTCAACGGCTCGAAGGCCGTGCCCTTGAGCGCGCGCTTCACGAGCGAGTTCTTCACCACTTTGTACTGACCGCCCTTGGCCCGCACCTGGCGGCGCAGCTCGGTCACTTCCGGGACCTTGAGTCCGCGGTAATCCACGACGACGGCGCTCTCCGTGCCCCTGAACGCGTCCTTGAGACTCTTGAGGTCGACTTCTTTACTTGCGCGTGTGACAGCCATGACTTATTGCTTCCCCGATTCGGTCACGTGCGTGGTGTCGATCTGGATCCCCGGACCCATGGTCGATGACATGGTGACGCTCTTCAGGAACTTTCCCTTGGCAGCCGACGGCTTCGCCTTGACGACGCTGTCGACCAGTGCGTGCGCGTTCTCGATCAGGCTCTGTGCCGCAAACGACACCTTGCCCACCGGGGCGTGGATGATGCCGGTCTTGTCGACGCGGAACTCCACCTTGCCGGCCTTGATTTCCCTGACCGCCTTGGCGATGTCGGGCGTGACGGTGCCGGTCTTCGGGTTGGGCATCAGGCCCCGGGGACCGAGCACCTTGCCCAGCTTGCCCACGGCCCGCATCATGTCGGGCGTGGCGACGACCGCGTCGAAATCCATCCATCCGGCCTGGATCTTCTCCACGAGCTCTTCACCGCCGACGTGATCGGCCCCGGCGTCGGTCGCTTCCTTCTGCTTGTCGGCGCCGGCAATCGCCAGCACTTTCTTGCTCCTCCCCAGGCCGTGCGGCAGGACGACCGTGCCGCGCACCATCTGGTCCGCGTGCTTGGGGTCGACGCCAAGGCGCATCGCCAGCTCGACCGTCTCGTCGAACTTCGCGAACTTCACCTTCTGCATGAGGGGGACGGCGTCCTCGATCGTGTGCGGACGCTCCGGCACCTGCTGCCGTGCGGCAGCGAACTTCTTTCCTGGTTTCCGCATTCTTACTCCTGTGGTTCGAACGGGCCGCAAAGCCCTCCCACTGTTTTATCTGCCGATCGACTTATCGATTTATCGATTTATCGACTTATCGATAGATCGATAGATCGATAGATCGATTAGCCGATTAGCCGATTACATCGATTCCCATGGACCGCGCCGTGCCTGCGACGGTCTTGTACGCCGCCTCGGCCGACTCACAGTTCAGGTCCGGCATCTTCAGCTTGGCGATGTCCTCGACCTGTTTCTTGGTGACCGTCCCGACCTTGGTCTTGTTGGGCTCGTTCGACCCCTTCGCCAGGTTCGCCGCGCGCTTCAGCAGGATCGACGCCGGCGGAGTCTTCGTGATGAAACTGTAGGAGCGGTCCGCATACACGGTCACGACGACCGGAATGATCAGGCCTTCATCCTTGGAGGTCTTCGCGTTGAAATTCTTGCAGAAGTCCATGATATTGACGCCGTGCGGACCGAGCGCGGTCCCGACGGGCGGCGCGGGGGTTGCCTTCCCCGCCGCGATCTGGAGCTTCACCATCGCCTGTACTTTTTTCGCCATTGCTTACAGCTTCTCTACCTGCAGAAAGTCCAACTCGACCGGCGTCGCGCGGCCGAAGATCGTCACCATGACCTTGAGCGTGTTGCGATCGAGGTTGACCTCGTCCACCACGCCGTTGAAGCTCGTGAACGGACCCTCGTTGATCCGCACCTGATCCCCCTTCTCGAAGGAGTACCTCGGCTTCGGCTTCTCGGCCGCTTCGGTGACCTGATTCAGGATCTGGTCGACCTCTTCGCGCGTCAGCGGCGTCGGCTTCGCGCCGGCGCCGACAAAACCGGTCACCTTCGGCGTGTTCTTCACCACGTGCCACGCGTTGTCGGACATGTGCATCTCGACAAGGATGTAGCCCGGGAAAAACCGCTTCGAGCTCACGACCTTCTTGCCGCCCCGCATCTCCGCCACCTGCTCGGTGGGGATCAGGATCTCGCCGATCTCGTCCTGCAGCCCGTACGCGTTCACGCGCTGCTCGAGCGATTCCTTCACCTTGTTCTCGAAGCCCGAGTAGGTATGCACGATGTACCACTGCCTGGTGCGGTCGTCGGTCATCGTCGTCATGCCGCTCCGAACGTCGTGAAGATCCACCCGATAACCTTCGACAGAATGATGTCCACGCCGTAGAGATACACGCCGAAGAAGATCGACGTGAGGATCACGACGAGCGTCGTCGCGTACACTTCCCGTCGGCTCGGCCACGTCACGCGGGCCATCTCGTTGCGAACTTCGGAGAGAAAGCGCCGCGAACGGCCCCACCACCCCGTCACGCTGTCGCGCGCCCGCCCGGCGACCGACTCGTCGTGCTCAACCATTGCCGTCTTCATTCTTTTCCTCGTCGGGAGCCCGTGCACCCCGACCAGCTCACTTCGCTACGCTCGCCCCTCGCGGGCTCGCAGAAGCCCAACGACTTGGCAGGACAGGAGGGAATCGAACCCCCAACCCCCGGTTTTGGAGACCGGTGCTCTGCCAATTGAGCTACTGTCCTTTATTGAACGGCGGGGGCCCCTGCACCCCGCCTGGCTGCCTTCACTCGCTTCCGCTCCGTTCCGGCCGCTCAAGTGCCCGCATCCGCTCGACAGCTATTTCGATTCTTTGTGCGCCGTGTGCTTGCGGCAGAACCGGCAGAACTTGCTGAACTCCAGCCGCTCGCTGGTCTTCTTCTTGTTCTTGGTCGTGCTGTAGTTCCGGCGCTTGCAGTCCTGGCACGCCAGGTTGATGATGTCTCTCATGGTTCCGTTCCCTGGAATCGATCAGTCGACTAATCGACTAATCGACTAATCGACCAATCGATCCATCGACCAATCGACCAATCGATCAGCCGATTACTCGATCAGCCCGATTACTCGATGATCTCGCTGATGGTGCCGGCGCCGACCGTCCGGCCGCCTTCACGAATCGCGAACCGTGCGCCCTTCTCGAGAGCCACCGGCGTGTGCAGCGTCGCCTCGATCGAGGTGTTATCCCCCGGCATCACCATCTCCACGCCTTCCGGCAGCTGCAGCGACCCGGTCACATCCGTCGTCCGGATGTAGAACTGCGGGCGGTAGCCGTTGAAGAACGGCGTGTGGCGGCCGCCTTCGTCCTTCGAGAGGATGTACACCTCGCCCTTGAACTTCGTGTGCGGCTTGATCGAACCCGGCTTGCCGAGGACCTGGCCACGCTCGACGTCGTCTTTTTCCACGCCACGGAGCAGGATGCCGACGTTGTCGCCCGCGACCCCTTCGTCGAGAAGCTTGCGGAACATCTCGACGCCCGTGACGATCTTCTTCTCGGTGGGCTTGAAGCCGACGATCTCGATTTCTTCGCCGACCTTGACCTTGCCGCGCTCGATGCGGCCCGTGACGACGGTGCCGCGGCCCGAGATCGAGAACACGTCCTCGATCGGCATCAGGAACGGCTTGTCGATTTCACGCTCGGGCATCGGGATGTAGGTGTCGAGCGCCTCCATCAGCTTCAGCACCGTGGCCACACCATCAGGATCGCCGTTGAGCGCGCCGAGCGCCGACACGCGAACGACCGGGATGTCGTTGCCGGGGAAGCCGTAGGACGTCAGCAACTCGCGCACTTCGAGCTCGACCAGGTCCACGAGTTCCGGGTCGTCAACCGCGTCAACCTTGTTGAGCGCGACGACGAGGTACGGCACGTTGACCTGCCGGGCAAGCAGCACGTGCTCGCGCGTCTGCGGCATCGGGCCGTCGACCGCCGAGACGACGAGAATGCCGCCGTCCATCTGCGCGGCGCCCGTGATCATGTTCTTGATGTAGTCGGCGTGGCCCGGGCAATCGACGTGAGCATAATGACGGTTCGGCGTCGCATACTCCACGTGGCTCGTGGCGATCGTCAGGATCTTCGTCGCATCGCGACGGCCCTGCGACTCCGACGCCTTGGCGACTTCGTCGTAGGGGATGAACTTCGCCCAGCCCTTGTCGGCTGCGACCTTGGTCAGCGCGGCCGTCAGGGTCGTCTTACCGTGGTCGATGTGGCCGATGGTGCCAACGTTGACGTGTGGTTTGGATCGGTCGAATTTCTCTTTTCCCATGTCGTATCTACCCTCGTAAAAGTCGCCTAAGGTCGTGCACGTGAGTGTTCTCGTTCGTCGAACCTGGAGCCGATGACCGGGATCGAACCGGTGACCTCGTCCTTACCAAGGACGTGCTCTGCCAACTGAGCTACATCGGCGTGAAGTCGTCAGTCGCCAGTCGCCGGTTTTTCAGTCGGTAGTGGAGCGGGAGACGGGGATCGAACCCGCGACCAACAGCTTGGAAGGCTGTGACTCTACCACTGAGTTACTCCCGCGGTGTCCCCGCTAACTGTCACTGGTGGCGAGGGAAGGATTTGAACCTTCGAAGCCGCGTGGGCGACAGATTTACAGTCTGCTGCGTTTGACCGCTTCGCTACCTCGCCGAATCTGCCTCCCGGCCTCCGCTCGCAACCCGAGCGTCGGCGCGGCAGGCAACGCGCCTTGTCTCGCCGTAACGCGTCGCGCGGAGGCGGATGCGTTTTAAAATGTCAGGATTTGCGCCGTTACTCGACTTCCCCTGAGGAACCGCCCGAAACCCCTGTCCGTGCCGTGTGAGATGGAGCTGGCGAAGGGATTTGAACCCCCGACCAGCTGATTACAAATCAGCTGCTCTACCAGACTGAGCTACGCCAGCCCAGACAAAAGAGCATTTTTAGCACACGCCGTGCCAATCGTGCAAGTAACGGGGAACTCCGATGGCTGCCAGATTCTTTCGATGCGCCGCTAACTGACTGTGCCGCAGCAGGTTACGATCACGCGTATTTTACTATATTTTTCCGCGACGCTGCCTGGAGGCCTCGAACAGCGCGACACCCGTTGCCACAGAAACATTGAGACTCGACACCGCGCCGCGCATCGGGATATGAACCAGGCGGTCGCACCGCTCCCGCACCAGCCGACGCAGCCCCTCCCCCTCGCTCCCGACGACGAGGGCGGTCGGGAGGGTGAAATCGACCGCGTCGTAACTCTCTGGCGCATCCCCTGCGCACCCGACCGTCCACACGCCCGCGTCCTTCAGCTCCTCGATGGCGCGCGCGATGTTCACCACCGTCGCGATGCGCACATGGGACACAGCCCCGGCGGAGGCCTTGGCCGCGATCCCTTCAAGCGACGCCGAGTGCCGCGACTGGCGAATCACGCCATGAGCGCCGGCCGCGTCAACGGTGCGCAGGATCGCACCCAGGTTGTGGGGGTCCTCGACCCCGTCGAGCACAACCAGCAGCGGCCGCTCCGGCGCCGCCCCCGCCACCAGTTCCGCGATCGAATATTCGCGGATCGCCTCGAGCTCCGCGATGACACCCTGATGGACACCCCCCCTCGCGGCCCGGTCGAGCGCCGCCGCGTCCACGCGTTCGACGGGCACCTGGCGCGCGCGCGCGAGCGCCGCAGCCTCGTCGATCCGCGCATCCGCTCTCGCCCCCACGCGGATCCGCGTCACACGCCCCGCGCGCAAGGCCTCGAGCACGGGATTGATGCCCCAGATCAGCATGTGGAATAGACCATATGGGTAGGCCCGACCTTCAGGTCGGGCGCGCCCCCATCTCCCGAGCAAACGCCCGCACGCGTTCCTGGCATCCCATCACGCGGACGACGCGCGCGGCGGCGGGCAACGCCGCGCCCCGGTCGATCGCGGGCACCGCCAGATCGAGCTCCGGCCCTGCGGTCTCCCCCGTCAACGCGGCGCGGATCGGGTGAAAGAGCGCCTTCCCCTTGTGGCCCGTGCGCTCCCGCACGCGCGTCGCGACCGCGCGAAACGCCTCCTTGTCGAGGAGTGGACCCGCAATCTCCTGCGCGAGCGCCGCGATGACGTCGCGCGCACCCGGCTCGCCGAGAACGGCCGCCACCTCGGGACGCGCGAGCGCCTCCGCCGCGTCGAACGCGAAGATGAAGCGGACCCGGTCTGGAATTTCCTCCATCCGGTCCACCGAACCGACCGACATGGGCAGCAGCGAGGCGAGGTATTCCATCGCCTCGTCGGTTCGCTGGGTGATGAATCCCGCCTTCAGAAAGTACCGCACCGCTTCGGCCGCGAGGCGCCCCGGCGTCGCCGCCTTCATGTAGTGCCGGTTCATCCACGCGAGCTTGTCCTGGTCGAAGACGCCGGCGCTGTGTCCGACGTCCTCGAGCGCGAAGCGGCTCGAGAGCTCCTCCACCGGCAGCAGCTCTTCGTCTCCGCCAGGCGACCACCCGAGGAGCGCGAGGTAGTTCACGAGCGCCTCGGGCAGGTACCCGCGCTCGCGGAATTCGGCGACCGACGTCGCGCCGTGCCGCTTCGAGAGCGGCGTATGGTCGGGCCCCATCACGAGTGACAGGTGCGCGAACTGCGGCGGGGTGAAGCCAAGCGCCTGATACAGCAGGACCTGCCGCGGCGTATTCGAGATGTGGTCCTCGCCTCGTATCACGTGCGTAATCCCCATCAACGCATCGTCCACGACGACGGCGAAATTGTAGGCGGGCCTGCCGTCCGAACGCACGAGGACCGGGTCCCCGATCACTTCGCTGTTGAACGTCACATCACCTCGCACGAGGTCGGTGAACGTGACATCGAGTCCCGGCGGGATCCGGAACCGGACGACGGGCCGTTCCCCGGCCTCCATGCGCCGCTGCGTCTGGTCGCGGTCGAGATCCCGGCAGCTTCCGTCGTACCGCGGCGGACGCCCCGACGCCATCGCCGCCTGCCGGTCTGCCACGAGCTTCTGCGGGGAGCAGAAGCAGTAGTACGCATGCTCGCTCGCAATCAGCTCGTTGGCGTAGGACGCATACAGATGAAGCCGTTCCGACTGGCGATAGGGCCCGTGGGGCCCCTCGACGTCAGGGCCCTCGTCCCAGTCGAGGCCGAGCCATCGCAGGTCGTCGAGGATGCTCAGTTCGGACGCCAGCGTCGATCGCTCCGCGTCGGTGTCTTCGATCCGCAGGATGAACGCCCCCTCCTTGCCGTGGGCGAGCAGCCAGTTGAACAGCGCCGTGCGGGCGTTGCCAACGTGCAGCTGGCCGGTGGGGCTCGGGGCGAACCTGACTCTCATGACTTCATCCACTGTTCAACACAGTTCAACACGGTGCAAACCACAGCAGAGCTCACGATGAAGACCTCAGCAGGCAGACGGCATGGGCCGCGATCGCCTCTCCCCGTCCTACCGCATCGACCCCTTCGTTCGTCTTTCCCTTCACGCTGACGCGCTCCACCGGAATGCCAAGGGCGGAGGCGAGTCCCGCGCGTATCGCGTCGAGGTGCGGTGAGATCTTCGGCCGCTCCAGCACGACGACGACGTCCGCGTTCACGATCACGTGCCCGGCGTCACGCACGAGCGCGGCCGCCTGACGAAGAAGCTCGACGCTCGACGCCCCTTTCCATCGTGGGTCGGTGTCGGGAAAATGGCCACCGATGTCGCCGAGGCAGGCAGCGCCGAGGAGGGCGTCGGTCAACGCGTGACACGCGACATCCGCATCGGAATGTCCGAGTGCTCCCCTCTCGAAGGGGATCGTCACGCCGCCGAGAATCAGCGGACGTCCTTCGACGAGCCGGTGGAGGTCGTAGCCGGTGCCGACGCGCGGTATCCCGTTGGCCGAGAGGCGCAGCTGCGCGGCATCGAAATCTGCCTGCGTCGTGATCTTCACGTTTGCGCTGTCTCCCTGGATCACATGCACCCCGTGCCCCGAGGATTCCGCCAGCCCGGCTTCATCCGTGGCGTCGAGACCGGACCGTCCGAGGACCACAGCATCCTCGAGGACCTTGCGCGTGAACGCCTGCGGCGTCTGCGCGAGGTAAATAGATTCCCTCGGGAGCGTGCTCTCGACCTCAGTCCCGCTGACACGCTTGACCGTGTCGTGCACCGGCATCGCGGCGATGACCGCGCCCTGGACAGCCGCGGCGTCGATGCACCGATCGATCAGATCCGCGGACACGAACGGGCGGGCGGCGTCGTGCACGAGCACGATCGCGCTCGAGGGGGAGACGGCGTCAAAGGCTGCGGCGACGGAATCCTGCCGTCGCGCGCCCCCCTTCACCACGCGGACGCCGCGCTGCTGACGCAGCCACTCCGGTGGAGCGTCGGCGAGCTCCGCCGGCAGCGCGACGATCACGTCCGTCACACGGGGATGCGAGGCGAACGCCTCGACGCTGCGCTCGAGGATGGAACGGCCCCCGAGTGCCAGCAGCTGCTTGGGGACTCCGGCGCCGAGCCGCCGGCCCATTCCACCCGCAGCGATGATCGCGGTCACATGCATCAACAGAGGATTATCTCACCGAGCGGCTGGCGTGACGATGGAGCGGACGCGTTCGACAAAGGGTGGGATCTCCTCGCGCGCGAGGCCGCTCGTCGCGATGGGTGGGTGGACCGTCAGCACCACGTGCCCCGGGCAGACCATCAGGCGCCCCTTCAGCATGACGTGCCGGCTGCCGGCGATGCTCACCGGCACCACGGGCAACTTCGCGTCGACCGCGACCGCAAAGGATCCCTTCTTGAACCGGCCGACGAGACCGTCCATGCTGCGCGTGCCTTCAGGGAAGACGATGAGCGAGCTCCCCTCCCGCACCAGGCGCGCCATCTTCTGCACGATGTCGGGTCCGGGATTCCTCCGGTTGACGAGGAGGTGGCCGGCCCGGTGCAGATGCCATCCCATGAACGGAATGCGCCCGAGGGACGCCTTCGCGACGATGCGCAACTCCGCCGGGATCGACGCGAACACGATCGGAATGTCGTAGATGCTCTGATGGTTCGCCGCGAACACGTAGCTGCGGCCCGGGTCGAGGTGCTCGAGCCCGGTGACACTCACCCGGACGCCGGTGGTTTTCAGGATCAGCCACGCCCACGCTCGCGCGCAACGGTGCGCGGCATTTCCGCTGCGATCAACGAGCGTCGAGAAGAGCGAGATCGTCCCGAGCACGATCGTGTACACGCTGACGGCCGGGATCAGGTAGAAGACCGTCCGCCACCAGTGGAAGGTCGGAATCACTTCGGCGCGGCAACGGGCGCGGGCACCGGCAGGGGCACCGGCGGGCCAGCCGTCAGGGCCGTGGCCGCGTGCGCGGCCGGGACCGTCGGCATCGTGTGCGGCGCTTCGATGTAGCGGCCGAAGATCATCTTGCCGGCAGTGGTCTGCAGCACGCTGGTCACGACAATGTCGATGGTCTTGCTGATCATGCGGCGCGCGTTGTCCACGACGACCATCGTGCCGTCGTCGAGGTAGGCCACCCCCTGGTTGTATTCCTTGCCTTCCTTCAGGATGAACACCTTCATGAACTCGCCCGGCAGCACGACCGGTTTGAGCGCGTTGGCCAGCTCGTTGATGTTGAGGACGTGCACGCCGCGCAGCTGCGCCACCTTGTTCAGGTTGAAGTCGTTGGTGACGATCTTCCCCTGCAGGGTACGGGCGAGCTCGATCAGTTTGAGATCGACTTCGCGAACGTCCGGAAAATCGACGTCCGAGATGACGACGTCGACGCCGGACATTTTCTGGATCTTCTGGAGAATGTCGAGGCCGCGCCGGCCGCGGTTGCGCTTCAGGGAATCGGCGGAGTCAGCGACCAGCTGCAACTCCTTCAGCACGAACTGCGGGATGACCAGCGTGCCGTCGAGAAACGCGGTCTCGCAGATGTCGGCGATGCGGCCGTCGATGATGACGCTGGTGTCGAGAATGCGGTACCGCTTCTGCGGGCCGGTCTCGCGGAAGAGAGACACGAGGCGGGACGGTTCGAGCCACTCCCCCTTGCGCGCGCCCATGACGATACCCAGATAGGGAAATACGAGGAGGACGAAGCTGTGGAGAAAGACCACGCGCGAATCGGTCGCATCGGCCCAGAACAGCGCCGCACCGATCGTCTTCGCGAGACCGAGGCCAATCGCCCCGCCGATGAGCGCGCCCATCAGGTCGGTGACTTCGGCCGATCGCATCCGCGTCTCGACCCCGACCATCAGCAGGCCCAGCGCGACGGCCACGACGATGTTCACGGGAACACCGGGGTGGAACGGGCGCGTCAGGACCGCGGCGTACGCGACCGCCAGCACGAAGAGCACGCGCACGAGGAGGAACCACGCCATCCCCCCTATTCTATGCGTCTACCAGTCCATTACCGCATCGAGCGCTTCGGTGACGGTCTTCACTTCCACCAGCTCGATCCCGGGCGGAACGTCGGACGGCGGACAGTTGCCTGGCGGCAGGACGCAGCGCGAAAACCCCATCTGCGCCGCCTCCCGGACGCGCAACGGGGCCTGGGCCGCACCCCGAATCTCGCCGGCAAGACCCACCTCACCGAACACCGCCGTGCCCTGCTTCACCGGACGGTTCCGGATGCTCGACGCGACGGCCGCGACGATACCGAGATCGGCGGCAGGTTCGTCCACGGTCATGCCCCCCGCGACATTCACGAACACGTCCTCGCCGGTGAGGTTGAGGCCGGCTCGCTTCTCGAGCACGGCGAGGAGCAGCGACAGCCTGTTCTGATCGACGCCGCTCGCCATCCGCCGCGCCGTCCCATAGGACGTCGAGCTGACCAGGGACTGCACTTCAACGAGTAACGGCCGGGACCCTTCCATGCAGCAGAGCACCGCCGAACCGGGTGCATTCGCCGGGCGCTCGGCGAGAAACAACTGCGAGGGATTCGGCACGGCGCGAAGACCCTGGCCCGTCATCTCGAACACACCGAGCTCGCTGATGGCGCCGAACCGGTTCTTCACGGCGCGCACGACGCGATGCGAGTGGTGACGCTCGCCTTCGAAGTACAGCACCGTATCGACGATGTGCTCGAGCGCCTTGGGACCGGCAATGTTGCCGTCCTTGGTGACGTGTCCCACGAGAAAGGTGGGGATGTTCTGCCCCTTGGCGGCGAAGAGCAGCTGCGTGGCGGCTTCCC
The DNA here is from genome assembly GCA_035575695.1 of Vicinamibacterales bacterium. Lineage (GTDB taxonomy): Bacteria > Acidobacteriota > Vicinamibacteria > Vicinamibacterales > 2-12-FULL-66-21 > JACDCA01. The sequence goes on from DATLXP010000123.1 coordinate 43,127, forward strand.
GCACCTGACCGATGCTGCCGGGGGCGGACTGGAACTTCAACGAGAACACCGTCTGAATCGAGTCCACGATGACAAACGATGGGCGCAGCCGTCCGATCTCCTCGAGAATGCGCTCGAGGCAGGTTTCCGCGAGGATATACAGCGGCGCGCGCTCGACGCCGAGGCGCTCGCCGCGTGCCTTGATCTGGTGTTCGGACTCCTCGCCGGAGCTGTAGAGCACGGGACCGAACGTGTGCGCGAAGTGCGCGGCAGCCTGGAGCAGGAGCGTCGACTTGCCGATTCCGGGCTCGCCGCCGATCAACACGAGGGATCCCGGCACAACCCCCCCCCCGAGCACCCTGTCGAACTCGCCGATGCCCGTCGACAGGCGGGGCGTGTTGACCAGGTTGATGTCGGCGTAGAGTTGCGGTCCGGCGGACGCGGCGAGGCTGTATCGCTTGCCGGCCGCACCGGCACCGACCGCTTCGGGCGTCGCGTGCTCCTCCACGAGCGAGTTCCACGCCCCGCAGTCATTGCAGCGCCCCAGCCACTTGGATGACTGCGCGCCGCACTCCTGGCAGGCAAATACGGTCTTCGGTTGTTTCACACACTGCCTCGTTGTTCTGCGTGCAACCTTGCAGAATCAGTCGTACACGCGCTGGATCCGCGAGCCGACGCGGCACAGCAGCTCGTAAGGGATCGTGCCGATGGTCGCCGCGATTTCGCGCATCCCCATCGTCTCAACCCCCTGATCTCCGACGATGACCACTTCATCCCCGGGGGCAACGTCCGTGCCGGTGACGTCGATCATCGACATGTCCATGCAGACGGAGCCGACGATGCGTGCGCGTCTGCCGCGCACGAGCATGTAGCCCCGTCCGGCGAGGCGGAGGTCGAGGCCGTCCGCGTATCCCGCCGGAACGATTGCGATCGTCGCCGGTTTGTCCACGGAGACCTTCAATCCATATCCGCTGGCTTCCCCTGCGCGCAGCCCCTTCACCGCGACGATACGGCTATGCAGTGACAGGGCAGGTCGCAACGGCATCGTCGCGGCGAGCGGCGGCGGAACGACGCCGTAGAGCAGAAGGCCGGGTCTGACGAAGTCGTACCACACCCGCTCGTCGCGCAG
>DATLXP010000124.1:0-3566 GCA_035575695.1 Vicinamibacterales bacterium
CATCGACAGAATGGCGAAGTGGACGCATGCGATCGGCACGGCCAGATCCATGTCGACGTTCGGGTCGAGGTATCGGCGCACCACCACGAAACCGATCCCCAGCGCGAAGAGCCCCGTCACGGCAAACGCCAGCTGCTGCACGTGCAGCTCTTTCGCGATCAACTGCAGCACCGGGTGGCGTTTCTGCATGGCCGCCGGTGCGTGCGCCGTGCGTCCTCTCCGGAACAGCCACTCCGGCAGATGGAGATCGCGGCCGCGACCTTCGATGGCCTCCAGGCGCATGAACATCACCCAGCTCGACACCGCGGCGACAGCTGCAATCACGAGCATCCCTCGCCAGAGGAACATCCGCGCCAGGGCGTCGATCTGGGCGTCCGCGTCGGATCCGAACCTCGCGATGCCGATCAGGCTGGCCGCGAGCCACAGCCCGCCGGGTGGGAAACCCGTGAAGAGCATTCCGGCCATCGCGCTGCGGGAGAACATGGTCAAGGCCGGCGCGACAAACAGGCTGCTCAATGCCACGAGGGCGACTTTCTGCAAATCCACCGGCGGTGTGCCATGCCCCCCGTGAGCCCCGAATACGATCAACGCCACGCCCCCGAGAGCCAGGAGCATCGGCGCCAGCACGCCACACTTGACAAGGAGCAGGGCGCGGCGCGAGGCGGGTTGTGTCAGCAGCAACCCCAGCGTGCGATGGGTGTATTCGTGCCCGATCGCCTGGGCTCCGAGCGCAAGGGAACCGAGTCCGTACGCGAGGACCGCCAGGGACGCCAGGAACGATTGCGGATACAGGTTCGCCGCGGCCACAGCGCACATGGACGCGGCCCACGTCGGAAAGAGCGCGTGGATCTCCTTGCGGACGGAGTGCCTCAGTGCCGCATCGGTCATACGGCGGCGTCCTGCGGCTGGAGCGTGGTGACGAAGATTTCCTCGAGGCTGAGCGGTTCGATGGTCACCGCTTCGGGTGCATGGGCGCGGAGGCGCCCGAGGACCTCCTCGATGTTGCCGTTCGAGAGGATCTCCACTTCGCGTCCGCGCCGCTTCACGACATGCGCACCGTCGAAGTCCATCCCGGCACGCTCCTCGGGGAATCTGGCGTACACCCGCTGATAGCGCTCACGCGCCACGTCGGCGTCGAGCGTCAGCACGTCGCGCCCCTTGTCGATGATCGTGAACTCGTCGATCAGTCCTTCGAACTCCGAGATCAGGTGCGTGGACACAAACACCGTCCGGCGGCCGGGATCGCCGTCCTGGTAGGCGCCGATGACCGTCTGGATGAACTCGCGGCGCACGATCGGGTCAAGCCCCGACGTGGGCTCGTCGAGCACGAGGAGCTCGGGTTCAGGGCATACGGCGGCAATCAACGCCACCTGGGTGCGCTGCCCCTTCGACAGATGACTCGTCTTCTGGGTCGTATCGAGCCGAAACTGTTTCAGCAATTCCGTCTCGGTGGCCTGGTTCCATCGCGGTCGGAATGCCGCGGAGAAGTCGAGCGCCTGCCGGACCGTCATCCACGGGTAGAACGCCACGTGGTCCGGCACGTACGTCAGGCGCGACTTGACGGCCACCTCGTGTGCCGCCGGGTCTAAGCCAAAGATCCGCGCGTCGCCGCTCGTCGGACGGATCAGGTTCAACAGGCACTTGATCGTGGTGGTCTTGCCGGCGCCGTTTCGCCCGAAGAACCCGTAGCAACGGCCCGGGCGGACGCTCAGGGTGAGTCCGTCCACGGCGTCGGTGTGCCCGAACGTGCGAACGAGTTTGCGAACGTCGATGGCGAGCGGTTGTTGGCTCATGCGTCACTCATGAATTGTTGGCGGTACGTTTCCGGTCGAGCGCGTCGAAGCGCTCTTCAGCGATGCGGACGAAGTCTGATTTGTCGACCTGGAGGTGATGCGCGTGCATGACGGCATCGTCGAGCCGCTCCGCGACGAGCCGGCGGCGGACCTCCTTCCGCAGCGGGGACTCGCCGGCACGGACGAAGCAACCCTTTCCGGGGACGGTTTCGATCACGCCCTGGCTTTCGAGTTCGGCGTACGCCTTGGCAACGGTGTTACGGTTGACCCGCAACTCCTCCGCGAGAGGCCGGATGGACGGCAGGGGGTCGCCCGGTTGTACGACACCGGAGGCCGCGGCGACTTTGACCTGGTCCACGAGCTGCTGGTAGACGGCCTTGCCCGATTTGAAGGTCAGATGGAATCTCATCGAACTGTCATATGACAGTATGACAGTCGAGAAAGGTTGTCAAGCACGCAGGGCGCTCGATCGGTGCCCGACCCGTTCAGGGGCGAGCGCGATCCCGTCTCAATACCGCGGCACCGCCGGGTCGACGAGCACGGACCACGCGTCGATCCCTCCCCGCAGGTTGTAGAGGTTGCTGAACCCCTGCTGCAGGAAGTACTCCGCCGCCGACTGGCTGCGGATGCCGTGGTGACACTGGAACACGATCGGCGTCGCACGATCCATCGCGAGCAGGTCGTCGTGACAGCGCGTGTCGAGCAGGCGCGCGCCCACGATGGTCGCGATCGCGCGCTCCTCGATCGTCCGCACGTCCACCAGCTCGAACGGCACTCCGCTGTCGATCATGGCCTTCACTTCCGTCGCGGACAGCTGGCGGATCGCGTTCATAGTTGATACACAAGGAATGCGCCCGGCAGCTCTGCGTTCGTCGCCGGCTTCGTCATGGTGGGAACGTGACCGAAGGCCTCGGCAAATCGGGGATTCGCCACGAAACATGCGGCGCGCCAACCCGTGAAGCGCGCGAAGGCTCGCCCCATGTCGGAGTAGAGATCGAGGAGCCGATCCTGTCCGGCCTCGGCGCCAATGCGCACGCCATAGGGCGGATTGAAACAGAACACGCCGGGCTTCATGTCGCGCGCGGCCGGCAGCATGCGCTCGACGTCGTCCGGGGTCAGCGTGCGAACGTCCTGTTGGCCGATGACGATCGAGTCCTCGTGTGAGCGACCGGTCAACCCGGCGGCACGGAGGTTCCCCACCATGGCGGAAATCGACTCCTGCCCTGCGTCGAGCGCGAGAATGCGCGGCACGGTGCCGGGAAACAGATCAGGTGCGCCGTGCGGCAGACCCTCGAACGCCGCGAGGTGCCGGAAGGGCAGATCCGACGGGCGTCGAATCGCCGCCCCCACGGCCAGGCCCGCCGCTTCGATTGGAATCGTGCCGCCGCCCGCCATCGGGTCGACGAGCGGTTCGGTTCGCGCGTCCCAACGCGACAACATGATCAGCTGTGAGGCCATCGTCTCGCGCAGCGGTGCGAGTCCCGCAGCCACCCGCGCGCCGCGACGGTGGCGCGCGCCCAGGCCAATGTCGATACTCACAACCGTGCGACGCTCCTCGGGAGTGCCCGCGCGGCGCGCCACGAACACCACCTCTGGCGCCTCGGCGTCGATCTCGGCCGTCACGCCGCGTGCGGCAAGGGACTCGACGATCGCGTTCTTGACGACGCCGCGAAGCTGGAGCGGTGAGGCTTCGAAGTCATGAGCTGATCCGACTTCGACGGAGAACCGGAGGGAGCGGCCTCCGGGGAGCCTGTCGTCTGCCGTCAGGGCGGG
>DATLXP010000125.1:0-37251 GCA_035575695.1 Vicinamibacterales bacterium
AGAGGCCTGACCCGCCAAAGGGGCGAGGGAAGAGACAGAAATCGGTGTGAATTGGTCGTCGGGGCGTAGCGCAGCCTGGTAGCGCACTTGACTGGGGGTCAAGGGGTCGCTGGTTCGAATCCAGTCGCCCCGACCAATAAACGCAGGGTTAGACGGCTCGGCATCTCGCCGGGCCGTTGCTCTGTGGGCACTCGTTGGGCACACCTCGAGGACGACCCCTATAGCCAGCGTGGTGCGCCGGCGGTGGACGACGGGCGCAGACGCGGTGCGGTTACTTCGTGCAGGCCCCGAGCCACTTGCCCGAGTACTTCGAGTTCATCTCCTGCTCGCCCATCTTCATCTTCATCGCGCCGGTATACGTATCGCCCGCATACGTGATTTCGCCGGTGCCCGTCATCTGCTGCTTCGGGCAGCTCAGGCTCCAGCTGGTCGTCTTGCCCTTCACCTTGTAGTCGCTCACGGTGCAGTCCGACTTCGGGTCGACCGGCACCGCTTTCTTCGGATCCGCGAGGTCCTTCTCGGTGAGGCACACATCGGTCGTGATCGGCGGGATCTTCATCGGCATGCCGGGCATCGTCATCTCGATCGTCATCTGCCACTTGCCTGGTTTCTGCGGGCTTTGCGCCATGAGCACCGTCGCCCCGACCGTCAACGCCGCACACAACACGTAGATATAATTCCGCACGGAACCTCCCGGTGAACGAAGTGCCTGAAATGCTTGAAGCGAAGGACGTGAAGTATAACGCGCCCGGTTCCCGCTCCGCGGCGACTTCGGCGTAAGCTTCTCAGGAATGAAAATCACTCGACTGTCACCGCCGACGATGTCTGTACTCCTCGGGCTGGTGGCCTTGAGCGTGCCGGTCTTCTGGGCGGCGCTCCACAGGAGCGCGAGGTTCAGGGACTGGTTCGTGCCCGACATGGAGTGGCCCGCGTTTCAGGCGCTCCTCCTCCCTGATCTGGGTCTGGCGCTCTTCACCGCCGCAGCGGCCGTCGTGGTCCGCGTCGGACACCGTCCCCTCGGACTGCTTGCGTGCGCGGCCGGGGGATGGGGATACGCGACGCTCTATACGCTGTCATGGACGAGTCGCACGGCGGCACCATGGCTCGGACTGTTCGTCGTGTCGGTCGGGTTCGTCGTGGTCGTCGTGTGCTGCAGGGCAGTGGTTTCGATGCGTGAGACAAGCACGCGTGTCAGGGAGACATCATGATTCGTGGCAACTGGCTTCGTCTACAGGCGTTGATCCTCCTGGTGCTGGTCAACTCAGGCTGCAACCTGGCCGGAGGCATCTTCAAGGCAGGCTTCACCATCGGCATCATCGTCGTGGTGCTCGTGCTGGTGCTGATCACCTTCCTCGTCACGAAAATGCGCCGCTGACCCGGCATCGACGGCATCTCCAGTCCGATGCGCGACCCGTGCAGGGATGTCATTCATGGCGTAGACTGCATGGGCCAGACCTGCTTCAAGCATCGCGGGGACCATTTCATGTCCAGCCGCTCGTCGCTCGTGACCCTCGTTCTTCTCGTGATCGCGACCGCGCTGTCGGCAGCGGCGCAAGCACCACCCCCTACGGCGCAACGCCCCCCGTTCCGCAGCGAAGCGAACTTCGTGCGCGTGGATGTCTTTCCGACGCTGCAGGGCAAGCCGGTCAAGGACCTGGCGCTCGAAGACTTCCAGTTACTCGAGGACGGCGTCCCGCAGCAGGTCTCGAGCTTCGAGCGCGTTGAAGTGCGGACCGGTGTCGCGCAGGAATCACGCGCCGAACCGAACACCATCGCCGCGTCACGGGACGCGCTGAGAAATCCGCGCGCCCGGGTCTTCGTGCTCTTCCTGGATACGCCGCACGTGACGATGGGGGGAACGTGGCAGGTGCGCGAACCCCTCGTGCGCCTGCTGGACCGCGTGCTCGGGCCGGAAGATCTGGTCGGCATCATGACACCCCGCATGGCGGCATCCGACATCGTGTTCGCGCGGAAGACTGAGGTCATTCAGGACGGCCTGCGGAGCCGCTGGCCGTGGGGGACGCGCCACACGCTGCAGACCGACGAAGTCGAGCGCAAGTATGAACTGTGCTACCCGAACGCGCCGGACGTCGCCGCGCAGATGACAGCCAGGAGTCGCGAGCGCGCGACTCTCGAAGCGCTGCAGGAAGTGGTCACGTGGCTCAGGGATGAGCGCGAAGAGCGGAAAGCCATCCTGACAGTCACCGAGGGATGGTTGCTCTATGGCCGTAACGCGACGATGACGAACCTGCGACAAGGCGAACAGCCTCCGAGGCCAGACCCCATCGGCGTGGGTCCGGACGGCCGGATCACCAGGACCAGCCGTTATGGCACGGGCGAGTTCGTCAAGTCCGAGTGCGACACCGATCGCGTGCGACTCGCGGACATCGACAACCAGCGCTTTTTCCGGGACCTGATTGACGACGCCAACCGCGCCAACGCCAGCTTCTACACGATCGACCCTCGTGGCCTGCCGGTGTTCGATACGCCCATCGGGCCGCGGACGCCGGTGCCGCTGGCGGTCGACGCAAAGATGCTGAGCACGCGGCTCGACAGCATGCGCGTGCTCGCGAACAACACCGACGGATTTGCCGTTCTCAACAACAACGACATCGACACGGGGCTGCGGCGGATCTCGGACGACCTGACGTCCTACTACCTGCTCGGGTACTACTCGACCAACACGAAGCTCGATGGAAAGTTCCGCGGGATCAAGGTGACGGTTACCCGGCCCGGCGTCGCCGTCCGCGCCCGGCGCGGCTACAAGGCGGCTACGGCCGAAGAGGTCGCCACGGCGCGCGCGGCGGCCGCAGCGCCGGCGGCATCTGCTGCAACCGCCAGCGCGCAGACGGCGCTTGCCGCGCTCGGCGTGCTCCGGCCGTCGGCGCCGTTGTTCACGCACGCCACCGCCGTCAGGGGCGTGCCGACCACCGTCTGGGTGGCGGGGGAGTTTCCTCAGGGGCCGCCCGCCGCGATGTCCGCGATCGTCACGGTCAGCACGGTGGGAGCCACCAACTCGGCCGAGTTCGCCATCGCGGCTGGTCAGCGTGGATTCGTCGCCCCTGTGACGCTCAGGATCGACGCAGCCGGGCCCATCGGCGTGCGGGTGCGGGTCACGGCCGCGGGCGCGCAGGTGCTCACCGACATGGTGCGCATCGACGCCGCCTCAGGGCTCCCCTCACCGCTCCTGTTCCGGCGCGGGCCGTCAACCGGCAATCGTCTCGAGCCCGCCGCGCAGGCGCAATTCAGCCGTACCGAGCGCGCGCGGTTCGAGATCCCGGCAGGCGTGGGCCTCACGCTCACTGCCGGTCGACTCCTCGATCGAACCGGCACACCCATCGAGGTGCCGGTGACCCTCGGCGAACGGACCGATGCGGCGGGTCAGCGCTGGCTCACCGCCGACGTGACACTCGCGCCGCTCGCGCCCGGCGACTACATCATCGAATTGGCGGCGGATGCGAAGACGGTGATGACGGCGATACGGGTCGGTCGCTAGTCGGGCGTTGTCTAGATCAAAGTGGGAAGCAGGGAGCGGAGGCGATCGACCTCGTGCGCGAGCCCGGGGAGCGCCTCGCGGGCCACGTCGAGGTCGTCATCAAGACCGATGGCTTCCATCCTGGCGGCGGCGCCCCGGGCCGATCCAGCAGGGAAGTTGCTGATCGTGCCCTTGAGCGCGTGAGCCGCACGCCGCAACGCCACCGCATCGCCCGCCTCGATGGCGTCGCGGATCTGCGTCATCAGCTGTGGGCTTTGCTCCAGGAAGATCTCGACCAGCTTGCGCGCGAGCTCGACATCGTCACCAAGACCGGCGAGAAATGCCGGACGGCCGGCCAGCTCCGGCGGCATCTCAGCCGGCGACGACTCGGCGCTCAGCTCCTCGACGGCTCGGAAGAGCAAGTCGCGGGCGATCGGTTTCGTGAGAAAGCGGTCCATGCCGGCCTCGCGGCACTTCACCTGGCCGTCGCCGAGCGCGGAGGCGGTCATCGCGATGATCGGCAGGTGTCCCCCGACCGCCCGCTCCCAGGCGCGGATCGTCTCGGCCGCCTGCCATCCGTCCATTTCCGGCATCTGCAGGTCCATGACGACGACGTCGACGCGCGTGCGGGCGAGCTCCTGCAGCGCCTCCCGTCCATTGCGCGTGGTGATCGCCCGATGCCCGCGGTCGTCCAGCAGCGCTGCGAGCAACTCGCGATGCACGTCTTCGTCTTCGACGATCAGGACGGTCAGAGGTCCCGTCGCGACCTTCGGCGTGGCAGCGTCTCGATTCCCCTCCTGGACGTCGAACGTCGCCGTGAAACGGAACGTCGAGCCTTCCCCGGCTTCGCTTTCGACCCAGATGTCGCCGCGCATCATCTCGACGAGTCGCGTGGAAATTGACAGGCCGAGTCCCGTACCCCCGTATTTGCGCGCCGCCGATCCGTCCGCCTGCGAAAAGGCCTCGAACACGACGTTCTGCTTGTCGCGTGGAATGCCGATGCCGGTGTCGACAACGCCGAAGTACAGACAGACCTCTCCAGGCACCTGCGTCGCGACGCCGACCTGAAGGTGGATCCCCCCGCGGTCGGTGAACTTCAACGCGTTGCCGAGCAGGTTGATCAGGACCTGGCGGAGCCGCAGCGCGTCGCCCAGCAGCCGATCGGGCACATCGGCTGCGATGTCGAGATCCAGGGCGATCTGTTTTTCCACGGCACGCACGCGGAGCGTATCGGCGGCGTCTTCCAGCGTCTCGCGCAGGGAAAAGGGCTGCACGTCGAGGGTCAGCTTGCGGGATTCGATCTTGGAAAAGTCCAGGATGTCGTTGATGACCGCCATCAACGATTCGGCCGCCGTGCGGATGCGGCGCACCATGACGTCGGTCACGTCGTGTTCCAGCATGTGCTGCGACATCCCGATGATGGCGCTGAGCGGTGTGCGGATTTCGTGGCTCACGTTGGCCAGGAACTCTCCCTTGGCGCGGTTCGCATCCTCGGACTTGCCGCGCGCATCTTCGAGCAGTCTGGACTTGTCTTCGAGCTGACGGACGAGATCACGCGTGCGCGTGACGTCCTGGACGGTGAACGTGAGCCCGGAGATCTCGCCGGCGAGGTCACGCGCGGGCTGGGCGACCCAGTGCAGGATGCGGCCGGTCGTTGGCTGCTGGAGGTCCCCCTGGCCGCCTGACGAAGGATTCTCGAGCAGCTTCTGCAACATCGGCACGAAACTGTCCCCCTCGCCGACCGAGTAGAGGCGAGAGACGAGACCAGAGAGCTCGAGACCGATGACCGCCGCCGGATCGAATCCAAGGAGGTCGCCGGCCCGAACGTTGGCGGCCTCCACGCGGCCCTCCCGCCTGATGAAGATGATGCCGTCCAGCGTCGAGTTGAAGATCTGCTGCTGGCGGGTGCGATCGCGCTGGGCGTTCGCGTAGAGCATCGCGTTCTCGCTGGCAAGCCTCGACTGGCTGTCCAGCGATTGACGCACCTCCCGCGAGGAGATTTCCAGCGCCTCGGATTTCTCCCCCAGCTCGCCCACGAGCTGCCGGGTGATGCGGATCATCTCCGCCATGCGCCGCGTGCGCCGATCGGCGCTCTGCGCGACGAGCGCCGTGTAGAGGCTGCCCAGATACAGGAAGGCAATCTTGCCGCTTTCCGGGCCGAGAGCCACCTGTCGTCCCTCGACAAAGACCAGGTACGCGAGAAGGCCCGCGTAACTCAGCGGTCCGAGATGCGCAAACGTCAGGGCCCTGCGCGTCGAGATCGCCGTCTGGTCGACGACGCGGAACACTGGAAGAAAGAACAGCAGGCTTCTCTCGCCGCCAGTCACATACACGGCGACCTGCCAGAACGCCAGGTCCAGCACCAGAAACACGAAGCCCAGGTCCAGGTACTTCCGAAGGTCACTGAAGAAGAGGTGGAGGAGGTATGCGGAACCGGCGCAGTAGAGGGCGAACGTGAGATTCAGCTGACTCCATGTCCGGAGGTCCACAGCGCCGCTGACGCCATAGTTGTAGAGGAGGACCGCGAGCGACACGAGCGCGAAGCCCGCCGCGCGCAGGATCGGCACCGTGACGGTGTTGAGCTGGACTGAGCGCTCACGCTTGCGCCGCTCCGATTCCTGAACGTCGATGTGAAGGTGCCAGGAATCCGGCCGAGCCGTGGCGCGCTGAAAAAAGCGCGCAAACATTGGGGGTTTTGTGTGGGGATTGTAACAGATACAGATATGGAGCGGGCTACGGGGATCGAACCCGTCTAGCTGGCTTGGGAAGCCAGAACATTACCACTATGCTAAGCCCGCTCTGAGAGGGCCCACTTTATCATGGGGCCGTCGACGGAATTCAGAACTCCGACGTCAGGACGTCTCACGCCCGGATGAACGCGAGGACTTCATCTCGCTTCTGTTCCATGAGCTCCGGGGTGATCGCTTCGAGATTCAGCCGCAGCATCGGCTCCGTATTCGAGGCGCGCACGTTGAAGTGCCAGTCCGGAAACTCGACCGACACCCCGTCCAGCCGGTAGGCATGCCCGTCCGCGTACTTGGCTTCGAGTCCATCCAGCTTCGCCGGGATGAGGCTCATGTCGCTGAGTTTTGTGTTGATCTCACCGGAAATGAAGTATTTCTCGCGGAGCGGCGCCAGCAGTTCCCGGAGGGTCTGGCCTTTCCTCGACATCAACTCGAGGATGAGCAGCGCTGGAATGAAGCCGTTATCCGCATAAAAATAGTCGCGGAAGTAGTAGTGCCCGGTGACTTCGCCGCCGAAGATGGCCCCTTCCTCGCGCATGCGCTGTTTGAAGAAGGCATGGCCCACGCGGTTCATGAGCGCGGTGCCGCCGTATTTCGCGGCGGTGTCCTTCACCGCGTAGCTGGCGCGGAGGTCGTAGACGATCTTCGCGCCAGGATTCTTGAGCAGCGCTGCTTCGCCGAGGAGCGCCGTCACGAAGTCTCCCGCGATGAACTCGCCGCTCCCATCGATGAAGAAGCATCGGTCCGCGTCGCCGTCCCACGCGATCCCGATGTCGGCCTTGTCGTTGATCACGCGCTCGACGATGTCGCGCCGATTCGCCTCGATGAGCGGATTGGCGTCGTGATTCGGGAACGCGCCGTCCACGTCAAAGAACAGGTTCGTGGTCTTGCACGGGAGCCCCTCGAACAATCTCGGTGCGACCAGGCCCGCCATACCGTTCCCGGCATCGAGCACGACGTTGAAGGGCCGGATGATGGAGGGGTCGATGAACGACAGTACGTGCGTCACGTACGCGTCCATGACACTGCTCGTGGTGACCGCGCCTCGTGTCGCGGCCGGGGCCGGCAGCGCACCGGCGTCGATCATGTCGCGAATCTCCCCGAGGCCGGCGTCGCCGCTGAGCGGGAGAGCCTCGCGGCGCACCATCTTGATGCCGTTGTACTCGCCCGGGTTGTGTGACGCGGTGATCTGGGCGCCCCCGTCATACCCGCCCGTGGCGACGGCGAAATACATCATGTCGGTCGCCATCATCCCGCAGTCGACGACGTCTGCGCCCTGTTCGGTCGCACCGTCGATGAATGCCGCCGCCAGTGACGGGGAGGAGAGCCGCATGTCTCGCGACACGGCGATGCGCTTCGCGCCGAGATAGCTGACGAAACCCCGCCCGATCAGCCGGGCCGCCTGTTCGTTGATCTCGGAAGGATAGAGCCCGCGGATGTCGTACGCCTTGAAGATCGAGGGATTGATGCTCATAGCTTGCTGTAATCGGTCAGGACGGTTTTGTCGCCGAACACGGCCGGCGGGTCGATCGACACGCTCCGGCCGACGTGACAGTTGCGGCCGAGGATGGCGCCCCGCACCATCGCGTCGACCGCGATCCATCCATTCGGCCAGATGATCGAGCCATCGATGACCGCGCCGCTGTCGACGTGGGTCTGGCGCCCGATGACGGAGTAGGGGCGGACGCTCGCCCCCGACTTGATCACGACACCTTCGTCGATGAAGCACGGGCCCTGGACGTCGACGCCGTCTTCGAGCTTCGCGTCGGGGGAAATCCACGGCGCGCCCGGTGGCATCCCGGCAAATGGCGGCGCCGCGTACCGGCCGTCCATGATGTCCCGGTGCACCTGGAGGTATTTGCCGGGCGTGCCAATGTCGATCCAGTAGCCCGCGTCGACGTACGCGACAAACGTCTCCCCGCGCTCGATGAGAGAAGGGAAGTAGCTCCGCTCGATCGACCACGCCGTGTCGATCGGAATCCGGTCGAAGGTGTCCGGCTCGAGCACGTAGATGCCGGCGTTGATCGTGTCGCACGTGATCTCGTCGTCGTCCGGCTTCTCGAGGAAGCGCCGGACGTTGCCCTCTGCATCCGTCTCCACCAGGCCGTACGCCAGGGGATTGTCCACGCGCGTCAGCACGATCGTCGCCTTGGCCTTGCGCTCGCGGTGCAGCGCCAGCACCGCGCCCACGTCCACCTGCGTCAGGACGTCGCCGTTGAAGACGACCACCGATTCGGTCAGGGTGTCTCCCGCATAGCGGATCGCGCCGCCGGTGCCGAGCGGCATCGGCTCGACCACGTAACGGATCCGGATGCCAAGCCCTTCGCCGTCTCCGAGGATCTCCTCGATCCGTCGCGGCTGGTAATTGAGGCTCAGGATCACCTCGTCGATCTCCGGGACCTGGAGCAACTGGTCGATCTGGTAGTGCAGGAACGGCCGGTTGAAGATGGGGACGATCGGCTTCGGGGTATGAACAGTCAACGGTCTCAGGCGCGTGCCTTTTCCGCCGGCGAGAAGAATGGCCTTCATGTCAGCCTTCAATTGTACCTGCTCGGGGGCAGGGCTGAAGTAAAGTTGTCGTCGCACGCTGATGAATCTTCCGAACGCCATCACGCTCGCCCGGATCTTCCTCGTCCCGCTGCTCGTCGTCGTCCTGCTGACGAAGTTCGAGGGACGGCAAATCTTCGGTGTGCGGAAGGAGCTCGTCGGCGCCGCCATCTTCGGCGTCGCCGCGCTGACCGACTGGCTGGACGGCTATCTCGCGCGACGGCGCAAGCAGGTGACGGCCCTCGGCCAGCTCATGGATCCCGTGGCGGACAAGCTGCTCGTCACGGCTACCCTCGTGTCGCTCGTCCAGATGGACCTGGCGCCGGCCTGGATGGTGGCGGTGATCCTCGGTCGCGAGTTCGCGGTGACGGTCCTGCGCAGCATCGCCTACGCCCGCGGGGTCGTCATCCCGGCGTCACCACTGGGAAAGGTCAAGATGGCCGCCCAGGTGACCGCGATCCTCGCGCTGATTCTCGGCCAGGATCACCTGCAACAGTTTTACGTCATCGGATGGATCGCGCTCTGGGCCGCCGTCATCACCGCCGTCATCTCCGCGATCGACTATTACCGGAAGTTCAACGGCGTCCTGTCGGCCCGGTAACGCGATCCCAGCCGAGCTGCCGCCGCATGGACGATCGCATCCGCAGCCTGGTCGAGAAGCTCTGGCACTACCATCAGCTGCACCATGAGCTGTCGGTCGCAGAAGTCATCCTGGTCTTGTGCAGTCACGACACAACCGTGGCCGAGCGGGGCGCGCAGTTGTACCTGGAGGGCTGGGCCCCACGCCTCATCTTTTCGGGCGGACTGGGCGCGATCACGAAACACCTGTGGCACGAGCCGGAGGCGGACCAGTTCGCCGCGATCGCCATCCGGATGGGTGTGCCGCCGGGGAGCATCCTCACGGAGAACAGGTCGACGAACACCGGCGAAAACGTCCTGTTCACGAGGCAGATGCTGGCCACGAGGGGCATCGATCCCCAGACATTCATCCTCGTCCAGAAGACCTACATGGAGCGGCGGAGCTATGCCACGTTCGAGAAGATGTGGCCCGGCAAGACGCTGCGCGTGACCTCACCCAAGGGGTCGTTCGACGAATACCTGCGGCGATACTCCAATGCCACGCTGTCGCGCGACGACGTCATCAGCATCATGGTGGGAGATCTGCAGCGGATCCGTCTCTATCCGGGCAAAGGGTTCCAGATCGAGCAGGACATTCCGGAGGACGTCTGGGACGCGTTCGAGGCACTCGTCCAGGCGGGGTATGACAGGCACCTGATCAGCACCTGACCCTGGCGCGCTCCTTATCGGTGGATCGCGATCAGATCGCCAACGTACACCGCTTCGCGGGACGCGAGGATGCGGAACAGGGAGGTCTCCGGGTGGGTCGTGACGATGACCGCCTCGCCGACCGTCACGACGGGCCCCTTGCCGTTCATGGTTTCGCGGAAGATCGTCAGCTTCTGGCCCGTCCGCAGCCCGTGGTCGGTGCCACGATCCATCACGAGCAGGTCCCCCGCGCTCCCCATTTGCCGACGCTCGTCGCCGAGGATGATGTGCGCCGGTCGCGCGTAGTCAGCGTCACCTCCCACCATCCCCCCGATCGAGGCCGGCGTGGCCGTCGGCATTGGTTCGAGGTAATCCCCCTCGGTCACGCCGTCGCAGGCTTCGCTCACCGCCGCGACCGACACATCCGCCTGGGTCTCGAGGATGGTGATCCAGCCGGCCGTGTGGATGCTCAGCGTGCGTGCGCCGGCACTCCGGTGCGCGAATCGGTCGTCGATCACCCGCCTGACGACGTAGCGCTGGCCGGCGCGGATGCCTTGGGCTGAACCCGCGCTGACGATCACGGCATCGCCCGGGCCGAACAGCGTCTTCATGCGCTCGGCGCCGCGCGAGATCCTGACGGTCGCGGCCGGCGCCACCAGCGCGGCCTCCGCACCGCACAGCTGGTCGAGGGGAATCGTCCGCATGGCGAGCGGACGTTCCTGCGCCGACAGACCGGTCACGGCCACTGTCACGACTGCCAGAGTTGCGAGACATCCGTGCGAGAGTCGCATTGGTTCTCCTTCGCCCGACCTGAAGGTCGGGCCTACGATGCTGCGCCTACTTGACGGTCTTGAGGGCTCCGCTTTTGATCTCGTCGATCTGTTTCTGCGCGGTCACCAGAAACTCACTCTGCTCGAACTCTTTCACGAGCTTGTCCAGGTAGGGGAGCGCCTCAGCGGGGCGCCCGGCCTTCAGGAATGTCTGGGCGAGGTGAAAGTAGATGCCATCACGATGCGTGAATTCCGGATCCGTTTTGAGCGTCGCCATGAACCTGTCGGCGGCGCCCGGATACCACCGTTGCCGATAGTAGAAGACCCCCACGCGGTACTCGGACATGCTGAGGCGGTCCCGGGCTTCGCGGAGTCGCGTTTTTGCCTCGGGCGCCAGCGGACTGTTCGGAAAGCGCGTCATGAATGCGGTGAGCTCGGTGATGGCTTCCTTGGTGTCGGTCTGATCCCGCTCGGGACCGCGCATCTGGTAGTAATGTGACATCCCGAGCTTGAACTGGGCATAGTCGGCGCGCGGATGCGTCGGGTAGAACGAGAGGAACTCACGGTACTCGTTGATGCTGAGGAGCTGCGATTCGACGCTGCGCTCGCCGAGGTAGGTGTCGCCGATCCCGAGCTTGGCATCCGCGCGATACGGGCTTTGCGGGTAACTGTCCACCAGTTGCCGGAAGTACTCGCGCGAGGCGAACCAGCGCTTGTCGTCGAGCGCCCGTGACCCGTTCTCGAACAGGAATTTATCGGGCTCGAGCGAACCGACGGGCGGTCGCTTTGGCGCGCTCGCACAGGCGACGGCCGCCGACAAGGCCAGCGAGACACACAAGAGACGCACACACGACGAACGCCGGGGCGCGGGGAGTGTTGCCACCCTCACGCGCGCGCCGCTATTGACGACAGCCATCGATACTCCGCTTCAATTCCCTGTTCGAGCGAGACGCCGGGCGCAAATCCCAGGTCGGCCCGCGCGAGCGACGTGTCGGCAAAGGTGTCGCGCATGTCCCCCTTCTGCGCCGGCTCGCGCCTGACGTCGAGGGGCTTCCCGGCCACGCGGCCGATGATGTCGATCACCTGGTTCATTGAGACTCGCGAACCGCCTCCCACATTGTAGGCGCGGCCCGGTACGCCGCGGTCTCCCGCCGCCATCGTGGCAGCGACCGCGTCGCCGACGTATGTGAAATCCCGCGTCTGCTCGCCGTCACCGTAGAGGGTGATCGGTGTGCCGTCGAGCGACGCACGAATGAAGCGATGAAACGCCATGTCGGGCCGCTGACGCGGCCCGTACACCGTGAAGTAGCGCAGCGACGTGGTGGGCACCGCGTGATTGACGAAGTACAGATGGCACAGCTGTTCGGCCGCCAGCTTTGTCACACCGTACGGCGAGACCGGCTGGGGGAGTGACGTCTCCCGCATCGGGATCGAGACATTGTCGCCGTACAGCGACGAGCTCGAGGCGTAGACGAATCGATGCAGCGGCCGGCCGACGCAGGCCTCGAGCAGCTGCTGCGAGGCTTCGATGTTGTTGGCCGTATAGGTCCGGAAGTCGCGTCCCCAACTCTTGCGAACGCCGGCCTGCGCGGCGAGATGGAACACGTGCGTGACGTCATCGAGAAGCGTGGGGAGGTCGCCGTCCTGGAGGCGCGTTTCGACAAACCTGAAGGCGCTGCGGGTCCGGTGCTCGGCGAGGTTCGCTTCTTTCATCGCGCGCGGGTAGTAGTCGGTGAAGCAGTCGATGCCGATGACGTCTGCCCCGCGATCGAGAAGCGCACCGGTGAGGTGCGATCCGATGAAACCGGCGGCGCCCGTGACGAGGCACTTCATGCGAACACCTGGCGGATCCGGTCCGGCAGACGACAGACGCGCCCGGCGGGCGTGACGGCCGCGTGGACGGTATGCCCCGAGGCGGCGGTGGACTCGTCCTCGCGCCGCACGATCATGTAAGTGAACTGCATCCGCACGGGTGACAGCATCTGGCCTTCGGTCCTCACCTCGATCTCGTCGTCGTAGCGCGCCGGGCGGCGGTACTCGCAGTGCGCTTCGATGACCGGCAGGCTGATGCCCGCCGCTTCCATTTCCCGGTAGCTCCACCCCAGCGATCGCAGCAGGTCGGTTCGCGCGACCTCGAACCAGACGAGGTAGTTCGCGTAGTAGACGACCCCCATCTTGTCGGTCTCAGCGTACCGCACCCGCAGGTGTGTGACCGAATGCGGCATGGTCAGCGGGTGGCCGCGCCGGCGACCGCCGCCGCCCGGAGGGCTCGAGTCGCGGCCGCCGGATCGGCCGCGCCGAAGATGGCCTGGCCGGCCACCAGAATCGCCGCGCCGCACGCCGCCAGGCGCGCCGCGTTGGTCGTGTCCACCCCGCCATCCACCTCGATCGGCGCCCGGTTACCAGCCGCGTCGAGCAGCGCCCGAACCGCCCTGATCTTAGACTCGCTGCGCGGGATGAAGGTCTGGGCCCCGAATCCCGGATTGACCGACATGACGAGCACGAGATCGACGTCGGCGGCGATCTCCTCGAGAGACGAGACCGGTGTGGAGGGGTTGATCGCCACGCCCGCCTTCGCCCCGAGCGACTTGATGAACTGGATAGTCCGGTGCAGGTGGGGCAGCACCTCCACGTGCACCGACAGGATGTCCGCTCCAGCTTTGACGAACGCCTCGGCGTAACGGTCGGGATCCTCGATCATCAGGTGCACGTCGAGCGGCACCTTCGCGACCCGTTTCAAAGAGCGGACGACCGGCAACCCGATCGTGATGTTCGGCACGAAATGGCCGTCCATAACGTCGACGTGGATGAAGTCGGCCCCGCCCGCTTCGACCATCGCGACCGCGGCACCCAGCACCGCGAAGTCAGCCGAGAGAATGGACGGCGCAATCTTCATGAAGGGGACAGCCACCTTTTCATCGACTGACTTCCAGGGAAATTGGCTCCCCGGGTGATATCTGAAACCCAGCCTGCGGGTTCTGTCGCAATACGATCCCCGCCGGCACTCCCGGATACGGCTGGTCGCCGACGACCGCGACACGAAAGCCCCGGTTGCGTAGAAGGTCCGCCGCGCGATCCCCATTCACGCCGATCAGGTCCGGCATGACGTAGGTCGCGCCGCCTTCTCCACGATTCACGAGCAGCGAGACCTGCGCGGCACGTGTCTTCGCCGACGGCGTCTGTGCCACCACCGACCCGGCAGGGTAGTCGCCTGACCGGACTTCGGCGAACGACGCTAGCCCGAGCCCCTCCTGCTGCAACCGGAGCTGCGCGGTCCGCTCCGATTCTCCCGTGAGGACCGGCACAATCGTGACACGCGGCCCGGTGCTGATCCAGACCTTGATGCTGCGCTCCCGGCGGGTCCGGACCCCCGCCTGCGGGTCCTGCGCGAGCACCTGACCCTGTGGGACCTTCGGATCCACGCGCCCACCTTCCTCGACACGCAGGTTCAACCCGGCGTCCAGCAAGAGCGCGCTGGCCTCGTTGACGGTCTTCCCCGTGAGCGGCGGAACGACGACCTCGCGCGTCTTCAACGCAAAACGCATCGAGGCGGCGGCAAAGATCACGTATGTCAGCAGCAGGGCGCCGCCAAGGAGCAGCAGTTTGCCTGCGCTCCAGACGCGCGTCTTGAATGCCATGAACCTCGAAAGTTTAGCGCAAGTCCTTAGTTCTCACCAGCATGGCGGCAAAGAACGCCTCCAGACCGTCGCGGTGCGGAAGGGTCCGCAGCGGCTCCCTGGCCATGTGAAACTCCGGGTGCGCTCGCAGAAACGCCTCAATCACGCCGTCGTTTTCTTCGGGTTCGCTGGAGCAGGTCGAGTACACGAGCGTTCCGGAGGGAGCCAGCGCGGTCGAGGTTCGTTCGAGCATGGCCGCCTGGGTCAACGCCAGCGCCGGGAGATCGGCGGCACTTCGGCGCCACTTGATGTCAGGATCCCGCCTGAGCGTCCCGAGTCCGGAACACGGGGCGTCGAGCAGGACTCGATCGAAGACCGGCCCGAACGGCAGGGGAGCCGTGACGTCCGCCTGAACGACGCGGACGCTGGACGCGCCCGAACGCCGCACCGCCCGGACGAGGAGGTCGAGCCGGCGGCCCCTGACATCGGCGGCCACGAGGAGCCCGCGGTCTCCCATGGCCGACGCCATCGCGGTCGTCTTGCCACCGGGTGACGCGCACGCGTCGAGCACCCGCTCGCCCGGTCTGGCCCCCGCGAACGCCCCGACGAGCTGCGATGCCTCGTCCTGCAGCACAAACAGGCCTTGGGCATCAGGGGGCGTCGCCAGCGGGTTTCCGGAGCGGACGACGAGGGCATCGACCGCATGACGCGCCGGCTCAACCTCGACGCCGTGCGATGCCAGCGCTGCGATGAGTTCCGCCGGTGCGACCTTCAGGCGGTTCACGCGAAGCGTCAGCGGCGCCGGTGCGTTGTTGAAGCGCGCCCAGGCCTGGGTGTTCTCGAAGCCGTATCGATCCAGCCACCGTTCCACGAGCCATGGCGGATGGGACAGCGTCGTCGACAGGTAGGCGATGGCCGCCTCGCGATCGGCCGGGTCCTGTGGAGGCCCGGGAAGAGGAAGACGTTCGCGTTCACGGCTCACGCGCCGAAGCACCGCATTGACAAGCCCCGACGCGCTTCGCTTGCCGGCCTTCCCGGCAAGGTCGACGGCGTCCTTCACGGCGGCGGACGCCGGGATCCGGTCGAGATGCACGAGCTGAAAAATGGTCAGCCTGAGAATGTCGAGAACTTCCGGGTCCAGCTGGCGCAACGGACGGTTGGCGAACGCGACAATGATGTGATCGAACGCCCCCTGCCAGCGCAGCGTGCCGGTGGCGATCTCACTCGCCAGTGCGCGGTCGCGCTCGTCAGTCAGCCGGGTGCGCGCCCGCGCCAGCGCGGACCCGAGATCGCTCCGTCCGGAGCCGACGACCCGAAGCACCTCGAAGGCCGCGAGGCGGGCAGGGGCAATCACGCGCGCTCCACCCTGGAACCGGGCGCGAGTGGATGGCCCGCAAGGAAGTCGCGGGTGGTCATCGCCCGCTTACCCTCGGGCTGCAGCTCGAGAATCCGCAGCACGCGGCCGTCGCTCCCCGCGATCGAGAGGGCGCCGGCCTCATCGGTGAGAATCGTGCCGCCCGGCGCACCGGTCATCTCCGCACCGAGCGCCGCGCGGTGCATCAGGCAACGCAGTCCGCCGATGCGGCCGGCGACGAGCGGCCATGGTTGCAGCCCCCGAATGAGATCGTGCAGTCGAGGCGCCGGCTGGTTCCAGTCGATAGCCCCTTCGTGTTTCTCGATCTTGTGCGCGTACGTGGCGTGCGCGTGGTCCTGCGGCACCTCAGGTGGATGGCCATCCGCCAGGCCATCCGCCACCGTCACCACGAGCGATGCCCCGAGCCTCGAGAGCGCGCGCTCGACGTCGGGCGTCCGGTCATCCGGCCCGATAGCGTGACGCCCGACGGTGAACACGGGCCCGGCGTCGAGCTCAGTCACGACACGCATGATGCTGATACCCGTCTCCTGCGCACCATCGATCACGGCGCGATGAACGGGTGCGGCACCCCGGTACTTCGGCAGCAGCGATCCGTGGATGTTGATCATCCCGAGTCGCGGGATCGCGAGGAGCGCGTCGGGGAGGATGCGTCCGTATGCGGCCACCACACCCAGGTCCGGCTGAAGGGCCGCCACGGTCGACAGAAACGCATCCTCGCGCAGCTTCGTCGGCTGAAGGACCGGGAGGGTGTGCCGTTCGGCCACCGACTTTGTCGGCGTCGGCTGCAACTTGTGGCCTCGCCCCCTCGGGCGATCCGGCTGCGACACGAGGGCGACCACCTCGTGACGCGATCCGAGCAGTGCCTCGAGCGCGGGGACGGCGAACTGCGGTGTGCCGAAGTAGATGATGCGCAGACTCACCATTTGCCCGTGCGCTGGAGCTTCTGAATCTTGCGGACGATGACGTCCCGCTTGATCCCGCGAAGGCGATCGACGAACAGGAGCCCGTCGAGATGATCCATCTCGTGCTGGAACGCGCGAGCGAGCAGGCCCGTGCCCTCCAGCGTGACCGCCGCACCGTCACGATCGACGCCGGCCATGACCGCCCGCGAGGGGCGCACGACGGTGGCATTGAAGCCCGGCAGACTGAGACAGCCTTCCTCTTCGAGCTGCATGCCGTCGCGTTCGACGAAGTAAGGGTTCACGAGCGTGATGAGGTCCCCTGGGTGCCGACCGACCGAGGTATCGATGACGAGGACACGCAGGGGTACCCCGATCTGCGTCGCGGCCAACCCGATGCCCGGCGCGGCGTACATCGTCTCGACCATGTCGTCGATGAGTTGATGGAGCGTGTCGTCGAACGTGGTCACAGGAGCGGCCGGGGTGTGGAGAGCGCGCGCTCCATATCGGAGGATCGGTCGAATCATTCGCCTCGCGCCCGGAACCTCGCCCTTGTCGCGATGGCTGCGGACTCGAGCGCGCGCATCATCTCTGGCACGGAGTCGCCGCCGAACTTCTCGATCAGCGCATCGGCCAGCACGAGCGCGACCATCGCTTCACCGACAACGGCCGCGGCCGGAACGGCGCAGACGTCGCTCCGCTCGATGGCGGCGGAGGCCTCCTGCATGGTCGTGAGCTCCACGGACCGGAGTGGCTTCATCAACGTCGAGATCGGCTTCATCCATGCCGAGACGCGAAGGTCTTCGCCGTTGGTGACGCCTCCTTCGAGTCCGCCGGCATGGTTGGTAGGCCGTGCCACGTTCGTGGCCCGTGCGCCCTGGTCGTCGGGCAGGATCTCGTCGTGCACGCGAGAGCCTGACCGCGCGGCGGCCTCGGGTCCGATGCCGATCCCGACCGCCTTGATCGCGGGGATGGACATCAGCGCCTGCGCGAGCCGCCCATCGAGCTTGCGGTCCCACTGCGTGTAACTGCCGAGACCCGGCGGCAGGCCGGTGCCGATCACTTCGAAGGCACCGCCCTTGGTGTCCCCGGCCTCGCGCGCGGCATCGATCTCCGCGATCATGCGCTGCTCGAGCTCAGCGTCCACGCACCGAAGCGGCGCATCGTCGGCGAGCGCGGCGGCCTCGGTGAATGTCACCGTCCGCCCGGATGACAGCGAGATGCTGCCGACACCGAACACATGGCTCGTGAGCCAGATGCCGGCCGCTCCCAGAAGCTGCCGCGCAATGGCACCCGCGGCGACGCGCGCCGCTGTCTCGCGTGCGCTGGCGCGCTCGAGAATGTCGCGCACATCATCGCGTCCGTACTTGGCGATCCCGGCGAGGTCGGCGTGCCCGGGGCGCGGCCGGGTCACTGGCGCGCGCTTCGCGCCGCCGGCGTCAGGAGGTGGATCAGCCTCGACGCTCATCGTGTGCTGCCAGTTGACCCAGTCGCGGTTCTCGATCGTCATGGCGATCGGGCCACCGATCGTTTCGCCACGACGCACACCCGACAGGACCTGCGCCCGGTCGGATTCGATCGCCATACGCCGCCCGCGTCCGTACCCCCCCTGGCGCCGGCGCAGCTCGCGGTTGATGGCGTCGAAGTCGACCGTCAGCCCGGCCGGCACGCCTTCGAGAATCACGACGAGTGCGCGACCATGCGACTCGCCTGCAGTGAGAAAACGGAGCATCTAGGCCCCGATTGTATGCGAAGAAACTGCGCGCTCCATGGCAGGGGGCTGCGGTTTCAGGCGCAAATACTCGTTCGCTACCGGGGCGGCCCGCTTGCTTTCACCACAGGTGGAGGTAGGCATGCAGTGGCTGGCGGACCGGTTTTTCATCGACGATGGCAGGTGGCGGGACGCGGCATCTGGCGCCCCGGTCCACATCCTGATCGAGGATCGGCAACCGGATGACGCGCTCGATTGGGACGAGCAGTGCGCGCGGATGGCCAACGCCAGGCACCCGTTGCTGAACGCGCTTCTCGACTACGGCGACGCGCCGGGCGGCCGCAGGTTCGAGGCCTACGAGACTGCGCCGGATCTTCAGGCCGGAGGCGTCCAGGGGGAGCGGGCACTGTTGCACGCGACGCAGTTCCTTCGCGCCTCCGGGATCGCGCCGACGAGTGCCCGGTGCAGGTACGCCATGCGCGCGGTCACGCCCGGCAGGTCCGGGTCGATTCGTGCTCTTGGAATCACCCTGCAGCCCCGACGCGCACTTGAGGCTGTTCAAGAAGCGCTGGACTCCGGCCCCGCGGCCGGCCCCGTCGTCCTCGGCGTGACAGGGTCAGCGCACGCCGGACTGCGCACGCTTCGCATGCTCATCGCCCGGGCCGCCCGACTCCGGGGATTCGTGCCGGTGTGCGCGTCGCTCCTCGGAGAGGGCGGGCCGCTTGGGCGGTTGCCGCATGACCGGCACCTCTGCGTGCTCGACGACGTGGGGGACAGGAAGAGGCGGGGACGTGAGGTCGCCGCGCAGCTCATCGCGATGGCGGCGGCGACCGCCCGTGGGTACGTGCTCATTCGCTTTCAGCGTGAACGAACGAGTGCGGCGACAATCCCGCTCGAGCTCATGAGCGTCCGCTCGCTCGTGGGAATGGTGTTCGTGGAGAGTCCGGACAGTCCGGGCCAGGAGGAGATGTTCGCCGCCGCGCGTGCGGCCGAAGGCCGGCCGGGGGCCTTCGTCGCCCGCCTCGAGGGCAACCACTTCGATCGGCCGCGGTGGACCATGGTGGTGCACGAGCGTCCGGAGGCCTACCTCGTTCAGCCGGCTGTTGCGGCGCCGAGAGGTCGACCGGCGCGCACGCTCACGACGGCCTTGCGCGCGGCCTCGCGCGCCGCCGCACTCGCACGCGTCGGACGGCACGCAGCGGCGACGCGAGCCCTGCTCCGCTCGAGTCGTGTGCTTGATGGGCGGGGTCGCGCCGAAGAGGCGGCCCACAGCCTCGTCCTTGCCGGCAGGCTCGCGCTGGCGCGCGGGCACACGTGTGAAGCTGCATCGCGTTTTGAACAGGCACGGCTTCGCTCGGGAGCCGGTGCTGCGGCGTTCCTCGCCGCGGCCGGCCTCGCCGAAGCGTGGATCGCCGACGCGCGGCTGACCGAGGCAGAAGCCCTTCTTCGGGGATCGCTCGCGGCCGCCGAGACGCTGGGCGACCTGCGCAGCGCCTCGATCATCGCGGCCGTACTGGTCGCAGCCCTCCACACACAGGGCCGCGACGGCGACGGGATTGCGCTGGCGTCCATGCGCGAGTGGAGCGACGGACCGGAAGAATCCGCGGCCCTTCAGGCCGCGACGGCGCGCTGTCATGCGGCGGTCGGCCGGATCGCGACGGCGATGCGGCTGGCTCGCGCGGCACAGGCGTCGGCTGCGCTTTCGGAACAGCCCGCGCTCCTGGCCGGCGTCGCCCTGTGCCTGGCCGACGTGCTTGCGAGCGCTGGCGACACGGTCGGAATGGCGGCGGCGTTGGCAGGTGCCCGGGACATCGCGAGACGTGCGCATCTGCCGCTCCTGCTGGCGCACGCGCGACTCACCGAGTGGGAGCATCTGAAGGGAGGCGCGGGCTCCGGTCTACGCCTTCGGCGCGAGCTGACCGCGCTCGGCCGGCTCGCGCTGCCAAGGAGTCTCCGGGAGCGTCTCGACGCGGCGCTTGCACAACCGGACCACGGACCATGCGGGCCGTCTGTGCCGGGGCTGACGACGGTGCCCGACGCGCATCGGGCCGGGGCCGATGCGCTCGAATCACTTCTGCAGGAGCGCCAGCACGCGGCCGACGATCCCGCGGCCGTCGCCGCCGTCTGCGCCACCCTCGTCCGCCGTCTGGATGCCGCCAGCGCGATGATCCTGTCGGCCGCGGATCGACGCGTCCTGGCGTTGGAGGGACGGCCGTGGGTCGCGCACTCGACCGTGGTCGAGCAGGCGCTGACGACCGGCATGCCAGTGGCCACCGATGCGGGGTGCGAGCCGCGCGAGGCGGCCGAGCCCCTGCGCTACGGCGGCGAGATCATCGCCGTGCTCGCGTGCCGCTGGACGGCCGGCGCCATCGTTGACGGGTATGGCGCGGCCGGCATTCTTCATGCCGCCGCGCTCGCCGCAGCCGCGTCGGTGCGCGCGGTGCTGGACCGCGCTGTCTCCGCGCTCCCCGATGGCGCGTGGAGCGACCTGCTCGGCGACAGCGCGGCCGCCACGACGCTGCGCGAAGCGGTGAGCCGGGCGGCGCGCGCGCCATTTCCGGTCCTGGTGGAAGGTGAGAGCGGGTGCGGGAAGGAACTGGTCGCGCGCGCCATTCATAAACTGGGCCCGCGCCGAGACAGGCGCTTCTGCGCGATCAACTGCGCGGCCCTGACCGACGAACTCGTCGAAGCCGAACTGTTCGGCCACGCGAGAGGCGCCTTCACCGGCGCGGCGGCCGAGCGCGCAGGGCTCTTCGAGGAAGCCGACGGCGGAACGCTGTTTCTCGACGAGGTCGGGGAGTTGTCGGCGCGCGCCCAGGCCAAGTTGCTGCGCGTCCTGCAGGAAGGGGAAGTTCGGCGCGTGGGCGAGAACTTCTCCCGTCGCGTCGACGCGCGCATCGTTGCTGCAACGAACCGCCGCCTGGAAGAGGAGGTCACCGCCGGACGCTTTCGAGCCGATCTGCGGTTCCGCCTCGACGTCGTCCGCATCACCGTCCCTCCGCTGCGCGAGCGTCCCGGGGACATTCCACTCCTGGCGGCTCACTTCTGGAACGAGGCCTCCACCCGCGTCGGTTCCCGCGCGACCCTCAGTGGGGATGCGCTGGCCGCCCTGGCCCGTCACGACTGGCCGGGCAACGTGCGCGAACTCCAGAACGTGATGGCATGGATGGCGGTCCAGTCGCCGATGCGGGGTCGCATAGGCTCGGCGGCGCTCCCCGCGAATGTCGCGCGTGCGGTCGTGCCCACTGGGAGCGGCTTCGGGGCGGCCCGCGACGAATTCGAGCGCCGGTTCATCCGCGCGGCGCTGGCAGGGGCGCATGGACAGCGCGCGAAGGCGGCCGAGGTGCTCGGGGTGACGCGGCAAGGACTCGCGAAGATGATGCGCAGGCTGCGGATCGAAGTATCCTCGTAGCGGTTCCTGCATGCTTCGTTACCTCATCCGCCGGCTGCTGCTGACCGTTCCCGTCCTGCTGGGCGTCGCCACGCTCGTGTTCGCGCTGATTCACCTCGTACCCGGCGATCCCGCGCAGGCGATGCTTGGCGAAGGAGCGACGCAAGAGGAGGTCGTCAGGCTTCGGACCTCGCTCGGCCTCGACCGTCCGCTCACCGCGCAATACGCGGCATTTCTCGGAGGCCTTGTGCGGGGCGATCTCGGCCGGTCGTTCCGTTACAACACGCCGGTCAGCCAGCAGATACGCGAGAAATTGCCGAACACGGCGCTGCTTGCCTTCGCGGCGATGGCGGTCGCGATGGCGTGTGCCATCCCACTTGGCATCATCGCCGCGGTGTTCCGGGGGCGCGCGGCTGACCACACGGCGATGACGCTCGCCCTCGTCGGCATCTCCATGCCGAACTTCTGGCTCGGGCCACTGCTCGCCATTCTGTTCGCGGTCTATCTCGGCTGGCTGCCGGTATCCGGCACCGGCACGGCCGCGCATCTCGTGCTCCCGGCCGTCACGCTCGGCGCTGCGCTCTCCGCCATCCTTGCGCGCATGACCCGCGCCAGCCTGCTGGAGGAGTTGCGCGAGCTCTACGTGCTTGCCGCGCGGGCGCGTGGCTTGTCCGGCACGCGCGCCGTTCTGCGGCATGCCTTTCGCAACAGCCTCATCCCGGTCGTGACCATCATCGGCCTGCAGTTCGGCGCCGTCCTGACCGGCACCATCATCACCGAAACGATCTTCGCGTGGCCCGGTCTCGGACGCCTGTTGATTCAGGCCATCAACTATCGGGACTACCCGCTCATCCAGGGCTGCATCCTCTTCATCTCGATCACCTACGTCGCGATGAACCTCCTGACAGACCTGACGTATGGCTTCCTCGATCCCCGGATCCGGTACGACTGATGCTGCGCGTTGGCGGCGCCATCGTTCTGCTCGCGATAGCGCTCGCACTTCTTGGGCCGGTGATCTCTCCGTACGACCCTTCTTCACAGGAACTGGCTCGCCGTCTCGAAGGGCCGAGCCGGGAACATCCGTTCGGTCTCGATGAACTTGGTCGGGACATCCTCACGCGCATCGCGTCCGGCGCTCGTATTTCTCTCCTCGTGGGCCTGGCCGTTGTCTCGGTGTCGTCGATCGTCGGGATGTTCTTCGGTTCGGTGGCCGGCTACTTCGGCGGGCGGGTCGACGATGCGATCAGCCGGGTGATCGATGTGCTGATGGCCTTCCCGGGAATCCTGCTGGCGATCGCGCTCGTCGCCGTCCTCGGCCCGAGCCTGGTCAACGTCGTGCTCGCCCTGTCGGTCATCGGATGGGTCGGGTACGCGAGGCTCGTGCGCGGCCAGGCGCTGCGCGCGCGCGAGTTCGAGTTCGTCCAGGCAGCCCGCGCCCTCGGCGCGAATCCGGGGCGCATCGTCCTGCGCCACGTGCTGCCGACGGCATTTCCGGCGGTCGTGGTGCAGGCCACCCTCGGCATGGCCGGTGCGATCATCGCCGAGGCATCGCTGAGTTTTCTCGGCCTGGGAGTCCAGCCGCCGACCCCGAGCTGGGGGACCATGCTCGACGCAGGGCGCTCCCATCTCTTCGACGCCCCGCACCTGACGATCTTTCCGGGGATGGCGATCGCGATGCTCGTGCTCGGGTTCAACTTCCTCGGCGACGGGCTACGAGACCACGTCGACCCGAAGATGCAACGGTAGGGGGCCTACCGGGCCCGCGCGAGGACGACTTTGGCGGCCGCGTTCGCCGGGTCCTTCTCGAGCGAGCGTTCCGCGGCCCTGCGGGCGGCGGCCGCATCCCCGGACCGCAGGTGGGCGTCGGCGAGGCGGGCGAGGAGGCGCGCGTCGAACTTCGGCGCTTCGACGCGCTCGAGCGACGCGAAGTCGATCAGCGCACGTTGCGCGATGGGAAGGTGGCCGCGCCGGTCGGCGACATCGGCAAGGTAGTAGAACGATTCCACGTCGACGGGGAATCGCGTCGTCGCCTGCAGGAGGATCTGCTCGGCCCGTGCGAGGTCGCCGGACAACAGCAGCGCTCGCCCGAGGAGTGTCAAGGCCTCGCTGCTGCTGTCGCTGCCGACGGCTGCTTCGAGGGCACCGAGCGCCTTGCGCAACTCGATCCTGTCGCCTTGAGCGGCTCGCTCGAGCCAGACCCGGCCGAGTGCGACGTAGGTATAGCCGGCGTCTGGGAACCGCTCCGCGGCGCTGCCGAGGCGCGTGACCGCGCGATCGAGTTGACCGCTGCGCGCGTAGACGAGACCGAGCGTGACCTCCCTCGAGGCACGCGGGTCGAGCGCGGCAAGCGCCTCCAGCTGGCGGGCGCGCTCATCGGGGCGGCCCAGGCGGCCGTACAGATCCGCCAGTTCTTCGCGAGCCTGCAGCAGTGCCGGTTGAAGCTTCACCGCGCGCAGAAACGATTTCAAGGCCGCGTCGGGCTGCTGCGTCTCGCGAAGGCACACACCCAGCAGATAGTGCCCCTCGGCGAAACGGTCATCAAGCGCGACGGCCTTCTCGAGCGCCCTGATGGCCGCCGGAACCTGGCCAAGCTGGAACGAGGTGAGGGCCAGTTTGTAGAACAGTCTGGGGGAGCGGTCGTCGAGCGCAGTGTATTCGGCGTACTGCGCGGTCGCGCGAGCGTAACGCCCCATCGCGTAGTTGACGTCGCCCAGGAGCTCCCGGGGTTGCGTGGCCAAGGGATCGAGCTCTGACGCCCGGCGCAGATCCCGCAGCGCCGACTCGAATTCACGACGCCGGCGATAGGCCTCCCCCCTCTTGAGATGGGCCAGCATGGAGTCGCTCTTGAGCGCGATCGCGACGGTGAACGCCTCGATGGCCGCGAAACTGTCGTCCCGCGCCAGCGCGGCGTCGCCCCGCTCGATCACGTCCAGGTACGCAGACTCCCGCCTGGTCACGGTCACGCCGTACACCACACCCGCCCCGACGATCACGAGCAGGAAGAGCCCCGCCATCCGCCGCATGGCGGGATGGTACCAGAGTTCAGAGGAGGCCCGGCCGGAGCCGAGGGAACTTTGGCATGCGTCCGGGGTCCAACTCACAAGAGGCAACGGTCACGGGGACCGCGGGTGTAAAATGGCGCAAGGATTCGCTGTGAAGCCACTCCCTTCCATTACCTGGGCGGACGTCGGCAGCCGGGAAGCGGTGCTCGTGCAGCGCTGCGCCGAGAGGGATGAGGACGCCTGCGCCGACCTCGTGTCCGAGCACCAGCGGATGGTCTACCAGCTGTCCCTCAACCTGCTTGGCGACCATAACGAAGCGCTCGACCTGTCCCAGGAAGTCTTTCTGCGCGTCTTCCGCACCATCCACACCTTCCGCGGTCACGCCGCCCTGCGCACGTGGATCTATCGCATCGTCATCAACCAGGCGCACAACCGGCAGCGGTGGTGGAGGCGACGGCACCGGGCGCAGCAGGTCTCGCTCGACGAGCACATCCGCGATCGTGGGGAACCGCCGGCCGTGGGGAATGGCGAAGCTCCGGACCGCGCGCTGGCTCAGACGCGGCTTGCGGAACGGCTCCGGATCGCGCTCGATGGCCTGCCGTTCGACCAGAGAACCGCGGTCATCCTCAGGGAGATCGACGGCCTGAGTTACGAGGAGATTGGCTTCTCGCTCGGGATCGCCGTCGGCACCGTGAAGTCACGCCTGGCTCGCGCCCGAGAGGCCCTGCGGGCCCAGCTGAGGGACGCGTGACCCTCATGACGTGCGCGGCGGTGAGGCGCCGGCTCCATGCGTTTCACGATCGGGAACTCGCGATCGGCGAGGTGATCGCGATCGAGGGGCACGTCTCCACGTGCCCGCCATGTGCGCGGGACCTGCGCGAGATCCGGTCGCTCGGCGATGCCCTCAGGCTGGCGGTACCTCCGGGGCCGGCCGACGACTGGGCGGGCGTCCAGTCGAGCGTCATTGCGCGCATGCGCGCCGAAGCCAGCGAATCATGGGCGGCCAGGGCTCGGCGGTCCGTAGACGACGTGCACCTGGTCTGGATCGGGCTGGCGTCGGCCACGGCGACGATCATCTGCGCCGCCACGGTGTTCGGGATGCTGCATTTCGCCTCGCCCGAACGGAACGACTCGCTGGCTGCACTGATCGCCGTGATGGGGGCCCCGGCCGGTTCCGACCTGAACCCGGCGCTGCTCGACGGTCGCAACATGAACAGCGGGCCCATCCGGCCGCAGGCCCCCAGCGTCCCCGAGGATGGCGCCGTCTACCTGACGCTTCAGCGTTCCGGGATGAGCGACGATGTGGTGTTGTCGCTGCTGGCGAATGTCACGCGCGAAGGGCGGCTGTCGGAGCTGCGGATGCTGTCGAACGACGTCGAGGGCCGGGACGTCACCGACCTCGTGGATGCGCTCGCTGGTGGGCATCTGACGCCGGCGCAGTTTGACGGCGCCCCCGTCGCCGTCAACCTCGTGTGGCTCGTCGCGCACACCACGGTGAAGCCGAAGACGTAGTTCCTAGTTTCTCCCTGCCGCCGCCGACGTGCTGTTGTTCATCGCGTCGGTCGCCCGAATGATCACACCGCGGCCGGCCTCCGCCTCATCCAGCACGACCTCGAACACTTCGCGCCTGGAATCCGGGATGCCGTCCTTCGGATGGACCGCGCGCCAGCGGCTGGCGTCGAGAGAGTATTCGACGCGCTGAATGACCGAATGCTCATCGTGCACGGAGAAGGCGATCGTCGTGCGTGTGGCCGCGCGCACGGACGAGTGCACCTCGATGCGCGGAGGGGTGTTGTCCACGTCCACACTGGCGCTCTCGAGGTCACCGGCCAGCGTCGTGCCTGCCGAATTCGACGGCGCGTCGGTCGCGGTGATTCTGATGATGTAGGTGCCGTCCGGCACCGAGGTCGTGTCCCACACGTAGATCGGGTCCCACAGGCCTCGTTGCAGGAGGCGCGACATCGTCTCTCCCTCTCGACGGTAGGACACGTCGTACTGCAACCGGTCGTCGTTGGCATCCTCGGCTTTCCACACCAGCGTCTGAAGGCCCTTCTGATACTGACGACGGCCGAGCGGCGGAGCGCTGGACGCAGGCTGCAGCGGCCCCCCCTGCCGCCCGTCTCCCAGCGGCTCCTGGTAGCCGGCGATCTCCGGCTCCCCCGTGGAGAATGGACGTTGAAAGACCGTGCCCGGCGGATGCACGGTGATGGACGACACGAGCGGCCGCAGGTTCCGGGGAAGATAGGCGGCCGTGACCGAGGTCAGAACGGGGCTGCCGGACTTCGCCGACAGCACGGCTCGCCACTGGAGGTACCGCGCGTTCGGACCTGGGATCTGCTCGCCGGAGGCCGTCGTATGCGCCGCCGACCAGGCGCTCCAGGTGTCGTCAGGCGTCGCCGTGTTGCCGGTCCGGGTGAACAGCTCGACGAGCCCCCCGTTGAGCGCAGCTCTCCAGCGGATGGTGCCCCACGTCGACACCGTGCCGGCATCGCGGATATCGGATTCGTACGTGCCTCGTCGGGCTGGTTCGGGCGAGATCGCGAAGAGCTTGCCGGGGTTGCTCGTGGCGCCGACGATCCGTCCGCCCGGTTCGCGCAGGAGGGCAGTGACCTGCTTCGCTCCCGCCCGGGCCACGAGCGTGGCACGTGCCGGCTCTCCGGCGAGGCGGTAGATTTTTCCCTCGGGGCCCGTGCCGACGAGCAGCGTGCCTGTGGGTTCGATGAGGAAGTCGAACGGGGCATCATCGCCGCTGTCCCACATGACGTCCCACAGGCCGTCGGTCCGGATCCGGTAGATGGCCCCGCGGCCGGCCCGGCGGGGCCCTCGGGGCGCGGGCGGGGCACTTGTCACCGGGCTCTCGAGGACGGTGACGCCGGTGATCTCGGCCGAGACCGTGCCGACCGGCGGTCGTGGCGGTTCGGAGGCAGACACATCCGGCAGCCGGTCGCCCGTGACATTCACGGCTGCGGCATAGATCGTCCCCTCGTCGGCGACGCGCAGCGCGTGGATCTCTCGATACGGCGAATCGAGCAGCACGAAGGCCTTGCCGGCTGCGTCGATGCGAAACACGCGTCCTGGCGATTCCGTCCCGGCGAGCAGATCACCGGAGCCTGAAAAGGCGAGCGTCACGACGTTGGTGGCGTGGGTCCGGTAGAAGGGCGTTCCGTGTCCCTCCGGCGTGATCTTGTAAATCACGCCTTTGTCACCGGTCGCCGCAAACAGATGTCCGGATCGGTCCACGGCGAGCGACCAGATGTACTTGTCGGTGGGATCGAAAAACGTCTTCGCCGTGCCGTCCGCGGCGACCTGGTAGATGCGTCCGTCGGGCGATGTGGCGACGTAGAGCCCGCCGCGCGGCGCGGGTGCGACGGCATGCACTTCCAGTTCGCCCGTATCGAAAAACGTGGTGACGCGCCCATCCTTCCCGACGCGCAGCAGCTTGCCCTCGTTGCCGCTGCCGGTCCACAGCGTCCCATCTGTCGAGCCCTGCAGCGTCCAGAGGAATGGGGCGGCCGTGTCCGCCAGGACCGACGCGGCCGGCCCGAGGACCACCCGGCCGTCGCTGTCGATGGAGAGATCCTGCACGTCACCTTTGAGAAACTCGGCTTGCGTGGCGACCGTCCAGAAGGTAGGGGACGCCGCGCGTGCGACGGTCCAGAGGCACACCGCGATGACCGCGGTCGCGGCGAGCGCGCGTGAAGAGGTCAGCATGGGGACGAAGTTAGCAGAAAACGCGCGCGCGGACGCTACCGGTTTTCCACGTCAATGGTCAGCATGCGGACGCCCGCGACCGCCATTGCCATCGGGATTTCGTACTCGCCGACCGTCGCGTTGCGGATCGGGCTGAAGCTGCCGCCGTTCCGGTCCGCCTCGAGCACGGAGAGCACCGAGGGGGGGAGCGCCCCCATCGCCTCGCCGTTGACGACCGCTCCTGGCGCACCCGCGAGCAGCCGGACGTAGATGCGATTGTTGCGTCGCGTCGTGTTGAGAAGCCGGATCATTTGCTCGACGCTCTGCACCTGTATCGACCGGCGGAGCTCGCGCTGCTCGAGCGCGTTCAGCTGTCGTCCGTCGCTGACCATGATCGACATCGCGCCGCTGGCGTTCGAGGGGATGGCGAGCGGCACGGTCGAGATTTTCTCCTCGCCCCGGTAGCTGCGGGTGAGGATCTTGAGCGGCACCGTCCGGCCGGCGCGCGGCCGCGTGTCGTCGATCCACACGCGCTCGATGGTCGAGGTCAGGGACGTTTCCGTGGCGTCGATCGAGAAGTCCAGCCTGTCGAAACTGACCTTCTCGCGATCGTTCGCGAGGACCATCGACAGCGGACCCGCAATCGACGTGGCCGTGGCGAGGGCCGGCGCGTCCCCGGCGAAGACATCTTCGAACAGGAGGTCGTCGTGTCCCTTGACCGACGCGCGACCGGTCAGGGCAAACGTGGCCGACCCGAACTGACGTTCGTAGCTGGTCAGCGCGTTGTAGAGCGTGACGTACGCGATGAGCGGCGTGAACGTCTGGTCGTTGCCGACGGCGAACGTGAACGACCGCGGCGCGCCGCCACCGTCCCGGGAGGACTTCAACGTGATGGTCATCGGCACCGTTGCCGGCCCCTTGTCGAGCGTTCCGGCGATCGCCGTCGCACGATCCTGCCGCATCGTCCCGATGACGTCCCCCATGCTCGAGATCTTGAACGACGACATGAGGCTCGGCAGCATCACGTGCACGTAGGCGCGCGTGAGGGGCAGCTGCGAGGGCCCGAGGCTGAAGAACGGGTGCCCGAAGGCATAGAGCGTGTCGCCGTCGATGTGCGTGATCGTGCCTGTGGCGCCCATCTCCATGTCACCGCCGAGGAGCGCGACGCCGATCGCGTCACCCTCGCGGAGCGGTCCGTTCATCGCCGCGCGCTCGCCGGCCGACAGGCTTCCGCCAGAGGCACCACCGGCCACAGGCGTCAGTCCGGCAGAACGGAACATGGACGACATGAGGTCCAGGGTCTGCGGCTCGAAGCCGGTCATGACGAGCGGGGTGGCGATCGGCCGGAGCATCCCCCCGAGCTCGGTCGCTTCGGCGTTCGACATGCCGACGCCCTGGACGTCACCCCGCGCGGCGAAGGGCGCAAGCTGAGCGTACGTGGCCCGAAAGGCCGCGGCCAATCCCTCAGCCGTGATCGGCAGGGCGAGAGGGGCCTGCGGCACGGCGCGGCGGGCGCCGCCCCGCGTGGAATCTTTCATCTCCTCGATCGGCGTGATGCCGGCGATCGCCTCTTTTGGAAAGGATCCGATCGAGTAGCCGACCGCGCCGATCAGGCGCCCGTCGATGTACACCGGGCTACCGCTCATCCCGGCCGCCACCCCTGTGTCGGCCAGGGGCCCGCCTTCGAGACGGGCGAGGATCAAATCGCGCTTCGGTCCCTGGATGTTTCGGAGCACGCCGATGATGTGGACCTTGAACTGCTTGAGCTCGGTGCCCTCGAAGACCGTCCGTCCGACGCCCACCATGCCCGGCTTGATCTCACCGAGGGGCATGATGCTCGACGACGAGGGGGGCTGCCCGGACAGGGACACCCAGGAGAGGCCGGCCAGCGAAAACGCCGCGAGGATCGTTCGGATACGCATGATGGGGTGCTTCAGTTATAGAGAGCAACCGCTGGACGGTCAAGGGGAAAGCCCGGAATCGTTGAGGTGGGGGACGAGAATTGACACATCGCGCGCCCCTTTGTTATGTTCACTACGTTTTGACGCAGAGAGCCCTCGGCCAGTCGTATCCCGCCTATTCCTATTGGTGGTGGTCCGTCTGCGCTGAGGAGGCTGCCTGCTAACCCGCTGATACCGCGGGTCCGTGAAACCAGAGCCTCCCAGCCCCCCGGCTGAGGAGGCTTTGTTCTTTATGCGCGAACCACAATTGTGCGTGACCGTCACGGGAGGGACGATGGACGAGCTGCGCCGGGCACGGGATGCTGCGGCCGGCGCCGACCTCGTGGAGGTCCGCCTCGACGGCGTGGATCGTCCCGACGCCGCGGCTGCGCTCGAGGGACGGTTACGTCCGGTCATCGTGACGTGCCGTCCACGGTCTGAGGGCGGCCGTTTCGACGGGAGCGAACAGGAGCGGCGGAAGATCCTCCTCGATGCCATCACGACGGGTGCGGAGTTTGTCGACCTCGAGCTGCGGGCCGAGTTTACGCCGGAGCTCGTCCGGCTGCGCCGGGGCCGGGGGGTCATTGTGTCGAGCCACCTCTTCGGCGCGCCTCCGCGCGATATCCCCGAGCGGGTCCGCGCGTTGCGCTCGACCGGGGCTGAAGTCGTCAAGTTCGCGTACGAGGCGCATTCGCTGTCGGACACGCTGCCCCTTTTCGACATGTGCGGGCAGGACCTCGATGGTGCGGACGCGCAGGACCACGTGCTGCTCGCCATGGGGCCATCCGGAACCGCGACACGCGTCCTGGCTGCCCGCCTTCGTAATCGTTGGACGTACGCAGGGGAGGCCGTCGCCCCCGGGCAGATGCCCGCCACGACCCTGCTCGAGGAGTACCGCTTTCGGGATATCCGGGCCGACGCAGATCTCTACGGCGTCGTGGGTAATCCCATCGCCCATTCGTTGTCGCCCGCCATGCACAACGCCGGCTTGGCCGCACGCGGGCTGAATGCCGCCTACCTCGCGCTCCACGCGGCGGACGCCGACGACTTCGTTCGCTTCGCGCGCGCCATGAACATGCGGGGCGCCAGCATCACGGCTCCATTCAAGGTGGCGATGATGGACCGCGTGGACGAGGTCGACGCGCTGGCTGCGGAAGTCGGTGCGCTGAACACGCTGCACGTCAGCGGGGGACGCTGGCTGGGTTCGAATACCGACGTCTTCGGGTTCGTGACACCGCTGAAGGGACGGATGGCCCTCACCCGCGCGCGCGCCTCGATCCTCGGCGCCGGAGGGGCCGCCAGGGCAGTGGCGGTCGCGTTGAAACGAGAAGGAGCGGCCGTGCGCATCTGCGCGCGGCGCAGCGAGCAGGCCCGCACCGTGGCACACCTCGTGGGGGTCAGCGCCGGAGCCTTTCCCCCGGCGCCAGGGTCGTGGGACGTGCTCGTCAACGCCACGTCCAGCGGAACCGGGGAGAGCCCCATGGAAGGCGTGGAGCTCGACGGAGAGATCGTGTTCGACCTGGTCTATTCGCCGGTCGAAACGCCACTCGTGACCCAGGCGCGCGAAGCGGGATGCTGGCCGATCGGCGGCATCGAGATGCTCGTCGCCCAGGCCGAGCGACAATTTGAACTGTGGACGGGCGCCACACCGCCGCCGGATCTGTTCCGGCAGGCGGTCGACGCGGCAGTCCTGTCGACAACGGGGGTTCGTTCGTGAAGCAGACGACGTTTGAAGAGTTCGTGGATCTGACGCGCCGTGGCACGTTCGTACCGGTGGTGCGCGAGATCATGGCCGACCTGCTGACCCCTGTGTCGGCGTTCCTCAAGATTGCCGAGCATTCCGACTACGCATTCCTCTTCGAAAGCGTGGAAGGCGGCGAGCAGGTCGCGCGCTATTCCTTCCTCGGCAAGGATCCGTTCCTCGTCCTCCGCGCACGTGACGGCAAGACCGAGATGGACCGCTCCGGCGTGACGACCGAAAGCGATGAGGCCTTCGTGCCCGTGCTTCGCCGGCTGATGGCGGAATTCCAGTCCCCGTTCGTGTCAGGGCTGCCGCGATTCACGGGAGGCGCGGTCGGGTTCATCGGCTACGACGCCGCCGCCGTGTTCGAACCGGCCCTGCGCGATGCCTGGA
This sequence comes from Vicinamibacterales bacterium, assembly GCA_035575695.1. Classification (GTDB taxonomy): domain Bacteria; phylum Acidobacteriota; class Vicinamibacteria; order Vicinamibacterales; family 2-12-FULL-66-21; genus JACDCA01. Next base: position 32,562 of record DATLXP010000125.1, read on the forward strand.
GCAAGGCCGCGTGGGCGGACCAGCCCCCAGGCAACCGCGAAGACGATGCCGGCTTCATGCTGTTCGATACGGTGCTGGCATTCGATCACGTGAAGCATCGGATCCTCATCATCGCCAATGCGCGCGTCACGGCCGACGAAGACCTCGGGGCCCTCTACCAGTTCGCGTGCGCGAAGATCGACTTTCTCGAACGCGAGCTCGAGCGCGGACTGTCCCGTTCCGAGCCGAACGGCGCGGCGGAGCCGGCCGTCTGGTCGAATCAGACGAAGGAATCGTTCGAAGCCGGCGTCCGGGAGATCAAGGAGCACATCGCCGCTGGCGATATCTACCAGGCCGTTCTGTCACAGCGATTCGAGGCGGACGTCACCGCCGATCCGTTTACGGTCTATCGCGCGCTTCGACACGTCAATCCGTCCCCCTACATGTATTTCATGCGGATGGGAAAGCTCGCCATCGTCGGGTCGAGCCCCGAAATGCTCGTGCGCGTCGAAGGCCGCCGGGTCGAGACGCACCCGATTGCCGGCACGCGCCCGCGCGGCAATACGGAGGAGGAGGATCTGCGACTGGCCGAAGAGCTGAAGCGCAACGAGAAGGAACGCGCGGAGCACGTGATGCTCGTCGACCTGGGCCGGAACGACCTCGGGCGCGTCTGCGACTTCGGCACCGTCCGCGTGCCTCAGTACATGGCGCTCGAGCGCTATTCCCACGTCATGCACCTGGTGTCGACCGTCGACGGACGCCTCGCTGAAGGCCACGACCACCTCGACGCACTGGTCGCCTGCTTCCCGGCCGGAACCGTCTCCGGCGCCCCCAAGATCCGTGCGATGCAATTGCTGTCGCAGCTCGAGCCGACGCGCCGCGATCTCTACGCCGGCTCGGTGGGCTACATCGACTTCGCGGGCAATCTGGACTTCTGCATCGCGATCCGCACGATCACGATCCGCGACGGTCGCGCGCGCATTCAGGCGGGGGCCGGCATCGTGGCCGACTCGAATGCGGCCGCCGAGTACGAGGAGACGCGCGACAAGGCCCGCGCGATGCTCCAGGCGCTCGCCATGGCGGAAGGGGGCCTCTGAGACACCGTGATCCTGCTGATCGACAACTACGATTCGTTCACGTGGAACCTGGCCCAGTACTTCGGGGAGCTCGGCGCCCCGCCGATCGTGAAGCGCAACGACGAGATCACGCTCGACGAGATCGCGGCGATGCACCCGTCGCGCATCGTGATCTCGCCCGGACCCGGGCGTCCCGAAGAGGCCGGCATTTCGGTGGAGGTAGTGCGCCGCTTCGGATTGGAGACGCCGATCCTTGGCGTATGCCTCGGGCATCAAAGCATCGGTGTGGCGTTCGGCGCCGCCGTGGTGCGCGCCCCACAACTGATGCACGGCAAGACGTCGGCGGTCACGCACGACGGGACAGGCATCTTTCGAGGACTCTCGCAGCCGTTCACGGCCGGCCGTTACCACTCGCTCGTGGTCGCGGACCCGCTGCCGGAGGATCTCGAGGCGCTCGCGCGAACGGAAGATGGGACGCTGATGGCGATACGCCACCGCTCGCTGCCTATTCATGGTGTGCAGTTCCACCCGGAGTCCGTGCTGACGGATGAAGGACTGCGGATCCTGAAGAATTTCCTGGAGCTCTGAATGTTTCCCGCCCTGCTCGAAAAGTTGCATCGCCGACAGGACCTCACCGTGGAGGAGGCCGCGGCCGCCATGGTGGAGATCATGGAAGGGCGGGCCCAGCCGGCCCAGATTGCGGGCTTTCTTGTGGCCCTCGGCATGAAGGGGGAACGCCCCGCCGAAATCGTTGGCCTCGCACGTACGATGCGGGCGCGATCGACGAAACTCTCGCGTTCGTTCGAGCCGCTCTTCGACACGTGCGGCACCGGCGGTGACAACGCGCACACCTTCAACGTCTCCACAGTTGCGGCGCTCGTGCTTGCCGCCTGTGGCCTCCGCATTGCGAAACACGGCAACCGATCGGTCTCCAGCCGATGCGGCAGTGCGGACCTGTTCGAATCGATGGGCGTCAACATCGCCGCGGCCCCGGAGATCGTCGAACGGTGTCTGGACGAGGCGGGCATCGCGTTCTTCTTCGCCCCGACGTTCCACCCCTCGATGCGGCACGCCGCTCCGGCCCGGCGCGACCTCGGTATTCGAACCGCGTTCAACCTCCTCGGGCCGCTCACGAATCCGGCGGGGGCGTCACGGCAGCTGGTCGGGGTTCCCCGGCCGGAACTGACCGAGCTTGTCGCACGCTCGCTGGCCATGCTCGGTGCGGAGCGGGCCTGGGTCGTGCACGGCGCGGATGGGCTCGACGAGATCTCGACGACCGGTTACACGAAAGTGTCCGAGTGTCGCGATGATGCCGTGAACACGTTCTACGTGCATCCGTCGGACTTCATGATCCCGAAGGCGCACCCGGACGCGCTGAAGGGGGGGGGCGTCAGCGAGAACGCGGAGATTGCGCGCAGGATCCTGGCGGGCGAGCGCGGCGCGCCGCGCGACATCGTGCTGCTCAACGCCGGGGTGTCGCTGCTGATCGCCGGGGCCGTCCCCTCAGTGGCAGAGGGGATCACGCGTGGGGCTTCCGCGATCGATGAAGGACGCGCCGCCGCCGTCCTCGAGACGCTGGCGCAGCTGTCTCATGCTCCTGCGGGAGCGGGGGTGTGACGATGGCGCCGCCGGCGGACCTGCTCGCCACCATCGTCGCCGCCACGAGGCGGGCGGTGGAGTTCCGCCAGTCCGTCTGTTCGATCGCGGAGCTCGAGCGTCAGACGGTGCGCGTTCCGCAGGGGACAGCCTTCGTCGACGCGTTGCGGCTCTCGCCTGCGCCTCGGATCATCGCCGAGTGTAAACGGCGGTCACCGTCAAAAGGCATTCTGCGCGCGCGCTACGAGCCCGCCGTCCACGCGGCCTCGTATGCCGGCGCCGGGGCTGCCGCGATTTCTGTCCTGACCGAGCCGACCTTCTTCGACGGCTCGCCTGACGATCTTCGCGCGGTACGGTCGGCCGTGGCGATCCCTGTACTGCGCAAGGATTTCATCGTCACCGACTACCAAGTGCACGAGGCGGCCGCGCTCGGGGCCGACGCGGTCCTGCTGATCGCCGGGGCGCTCGATGACGCGGCGCTGACGCGGCTGCTGGGTCTTGCAACCGCCCGCGGCCTTGCTGCCCTTGTCGAAGTCCACGACGGTGCCGAGCTCGCCCGCGCGGTGGACGCGGGGGCCGGTGTGATCGGGGTCAACAGCCGCAACCTGCGGACCCTCACAGTCGATCACGACGTCCTGGAGCGGGTCGCGGGAGTATGGCGACGGTCGAAACCGGACGCTGCCGCGGTCCTGGTGGCCGAGAGCGGCATCCGCACCGGCGAGGACCTCCGGCGTTTGTCGTTGGCCGGCTACGAGGCGTTCCTCGTCGGCGAACGGCTCATCACTCAGCCGGACCCCGGTGCGGCGCTGCGCGAATTGAGGGCGTCGTGACACCGCGTGTCAAAATATGCGGGATCACGCGGGGCGACGATGCGCAGCTGGCCGCGGAGCTCGGCGCGTCGGCACTGGGCTTCGTCTTCTGGCCGCAGAGCCCGCGCTTCGTAGAGCCGGACCGTGCCCGCGACATCATTGCGTCGCTACCGCCGGCCGTCATCCCGATCGGCGTATTCGTCGATCAGCCGGCTACGCATGTCCGCGAGATCGCCACCCGCGTCGGCCTCGGGGCCGTGCAACTGCATGGTCACGAGTCGGTCGAATACGCCGTCGCCCTGATGGAACCGGTGATCAAGGCTGTTGCGGTGGGTGAGGCATTCACCGCCGCGGCGCTGGACACGATCCCGGATGCGATCACGGTACTGCTTGACGCTCACGATCCGGTGAGACGGGGCGGCACCGGCCGCACCATCGACTGGACGCTGGCGGCCGAAGCGGCTGCGCGGCGTCCCGTTGTGCTGTCGGGCGGCTTGAACCCGGACAACGTCCGTGACGCGGTACGCGCCGTCCGACCGTACGCCATCGATCTGTCGTCGGGCGTGGAGTCATCGCCCGGCGTGAAGGATCACGACAGGCTTCGAGCGTTGTTCGAAGTCTTGAAGACCGCCCGTCCTGAAGGACGGGCCTACAACCACATGAGTCAGACCGGCCACCCCATATGACCCAGATCGGTCCATCATTCGGTCGCCGCGATCCCGACGTGCGCGGCTACTACGGCGCCTTCGGCGGGCGCTTCGTCCCTGAGACGCTCGTCGCCCCCGTGCAGGAGCTGGAGCGGGCCTACTTCGAGGCGCGGGACGATCCGGCATTCGTCGCGACGCTGCTGCAGCTGCTGCGGGACTACGTGGGTCGACCGACGCCGCTGTACGAAGCCAGGCGACTGTCATCGTCACTCGGCGGTGCCAGAATCTTCCTGAAACGCGAGGATCTCGCGCACACCGGCGCCCACAAGATCAACAATGCGCTCGGGCAGGCGCTCCTGGCGAAGCGGATGGGCAAGCGTCGCGTCGTCGCGGAGACCGGCGCCGGGCAGCACGGCGTCGCGTCGGCAACGGTCTGCGCGCTGCTGGGACTCGAATGCCACGTCTACATGGGCGCCGACGATATGGAGCGACAGTCCCTGAACGTCTTTCGCATGCGACTGCTCGGCGCGACGGTGCGGCAGGTGGACAGCGGCAGCCGCACCTTGAAGGACGCCATCAACGA
>DATLXP010000126.1:0-9265 GCA_035575695.1 Vicinamibacterales bacterium
GTCATCTCCAGCGCCACCCCCAACCCGTTGTGAGAAGAGGCGTCGGATGGATTGGCATCGAGCGCCTGCCGGAAAATCGGGACCGCCTCGCCCGCACGGCGCTGCGCCAGGAGCACCTGTGCATAATTCGCGTGCGCTTCGCCCACGTTGACGGCGGCCGCAGCGGACTGCCTGTAGTGTGCCTCAGCCTCCGCCCACCGGCCCAGGCGGCCGTACAGCGTGATGAGATTCACGCGTGCCTGCGCAAGAGCGGGCGCCTTCCGGAGGGCCTGCTCGTGCGCCTCGACGGCCTCCTCATTGTGTCCGTCCCGTGCGAGGGCAATCCCTCGTTTCAGATTGGCGGCGGCATCGTCACGAACTGCTGGGATCGACGCCACCAGGGGATCGTTCGATGCCGGCCAGCAGGCCAGGCACTGCTGCTGGCGTTGGCGCGCCGCTTCCGCCTCTGCTGGCTTACCCAACCGCCGGTAGGCAAGCGCGAGCGCGTAGTGCGCGGCGCCGAATTCCGGAAAGGCCGCCGTCGCCTGTGAGAGATGCGCGACAGCACCGGCGTGATCCCCGCGTGCCTGCGCGATACGGCCAAGCCCGTACTCGGCGGCGGCGATCGTCACCGGGTTCCGTGCGAGGTCGGTAAAGATCCGTTCGCTGCCAGGCAGATCTCCGGCTTCGAGGCGTGCTTCGGCGAGTCTCAGGCGACCAGCCGCGTTGTGGGGATCGAGCGCCGTGGCGCGCGCGAAAAGGGGCAGCGCATCCTGATGCCGGCCACGCGCGGTTTCGAGAAGGCCCCCCAGGTACCACCAGCGTCGATCCTGGGGCGCGAGTGTCCGGGCCACCCTGTAGGCGTCGGCAGCGGCGTCCCATTGCTCCCACGCGTGCTGGAGCATCGCCAGGCGGCCCGCCAGCTCGACGTCGCCGGGCTGCGTCCGCGCCGCGTCCTGGGCTTTGCGGATGGCCTCTCCGGCATCACCCGGTAGCTGAGCGCCGAGCGCCAGAAAGACCGTCAGGACGAGTGCGGCCGGGTCCATCCGGATGATCGTAGCCGGTCTGAACAAAAAAAGGCCGGAAGGATGAATCCTTCCGGCCTCGAGGTCAGTGCAGTCTGGCGAGCGTCAGAACTGGAATCGCAGCCCGAGCTGGACGCGGCGCGGGTCACCGACGCTCAGGATCTTCATGAAGTTCGGGTCGGTGAACGAGGTGTTCGGGTTGCCCCAGCGCGTGTGGTTGAGCACGTTGGTCGCCTGCGCCCTGAACTCAACGCGGTAACGACCGATCGGAACGCCGCGGAACAGACCGAGGTCGAGATTCCACTGGCTGGGCCCACGGAGGAAGTTGCGACCCGTGTTACCCCACTTGTTGCCCGGCTGGGCGAACGACGCGGGATCGTAATAGACCTCGTTAGGACCCGCGTCGCCGACGCGACGGATTGCCGCGACCTGCTCGATCGTCTGCTGCCCGCCTCGCTGATTGAGGGCGGTATTGTCTCCCGCGATGGTGAACGGCGTTCCGGAGAAGGCGCTGAAGATCCCGTTGATCTGCCAGTCCTTGATCAGGATGCCGAGCGGGCTGTTCGAATTCTTCCCAACCGGGAGCTCGTAGAGAAAGCCCATCTGAAAGACGTGCGTCCGGTCATAGCCTGTAAGCGCGAAATTCCGGCTCAACTGAGACGGCTGGCTCCACAGAAGCGTTGCCCAGCCATCTTCGTCGGTCTCGTTCATCGCCTTGCTCAGCGTATAGGCACCCTTGAGGAGCAGGCCGCCCTTGAAGGGACGGTTGATCGCCATCTGCAGCCCCTTGTAGCGGCTCTTCGTGCGAGCAGCCCATTCCAGGATGGAGGCGGTGCCAGCCTGCGCGAAGTACTGGCGGCCAGCGTCTCCGCCAGACTCCGAATAGTTCACATTCTGATCCGCGTAACCGCCGTCGGTGCGCGTTCCTACGTAGGCTAGGCTGATCCCGACGTCCAGCGGGAACTGACGTTCAACGGTGACATTCCACTGCTGCGTGCGTCCGCGGTCCACATCGTCAGCGCTCGGTGTCCGCATCAGCGTGTTCCGTGGCAACCGGACCCGTCCGGTGCTGACGTCGGGAAGCGGAATCGTCGGGATGCCCTCTGCGAGCGGGAATGACTGGAAGTTCGGCGCACTCTGGGTGAACCCGATGGTGAGCGGATAGAAGCCGCGCAGCGGACGCGACCACGGAATCGGGTTGTAGGTCACTCCGTAGCCGGTACGGAACACGGTCTTCTCGTTGATGCGATAGGCCGCGCCAAGCCGCGGAGCAAGAAGCCCCTTGTTGACGTTGATCCCGACATCTTTGGGTATGTTGCCGACGCCCCCGAGCAGCACGTCAAAGGTGCTGTAGTCGAGCCGCTCGATGCCCCGGTTCTCGCGCTGCATCAGCGGATAGTACTCGTATCGCAGACCCAGGTTCAGCGTGAGTTTTTCGCTGGCGTTCCAGCGGTCGCTGACATACAGCCCGTACTGGTTCTCGCGGCCAGTCATCTCTTCGAACTGGATGCTCTTGCCGAAGCCGCTCGTCCGGCCGAGCAGGAACGCCGCGTACGAATTCCAGGCGTTCGCCGTATACCCGGGCATCCCCGTGATATTGCCGGAGAAACCGAAATCCCCGCGCGGGCCGGCGCCGAGCTCCGGCTGGTAGTGGTTGAGCTGGTACCGGATGAAATCGAACCCGGTGCGAAATTCGTGGGCGCCCGCCACCCTGGTGAGGTTCGTGGTGACGGTGTAACCCTTCTCATGGCGTTCGAGCGGATGCCATGAGTCGTTGTTTCCGAGCGTGCTCAACCCAGGATTGAAGGAAGGCATTCCCCCCTGGCGAGGATCCGGGCCGTTGGTGCCGGGAATGCCGAACGTTTCGGAGCCGAAATTCGAGCCGAAATCGGAGCCTCGCGCCACCTGGTCCTGCCGGTTGAGACCGGCGCTGCCGTCGAGCACCGTCTTCGATCCGAGGGTCCACGTGTGGCCCACGGTCGCGACGTACACCTTCGTGTCCCCGATGCCGCCTCCGTCAATACCGAGCTTGAAAAGGTTTTCCACATCCGCCTGCATCGTCGAGAACTTGGCGAACATCTGATGCGCGCTGTTGCGGTTCCAGTTCACCTTGAGGTCGTAGTTGTCGCGATTGGCTACCGGAGCCCGCGCCAGCACCAGGTTGCGCTGAAGGCCGTTGTTGGTTCCGGGGTCGTTGGGAGCCGGGTACAGCGCCTGGATCGCCCTGGCGATGCTGTTGATGCGATCGGCCGGGATCACCCCGCCAACAAACTCCGTACGGCCCGTGCCGTCGGGATTGCCCGTCGCCGGATCGAAAAGTCTGAAATTCGGGAAGATTCCGAGCACCTCGCTGAAGTCGCCGTTGCGCATCTTCGCGGTGGGCACCGAGTATCTGTCAAAACGGCTGTTCTTCTCGTAGTTCCCTTCCCACGACGCGAAGTAAAAGACCCTGTCTCTGCGGACCGGGCCGCCGACGGTCCCGCCGCCGATCACAATGCTCGAGTCCAGTTTCGAAGGATCGAAAAACGGGCGCGCGTTCAGCTCGTCCTGGTTACGGAAGTAGAAGGCCGACCCGCGCAGGTTGTTGGTGCCTGACTTGGTGATGAGCGTGATCGCCGCGCCTCCCGCCATGCCCTGGTCCGCGCCGAAATTGTTCGTGCTGATATTGACGGTCTCGATCGTCTCGGCGGGCGCCACGTACCCGACGTGATGCGGCAGCCAGATGTTGACGCTGCTGGCCCCGTCGATGCGCGTGTTGTTGCTGTTCGGGTTCGACCCGTTCACGAAGGTTCGCAGCGAGCGGCCCGGTGTGTCGGTCTGCGCATTCTGAAACGTCGCCGGCGTCGCGCCCGGCACCAGATTGATCAGCGTCTGGTAGTTCCGGTACTGGTTCAGCGGCAGGTTGATGATCTCTTTCGACTTGAGCTCCGTGTGCAGGTCCGTCTTGTCGGTCTGCAGCAGCTGGACGGCCGATTCGACCGTCACGACTTCGGTCATCGCGCCGATATCCAGCTTCACGTCCACGCGGCTGATCTGCCCGGCCGAGACCGGCACGCCGGTCTTGACGAATTCGCGGAATCCCTGCAATGACACCTTGACGTCATAGCTGCCCGGGAGCACGTTGGGGACGGAATATCCCCCTTCCGAGTTGGTCACCGTTTCCGCGCTGAAATTCGTCGCGTTGTTGGTAATCGTCACCGAGGCGGCGGGCACCTGTGCGCCCTGTCCGTCCGTGACGTTGCCGACAACGCTGCCGTAAAGCACCTGTGCGTCGGCCGCTGCGGCGAACGGACTGCACAGAAGACCCGCCGACGCCACGACGGCGAGCGCAGCGCGCTGCATCCGCCGGCGCAGGGTCGAATTGGACAAAGCCAACGTTACGATCACGTGAGACTCCTTCAGGAAACCGGGCACAGCTGGAAATGGGGATGAGAATCCCTGCGAAAACTAATCATTTCGGGGTGTCGTGTCAACACCCTTCTACACATTCGGCGTTTCTTCGGGCGTTTCCGCGCAGTCGCGCCGGGCGGCGGGGTGTTTGACCCCAACCGCGGTCCGAGATAGTCTCCGGCAACGCCCTGACGCTTCGACAGGGCGCGAAGGAGTCCTGCCCCATGACCCGGACCGCCCAACCCTCGCCCCGGCTTCTTGCCCAGGCCGCCGTGGCCTTGTTCGCAGGCGCGCTGGCCATCGGGCATCCGCACGCGCGCACGGTTGTGCGCGCGGATGTCTCATCCGGCTACCAGTCCTGGCAGCGCATCGCCCTGGCGCCGGGCGTCTTCCACGACCGCGGAACGATCCAGACGACGACGGCCGGCCGGCAGGCCGTGTACCTGCTCGAGATCAACACGGCGGATCCAGCGCTCGTCCTGGAAGCCTCCCTCTCGAATGACCGTGTGGCGGGCGTGGAAACCACGAGCGCGCAGGCGAACCGGAAGAAGGCCGAAGGGCGCCGGCCGGTGGGTGCGATCAACGGGGATTTCTGGGGACCCGGACAGGCGCCGAGCGGTCTCCACGTGCAGAACGGCGAGCTCGTGGTGGATGGACAGGACACGCGCCCTACGTTCGGCGTCGAGGCGGATGGCGATGTCGTCATCGGCACCGCCACGGTCACGTCCACCGTAACCCGCCCCGACGGCGCCCGCCGTGACATCGCGCGGACCAATCAGACCCGCCCCGCCAACCTGCTCGTCCTGTACACGGCGCGCTTTGCCGGAAGCACCGGCACGGACAACAGCGGAACCGAGGTCCTGTTGAGAGGCGTGCCGCTGCCGATCGCCACCTCCGGCGTCTACAGCGGAACCGTCGCGCAGGTTCGCGCGCGCGCGGGCAATACGCCCCTCGCCGGCGGCGACGTCGTGCTCTCGGGACATGGCTCCGCCGCAGCCTTTCTCGACGGGCTCGCCGAGGGGGATCGCCTGAATATTGCCACGACCGTCACCACCGGCTGGGGAGGCGTGGTCCACGCCGTCGGAGGTGGCCACTGGCTCGTGCGCAACGGCCTGGCCGCGTCACCGCAGGACCCCGGCTTCGCCGATGTGACACATCCCCGCAGTGCTATCGGCGTGACGGCGGACCGACGCGTGATCATGGCGGTCGTCGACGGCCGTCAACCCGGATACAGCATCGGCGTCACGCTCCCGGAACTGGCGCAGCTCATGATCAGCCGCGGTTCGGTGACCGCGATCAACCTGGACGGCGGCGGATCCAGCACGATGGCGGTCCGCACATCCGCGCCTGACGGCATCTCCGTCGCCAACGTTCCGTCCGATGGCAACGAGCGGGCCGTCTCGAACAGCATCCTGCTGTTCAGCACCGGCCGCCGCCCCCGTGGCTTCCCAGGCAGTGGCCGTTAGCCCGCGCCAAACCTGGGTGGGAACTACGGGACCGTAGCCGGGGCCGCCGCCACACGGGACGGCGCATCCGGCCGGAAGAACACGAGAAACAGGACCCCAACGACGGCAGCGCCTGCTGCGGGAATCAGCCAGATCGACTGCCAGTCGTGCCCACCGCCAGCCAGAGTGTAGGCCTCGACGACGCGGCCGGAGGCCCACGCGCCGATGAACATGCCGGCCCCGAGCGTGACGAATGCGATGAACCCCTGCGCGGCACCCCGGATGCTCGGGTCGGCGCGCTGGTCCACGTAAATCTGTCCGGTCACGAAGAAGAAGTCGTAGCAGATGCCGTGCAGGAGGATGCCCGCGTACAACATCCATGACAGGTCGCTCGCGTTCCCCTGAGAGAACAACACGTACCGCACCGTCCACGCCGCCATCCCGATCAGCATCGTCGTCTTGACTCCAAGCCGCGCGAGGAACCATGGCATCAGCAGCATGAAGCCGAGCTCCGACATCTGACCCAGCGTCATCTTCGAGGCCGGCTCCACCATCCCGATCTCGTTCAGGTACAGGTTCGTGAAGGCGTAATAGAACTGCAGCGGGATGCAGAGCAGGAACGAGCCGATGACGAGCGTCGCGAACGACCGGTCCTTCATCAGCGCCAGCGCATCGAGCCCGAGCGCGCTGCGAACGGAGACCGGCCCCGCCGCACGCCGGGGTGGTGTGTGGGGGAGGAACAGGGCGTAGAGGCCCATCACCAGCGAGGCGCCGGCCGCGATCCGCAGCGGCATGGCGGTCGCTTCGATCCCGAGGCGTCCGACCAGCAGGCCGGCCGCGATCCAGCCAATCGTGCCGAGCACGCGGATCTTTGGGAAGTCGCGGGCGGCGTCCTTCACGTGGTGGAATGCCAGCGCGTTGGTCAGCGCCAGCGTCGGCATGTAGCAGAGCGTGTAGCCGAGCAGCGCCGGATAGAGGCTGCCGAACGTCGTCAGAGTGGATGCGTAATACAGGAGCGCGGCGCCGAGGACATGCAGGAGCGCGAGGATCTTCTCGGTTGCGAAGAACCTGTCGGCGACCATCCCGACAAAAAACGGCGAGATCATCGCCGCCACGGCGGTCGTCCCGTACACGATCCCTATCTGCGAGCCGTCGAATCCGAGCGAGGAGAGGTACGTCCCCAATGTGACGTACCAGGCCCCCCACACGAAGTACTGCACGAACATCATGCCTGACAGCGTCAGACGTATCACTTCTTCTCCTTGGGGGCACCTTCGGTCTTCTGCGGCTTGGCATCCGTGCGGCGCATTTTTTCCGGATCCCATCCAAGCGCCTGCTGCTCGAAGTAACTATGGTTCGTGAGAATCGCGGGTCCGGCCGCGCGGTACCCGAACACCGCATCCTCGACCACCGGTTTGCGCGAGCGTACGGCGTCGAAGAAGTTACGGAAGTGATCGTACGTGTCGTTGTACCCTGCCGGCGCCGAGTAGACCGCCTCGTCGCGGGGCCGAAGTCCCGTTTCCTCCGGGTACTGCTGGCGATGGGCCCGGGTGATGCTCTCCTGCATCGCTTCGGGGAAGGTGCCGAGCGACATCCCGGGATCCTTCCCTCGCGACTGGCGCGCCAGCGTGGCGCCGGTCCCGCCAATCGTGATGACACCCTCGGGACCGGAGAACCGGAACAGGTGCCCCTCGCCACCGCCGCCGTCGGCGAAGTTCACCTTCAGCATGAGCGTGAAGGCCGGATGCGAGGCCGTCTTCGGATAATCGTAGAAACCGACGGCGATGTCCGGAACGTCCCGGCCGTCCTTCCAGTAGCGGAGCCCGCCGGTGGCCATCACGCGAGTCGGCCCGGTCGAGTCGAGCACGTAGTGGATGCCCGAGAACAGATGCACGAAGAGATCGCCGGGGATCCCCGTGCCGTAATCCTGGTAATTCCGCCAGCGGAACAACCGGATCGGCTCGAACGGACGCTTCGGGGCGTCGCCAAGAAAACGATCCCAGTCTACGGTCTCAGGCGTGGCGTCTGGCGGAATGGTGTACTGCCACGCGCCCATCGGCGAGTTCCGGTGCCACCACGCCTCGACGAAGTTCAGCTCCCCGATCGCGCCGGATTTGTACAGTTCCCGCGCCTTGGCGTAGATGATCGAGCTCACGCGCTGGCTGCCGACCTGGAGGATCCGGTTGGTCGCCTTCGCCGCCTCGATGACCTTCGGACCCTCTTCGATGTCCTGGACCATCGGCTTCTCGACATACACGTCCTTGCCAGCCTTCATCGCGGCGATCGAAATCCGCGCGTGGTGGTGATCGGGCGTCGCGATGATGACCGCGTCGACGTCCTGGCGCGCGAGGACTTCCCGGTAATCACGGGTAGTGAAGGTGTCGTTGCCCCAGATCTCTTTCGCCCGCTTCAGCCGGCCGTCGTAGATGTCTGCAACCGCCACGACCTTGACTCCGGGGATCCGGGTCGCGGTCCGCGCATCGCCCATGCCCTGTCCGCCCGCGCCGATGAGTGCGATCTGGATGCCGCCCCCGGGCGAGACGGTCTGTGCGGGCGCCTGACGCGCTTCGAGGGTGTGGGCCGACGCAGGGATGGAGACCCCCGCGGCGCCGGCCGCGGCGGCGATCTTCAGGAACTCACGGCGAGACTTCCGGCTGTTGCTGTCGTTCATGGGATACCTCTAGTCGGGAATGAGCGGCAAGGATACAGGACGTCCGTTCTGCTCCGCGGAGCGATCGGCCGCCAGGCAAATCTCCATCGTCTTCTGTGCGTCGAACACGCTGATCGACGTCTCGCGTCCTTCGCGGACGCAGTCGACCAGCTCGTCGATCTCGTCCTGAAAGGGATGGTGCGACACGTCCGCGGAGTCGGGCATGAGGCACGTGATCCGGATGGTCGGACGCCCGCCGGCGTCTTCGGACGCCTCCAGCACCACGCCCGGAAACGGGTTCGCAGCCGACAGCGCCTCGAGATCGAGCGGGGTGTCCGTCCACTGCAGCACGTCCTGCCGGAGCGTCGCGCGATCACCCATCAGCTCTACCTGGAACGTGTACGGCATCATGAAATCGGTCGAGCTCGTCACGTGGCCCAGCGCGCCCCCTTCGAGCATCATGTTGACGACGATCGACGTGGGCCATTCGTAGCCCTCCGTGAAGTGGGTATGGAATGCGCTCACCTGGGTCGCTTCCTTCCCCGCGCACCAGCGCAGCGCATCGACCGCGTGGCAGCCCGCCGCCAGCAGGTGGCTGCGGCCGCTCGCGCGCGTCCGCACCCAGTCCCATCCCGAATACCAGTCGGTGACCCGGGACAGATACTGCACGCGTGCGAAGCGGATCGTGCCCAGATGCCCGGACATCTGCATCCACCGCGCAAACTTCAGGAACGGGTTGTAGCGCAGCTCGAAGGACACGATCGTCCGGACGCCCG
>DATLXP010000127.1:0-14282 GCA_035575695.1 Vicinamibacterales bacterium
CCAAGATCACGTTTGCCGGGACGTCGCACCCCGAGCTGAGGGCGGAAATGAAAATGGCCGAAGAAGAGTTCAGCCGCTATCAATCTTACGCAGGTCTCGCGATTCACTACTATGAGACCTACCGGGCCAAAGTCGAGGAAAAAGCCGGCCGGGGAGGGAGAGAGAGACGGAGGGAGTGAGGGACAGAGCGGGTGCGACGAATTTCTCAGTAGAAGTTTGGAGGCGCCGCCCGGATTTGAACCGGGGATGGAGGTTTTGCAGACCTCTGCCTTACCACTTGGCGACGGCGCCGATCGGAGGGCCTGATCGGAAAACTAATTGTGCAGGGAAATTCCTGGCGCGTCTAGAAGCATCGCGGAACGTTGTTCTACGCACGCGATCGAACGTGCTTCCCCACCGAGTCGCCCCATTCGACGCACGCGAGCGACGCGGGGCGAGCGAAAACCACCATTCGAATAGCACACCCAAGCGGCCGGAACGGCGCCGGCGGCGAAGCGCCGGCGGAGTGGAGGCCGCCAGGCGGGGTGCAGGGGGCCCCGCCGATCAATATTGGAGCGGGAAACGGGATTCGAACCCGCGACTTCGACCTTGGCAAGGTCGCACTCTACCACTGAGTTATTCCCGCGCTCGACCGCAGGACCACCGCTCCGCAGCGACGGTCCGTTGTCTCAGAAGTCGTTATCGTACCATAAGATCCAGACACCGGACAACCGGTCCTGAGCTTCGGTAGTGGGTCAGTTTGAGATTTCGTCGGGCAATCCTGGCGTGAGGTCCGTTTTCGGCCCGAAGTGAAACGAGCCGTGGATCGGGCAGCGGACGATCTGAAACTCGCGGATGCTCGGCATTTCTGGCATGGGGCTACCGCATTCAGGACATTTCAGCGAAAACTCAGACATCACCGCTTGAGCTTCTTTCGTCCGGGTTTGCTCGGCCTTTTGATGACCTTCTTAATAACAGCGACCTGAGGAAGACCGGCCCCTGTTTCGCTCTTGACCAGCTCTTCGACGGATGGTCGAGAGTCAGTCGGCCTCGGCTCCGGCAGTGGCAGCGTCTCGCCGAACAGGCCCTCAGATACCGGCGTTACGAGTTTGGCCTTGTCCTCCAACAGATCAGCGACGGTCACTAACTCCACCTCGATCTTGTTCTTAGCGGCAGACCTGGCGGCTTCCTCGTGAGCCCCGCTGGTGAAGCTGAATGCGACGATATAACCCTTCTTTTTGCCGCTCCGTCCGATAGCCGTCTCAAACTTATCCACGACCTCACGACCGACGCTGGAACTTTGCTTGACCTGAATCGGCAGATGCTCAAAAAACGAGAAGCCGTCGATTCCCATATCGCCGGATTTCTTGGGTGAGTGTGTGCCGTTCATCCGCTGAATAACCCAATTCTGGAACTCAAATGGTTTCAACTCGTGGAGTTGTTCTTCTGAAACCGGCATCCCGACAAGGGTGATACCAGTTGCGCCAATTTTTTCCATTCGCCGTTTCATCAACTCGACGGCTGTGGGGCTGATGTCAATTCCGATCCATTTACGCTTCAGCCGTTCGGCCACTACCAAGGCGGTGCCGCATCCGGCGAAGGGGTCGAGTACCACGTTCCCGACATTCGACGATGCCTCTATGACACGCTGGAGCAGCTTTTCCGGTTTCTGTGTCGGATACCCGAGACGCTCTTTAGCCGACGGCATGATGGGTTGAAGTTCCCACACGTCGTCAGGATGCTTACCAAGGGGATTCTGTTCGTACCCGTCGTACACTTTGTTGCCGCGAAACGATTTGGCCTTGTATTGGAGGCGGTCCTTAGATTCTTGGGAGTACGCCGTGCGGACTGGATCAACGTTAAACGTCCATGTTGGACCCTTGGTGTAGAAGAAAATCGTGTCATGGCGTCTTCCCCAGCGCGAAGGCGACACGCCACCGCCCCGGTACCACCACACGATTTCATTCTGGAATCGATTGTCGCCGAACACGTCATCCAGCATTTGTTTTAGATAATGCGAAGCGTGCCAGTCGCAATGCAGGTACAAGGAACCTGTCGGCTTCAGGATGCGCCGCATCTCCATGACACGTTCTCGCATCCAGGCGACGTATACCTGAATGCCGCCTTCCCATCGGTCCTCAAATGAGCGAACTTCGGCCTCATCGCCCCAAATGACCTCGTAATTGCGGTTTGAGAAGAAGGGCGGGTCGAGATAGATCAGGTCAACTGAGTCTGCCGGAAACTGCGCCAGACGCGGCAGGTTGTCGTCGCAATACAGCACCGACGTTTGCAGAAAATGAACAGCAGCCATCGGGCCGGATTGTAGCTCAATCGAGCAGCGCGACGATTTCCGCGATGCTCCACACGTGCGAGGCCACACCCGCTTCCATCGCCGGGGTCACGCGCAACGTCTGATGCACCCGCCCGAAGTTGTAATACATGAAGTAGAGCGCGATGGCCGCTGCGTGGTTCTCGACTTTTTTAGAGAACGCATTTGTCAGCCGCGTGAACCGGCGCATGGACATCCGCATCGTGAGGTTCTGGCGCTCGACGTAGCTGGTTGAAATGTGCTTCGGGTTCGGATCGCCAGTCACGGTTTCGACCTTGCAGCCGAGGCACACCGCAGGGCTGTACCGCTTCTCAGGATTGCTGTCCGTGCCGTAGATCTTCTGGAGCACTGCGTAGTCGATGTCGCTGCCGAACGCCGCTTCCACAGCCTCCAGATAGGGCTTGTGGCCGTCTGTCGTCAGCTGCACGCGCCCGCGCAGACGGCTGGCCACGTCCTGCACGAATTCATAAGCCGACTCCGCATCGCGTGAGCCGACCAGCCACGAGGCAATCAGCTTCGTGTCGGCGTCGATGGCCGTCCACGTCCAGATCGAGCCAAGCCCTTGCGCCTTCTGCTCGGTGCTGATGTTCTTGTCCTTGCCGCCAACGAAGGACCAGGTCTCATCGGCCTGGAGCCGCTTGCAGGGCAGGTTCCGCAGCGTCTCGTCCTGATACCGCGTGCAAGCCGCGCCGAGCTGGAGTAGGAGTTTCGAGATGGTGTTCTTGGACACGCCCGTCATGCGGACGGTGGAGCGGATCGAGCAGCCTTCGACCAGCGCCGAAACCACCGCAACCCGCTTGGCCGTGCTCAGCTTGTTCATGTGACCAATTATGCTTGCCTTCGCGACTATTGTCAAGCATTATAGTCAACTTAACGCCATACGTTAAGTGATATATTGACATCAGCGAAGCGAGCACTTAGAGTCTCTGAAGTGGTTCATGGATGGAAGTCGAGTTTAAGGATGAGAGCGTCGGCTTGGTCGAAACCAACCGAGCGGCCGAGACGAGGCTCCCAGCCGAGGTCATCAATGCCCTCCGTCGAAAGCTCGTTGTTATTCGGGCAGCGCCAGACGAGAGAACACTTCGCAATTGGAAGAGCCTTCACTACGAGAAGTTGGAGCGTCCTGGCGATCAACGGTCGATTCGCATCAACAAGCAATGGCGTCTGGTTTTTACCATCGACACTAAAGTTCGGCCTAACAAAATCACGGTTCTAGGAGTAGAGGATTACCACTGAGGCAAATGGGGGACGATATGACGGCCACAAACGCCGACTGGATCCAGCATCCCGGCGCATACATCAGGGAAGAGATGGAGGAACGCGGCTGGCTACAGCGCGATCTTGCTTTCATTCTTGGGGCGCCTGAGCAGGCCGTAACGATGATCTTGAACGGCAAGCGTGGGATCAGCGCCGACATGGCGAAGGCACTCGGGGATGCGTTCGACGTCGCGCCTGAGTTCTTTGCTAACCTTCAACAGGCGTACGGCATGGCTCAAGCTCGGAATCCGTACTCCGGCGTTCAAGAGCGGCGCCGCATGCAGAGCGTATATCCTGTGCGGGAAATGATTCAGCGCGGCTGGATCGTAGCCTCTGACGCAACCATGCTCGAAGCTCAGTTGGCGCGGTTCTTCGGCGTCCCAGACGCTGGCGAGATCCCCTATATGGCGCATGCAGCCAAGAAAACACTCTATGAGGAAAGGGAGATCCGACCCGCACAGCTCGTATGGCTGTTCAGGGTGCGCCAGATTGCTCAGAACATCGCGGCAACCGCGTATTCAGAGAAGGCGCTCAGGGCAGCCGTCACGGATCTAGAAGGGTTGCTGTACTCGCCGGATGGCGTGCGGAACGTTCCTAGGATCTTGGCGGAATGCGGCGTGCGCTTGATATTTGTTGAAAAGCTTCCCGGAGCGGAGATTGACGGGGTGTGTTTCTGGCTAGACAGCAAATCTCCGGTGATCGGCATGTCACTGACGCGCGATCGAATTGACAACTTCTGGTTTGTTCTCCGCCATGAGATCGAGCACATTCTTCAGCGCCACGGTCAGGAGCAGGAGATCATCGACGTCAATGTGGAGGCGCCCGAATCGAATGTATCGGACGATGAACGCATTGCCAATGAGGCCGCCGCTAATTTTTGTGTCGCATTAGCGAAGTTCGATTCGTTCATGGTTCGGAAGCATCCGTTCTACTACGAGAAGGATGTGGTGGCGTTCGCTCGCCTATTGCAACGGCATCCAGGGCTAGTGATTGGCCGCATGCGAAAACAACTGAATCGTTGGGATTATCTAACTCGGCACTTGGTTAAGGTTCGGCATCTGGTCCTGCCCGGCGCCATCGCGGACGGGTGGGGCCGGACGGTTCCGATGTCACTGTAAGGAAAGAGCGATGCCTACGAAGAATGAACAGTTGCAGTCTGCCTGGCACCGGTACGACACGATTCGGAAGCACGCCGCAACAGGCACCAAGGAGGCCGTCCGCTGGGCCGTCCACGAAGGATTACTGGACCTGCCACGGATCGACCCGTATGAGGTGCTAGCCGCTCAGATGGCCGCTGCGCTGCGGGAAGAGACTGCGGTTAACGAACGTGGGCAGCGGTACCGCGTCAATCATGCCGTGCGGATCACCAAAGGCGGCGTTCAACACACGCTGTGGGCGGAAATGGGCTTCGCTCCGCATGAGCATATGGAGAAAGCTTTCGGTCAGCGGCGCGAGCAGATCATTGGTGATTGCGTCCAGCTGAAGATCGACGTGGACACGTACAACCGGGTTAAGCCGCAGGAGCGACCATCGGTGCAGCTGATTCTGGACTTTACGGAGGATGTAGCCGAACGGGAATTGGCCGCGTAGCTACCGCTTCTTCCAGCGGGCAGCAGCCGCAACCTTGGCAATGTCAGACCGTTGCTCCGACGTTAGGCTCTTCGCTCTCGCGCGTCCACCCTTGGCACCACCTACGGCTCGCCGTGTCTTCTTCGGAAGCGGCGAGCCGTCCAGTTTTTCCCCGATGGCATCCTCGACGACTCGGCGTGCGACGGCCATAAAGTCGTGGGGCTTTGCGGTTGAGCGTTTCGCCATGCGCCGATTGTCGCACGTCGGCGTTGTACTTTTCACCCTGGCGGCGTATCCTCAAATCGAAACTGACCCACTACCTGAGCTTCAGACTTCGGGCTTCGGAACCCTGAAAGGATCAGGAGGCGTCGAAGGCGGCCTGAAACACGCTGACGTTCGGCGTCCCGTCATCCATAAGGTCGATGGCGACGACGTCGAACCGGCAGGGATGCTCGGTCAGCCGGTTGCGCGCGAGATAGTCGATCGCCATCGAAACCACCCGGCGCTGCTTCCACGGCGTGACGGATTCGGCCGCCGCACCGAACCCACCCGACGTTTTCAGCTTGACCTCCACGAAGACGACCGTCTCCCCATCCCGCGCCACGATGTCGATTTCGCCATACGGCGTGCGGTAGCGCCTGGCAAGAACGACGTACCCGCGCGAGCCGAGCTCTCGGCAGGCCAGATCTTCGCCTGATTCTCCGAGTTGCTGCCGCCGCAGAGTCATACGCCGGCGGGGATCTCAAGAACCGGGCCACGGTCTACCTCCGAGATACAGCGACGGAAGATCAGGCCACCGATCAACACGGTTCAACACGGGAAACACGACATGGCGGCGGAGCCGCCGCAGGGTCATACGCCGGCGGGGATCTTGAAAACCGGGCCACGGTCTACATCCGAAATCCGGCGACGGAAAATCAGGCCACCGATCAACACGGTGCAACACCGGAAACACGACACCGCGGCGGAGCCGTAGCAGGCCGGCGGCGCGATTCGGCCAGCGCGGGGCGTCAGCTCGAAAAACGGTTCGCAGGCGTGGCGGGCCGCGTCCGCAGGGATTCGCCGCCGGTGCAGCGGAGCATTTCGTTGCTGAAGTGATCGTTCACTGCCGCTCGGCACACCCGAGCGGACGCGGGGATCGTGAGGCGAGCGCCGGAGGGCTGTTTTTCCGCGCGTCGGCCGAGGCGCCGGCGGGCTGCTGCGGCTCCGCCGCCTCTCGTGCCGGTGATCGAAAAACGGTTCGCAGGCGTGGCGGGCTGACAAGGCTCCGTCCCCCGCTTACTCGACTTCCGTCAGAGCCTCGTCCAGGATCTTCAACACGCTGTCCGCCTGGTCCGTCGAGAGGACCAGCGGCGGCGCGAGCCGCACGGCGTTCTTCCCTGCCCCAAGGATCAGCACGCCTCGCGTGAACATCGCCTGCACGAGCGCATTACGTTGATCGACGGCGCGTTCTTTCGTCTTGCGGTCCTTCACGAGCTCGATCCCGATCATCAGGCCAAGGCCCCGGACGTCGCCGATGATCTGGTGCTTCTTCTGCAACTCACGAAGGCCGGCCACCAGATATGCCCCCACCGTGGCCGCATTGGCGATGAGCTGGTCCTTGAGGAGCTTGATCGTCACGTTCGCCGCGGCGCACGAGACCGGGTTGCCACCAAACGTGCTGGCGTGCGCGCCGGGCGGCCACGCCATGATGTCGGCGCGGGCGCAGGTCACGCCGAGCGGCAGGCCCGAGGCGATCCCCTTCGCGACGTTGACGACGTCGGCCGTGAGGCCGAAGTGTTCGAGCGCAAACATCTTCCCCGTTCGTCCCATGCCCGACTGCACCTCGTCGCAGACCAGCACGATCCCGTGCTGCCGGGTCAACTCGCGCAGCCCTTCGAGAAACGCCTTCGGCGGAACGATGTAGCCTCCTTCTCCCTGGATCGGTTCCACCACGACGGCGGCGACTTCGTCGGGCGAGATGAGGTGCATGAGGATCTGATCGCGGATGAACGACAGCGAGGCCTCGGCGCACGCGTCGGGGCTGCCGTCGAAGCGATACGTGTCCGGGTACGGCGCGTGGTAGACGCCCGGCATGAACGGCGCGAACCCGCGGCGCTGAATCGCCTTGCTCGCCGTCAGCGAGAGCGAGCCGAGTGAGCGGCCGTGAAAGGCCCCGAAAAACGCGATGATGCCCTGGCGTTTCGTGTGATACCGCGCCACCTTGATCGCCGCCTCGGTGGCCTCCGTTCCCGAGTTGCCGAAAAAGCTTCGCACATCGCCATCGATCGGAACGATCTCCGCAAGCGACTCCGCGAGCCGCACCTGCGGCTCGTAATAGAAGTCCGTTCCCGACATGTGAATGAACTTCTGCGCCTGGTCGCAGATCGCCTGGACGACGTCGGGGTGGGAGACCCCGGTGGAATTCACGGCGATCCCGGCGGCGCAGTCGAGGAAGCGGTTGCCGTCGACGTCCTCGACCACCGCCCCTTCCCCGCGCGCGATCACGAACGGGTAGTCCCGGGTGTACGACGGGGATACGTATTTCGCGTCCCTCGCGATGAGCGCTTTCGCCTTCGGTCCAGGGAGCGCGGTGGTGATGTGCGGTGCGTTCATAACATGACTTCGGGAACTTCGTGTAATCCGTGCGTGAGGTCGGTGAAAGCTGGCTACTTCCTCTTCCAGCGTGTCGTGGAACCCGTATCTTCGAGCAGGATGCCGCGTGACTCGAGATCCTGTCGAATGCGGTCTGCTTCCGCGAAATTGCGTCCGAGCCGCGCCGAGCGGCGCGCCGCGATGAGGCTGTCGATCTCTTCGAGGGGGACCGGCGGCCGATCCTCCTCGACACGCCGCAGCGCCAGCACGCCCAGCACCCGGTCAAAACGATCGAAGGTGACCTGGACTGCCTCCGCATCTGCCGGGCCGAGGGCGCCGCTGTCGATCGCCGTGTTCAGCGCGCGCACGAGATCGAACATCACGCCGAGCGCCGCCGAGGTATTCAGGTCGTCGGCGATGTGAGCGCCGAACGCACGTTCGGCCTCCGTGAGCCTGCCCGGCACATCATGGGAGGACCCGGCGCCCGGTGTCGCAGGCAGATGCGCGAGACGTGCGAGGAAGTCGGTGATCCGCTTCAGCGACTCTTCCGCCTGCGCCATCGCGGTCCATGAAAACTTCAGCTGTTTCCGGTAATGCACGCCGAGGTAGAGATAGCGCAACGCCGACGGACGAAAGCCGCGCTCGACGATATCGTGCAGGTTGAAGACGTTGCCGAGCGACTTGGACATCTTCTCGTTGCCCTTGTCATCGTCCTCGATCATGAGGTGCTCGACATGGAACCAGAAGCGCGAGAACGGCTGCCCGGTCGCCCCTTCGCTTTGCGCGATCTCGTTTTCGTGGTGCGGGAAGATCAGGTCAACGCCGCCGGCGTGGATGTCGATCGGCGACGGCCCGAGCAGGCGCAGGGCCATCGCGGAGCACTCGATGTGCCAGCCCGGGCGCCCCGGCCCGATCCCGGGGTCCCATGTCGGCTCGTCCGGCGTGGTCGCCTTCCAGAGCACGAAGTCGCGTGCGTCTTCCTTTTCGTACTTGTCCGAGTCCACGCGCGCACCGCTCTTGATGCCGTCGTGGTCGAGCCGCGCCAGCTTTCCGTACTCGGGCAGGGTGGAGATCTTGAAATAGATCGAACCGTCGCTGCTGTACGTGTGACCGTTCTTGTCGAGCGACTTGATCGTGTCCCCCATCGCTTGGATGTTCGCGTCATCGGTCGCGCGGGGATTCTCTTCGACCGGTTCGAGCCCGAGCGCCGCGGCGTCTTCGAGAAAGGCGTCGATGAAGCGCCCGGTGTACTCGCGCAGCGGAACGCCGGCCTTTTGTGACTCGAGGATCGTCCGGTCGTCGACGTCCGTGAAGTTGACGACTTCGCGCACGTCGTGCGCAGCCTGGTATTTGAGCGCGCGTCGCAGGACATCGACGGCGACGAACGTCCGGAAGTTGCCAATGTGTCCACGGGCGTACACGGTCAGTCCGCACGCGTACATGCGGACCATGTTCCCCTGCGCAGGGGCGAAGTCCTCATCCCGACGAGTCAGCGTGTTGTAGAGGCGCATGTCCTGCAGTTGACGGCTGAATGATCGAACAGGCCGGGGTCAGGCCGAGAGCGGGACGCGGGCTTCCAGCGTGCGGTCGCCGGAGCGCGCCTCGATCTTCAGCTCGCGATCGAGCTTGTGAAATTCGAAGGCGATGTCCCCGTCCGCGGCAGGTTCGAGACGGCGTGCGAGGTCGTCGAGCGCCTCACCGAGGCGGGTGCCCTGTCCTTCCACGCCCAACTGCTCGGCGACGTTCGCCGTCACAGCGTCCGCGATGTCGCGCAGATCACCGGTGGCGGGAAACGCAATCCGAAGCACGAGGCCGTTTCTGACGGCGTCGGCCGATTTCGACATATCGAAAGATTCTACAGCGAAATCTGACCGAAGAGCCGCCGCGCGCTGCGGCAGTCGGCGTCGATCTGCGCCCGCAGCGCATCCACGTCGGGGAAGGCGCGCTCGTCACGCAGCCGCTGGATGAACGACAGCCGCACAACCGAGTCGTAGAGATCGCGCTCGACATCCAGCAGGTGGGCTTCGATGACCGGTGCCTCGACGTCTCCGAACGTCGGCCGCATCCCGATGTTCGTCACCGCGGGATGCACGACCCCGTCGACCGTCACCAGGGTTGCGTAGACGCCGGTGGGAGGTGTCAGCTCGTTCTCGGTCGCGATGTTGGCGGTGGGCACGCCCAGTTCGCGGCCGCGGCCTGCGCCACGGATCACCGT
Source organism: Vicinamibacterales bacterium (assembly GCA_035575695.1). Taxonomy (GTDB): domain Bacteria; phylum Acidobacteriota; class Vicinamibacteria; order Vicinamibacterales; family 2-12-FULL-66-21; genus JACDCA01. Next base: position 9,924 of record DATLXP010000127.1, read on the forward strand.
GCCGTCCAGGAAGTAATGATGCCCGAGCAGCGCCCCGGCCTCGTCCACGCGCCCCTCGCTCAGCAGCCGCCTGACACGCGTGCTGCTGACGACGAAGTCCTTGTACCGCACCGGATCGATCTTCTCGGCGCGGAAGCCGTATCGGGCACCGAGACTCCGGAGCACCGTGAAGGTGCCGGCGCGCTCGTGACCGAAGAGAAAGTTGGCGCCCACCCAGACCTCCGACACGCGCAGCCACTCGACGAGCACCGTGCGCACGAACCTCTCCGGGTCCCACTGCGACAGCTCGTGCGTGAACCGAACCAGGGCGACCCCCTGCATGCCCGAGCGCGACAGTGCTTCGATTTTTTGCGCCTTCGTTATCAGCAGGGCCGGGGCTCTGTCGGGCCGGAGCACGCGGGGTGGATGCGGGTCGAAGGTCATCGCGGCGGCTGTGCCGCCACGCTCGCCTGCGCGCTGCCGCACACGATCGATGATCTTCATGTGCCCGCGGTGCAGGCCATCGAAATTCCCCAGCGCCAGCACCGGGTGGGGCCAGCGGGGCGGAGGATCATCCGGAAAGGTGGCGACGTGCATTCAGGTTCCGGGTTCCAGGTTCCCGGTTCTGGGTTCTGGGTTCGGTGTTGCGTGTTCTGGGTTCGGTGTTCTGCGTTCTGTGGTCTGTGGTCTGAATTTCAACCTCAGCCCGTCGTACGCGAGCGCCATGCGCTCCGGGAGCTTCGCGTTTGTCGCGGCGTGGCCGAGATCGTGCGCCATGTGCGTGAAGAGCGTCTGTCGCGCCGCGATGCGCTGCGCCGCTTCGATCGACTGCGACAGCGAGAAGTGCGTCGCATGCGGCCGTTCTCGCAGCGCGTCGAGGACGACCACCTCGAGGTCGTCCAGCAGCGGCCAGGACGCGTCCGGGATGCGGTTGCAGTCCGTCAGGTACGCGAAATCGCCAAACCTGAAACCGAGGACGGGCCGCGCGCCGTGGAGGAGCGGCACAGGCAGCACGCCGTGGCCGTTGATCGAAATCTCTCCGTCAATTTCGACCAGCTCGAGCTGGGGAAGCCCCCCGCCACGAGGCGTGTCCGCATCGAAGACGTAGGCGAACATCCGCTGAATGTCCCGCAGCGTCTGCGCATCGCCGTAACACGGCATGGGGCGGCCCTGCATGCCGCAGAACCGCCGTGTCTCATCGAGCCCGAGCGTGTGATCCGCATGGCCGTGCGTGAACAGGATCGCGTCGACCCGGCCGATCCCGTACGTGAGCGCCTGCTGCCGCAGATCCGGGCCAGCGTCCACGAGGATCGACGTGCCGTCAGCCATCTGGACGTAGATCGACGTGCGCAGACGCGCGTCATGCGGGTCGGTCGACCGGCACACCGCGCAGTCGCACGCGATCATGGGCACGCCGTGAGACGTGCCCGTGCCGAGAAACGTGATCGTCACGGTCAGGGTTGAACGATGCGAGGTTGCTGCTGCGCCTGCACGAAGCGCATCCGCAGGTCGTAGAGCAGATCTTCGACGAGCTTGGCTTCCGCGGGCTCGAGGTTGCCGCGCGTTTTCTCCTGCAGCATGGCGATGAGCTCGATCATCTGTGACGCCGCCGCGAGGTCAGTGTCGCCTCGCTCGCCGGTCATCGGGTCAGGCAAGTCGCCGAAATGATAGGCCGTCGTCGTGCCGAGCGAGAGGATGAACTGCGCGAAGCTGATGCCGCCGTCCTGAGTCTCCACGACCGAATGCTAGCATAGGCGGCCATGGCGAAAAGCCCCGGCGACAACCTCCCGCCGCGCTCCGCGGGAGAAGAATTCCAGAAACTCGTCGACATCATGGCGCGCCTTCGGGGTCCGGGCGGATGTCCCTGGGACCGGGAGCAGACACTGGCCTCGCTCGCCGGCTTCGTACTCGAGGAAACCTACGAGGTGCTCGACGCAATCGACCGCGCCGACCACGACGACCTGCGCGGCGAGATCGGACACTTTCTGTTCGTAGGGGTCTTTCTCGCGCAGATCGAGACCGACGAGCAGCGTTTCACCGTCGCGGACTCGCTGCGTCACGTCATCGACAAGCTCGTTCGCCGCCACCCGCACGTGTTTGCATCCGCCCCGGGTGTCGACACACCGGCTCAGGTCGTCCAGCAGTGGGAAGCGATCAAGGCCAAGGAACAAGAAGGCGACGGACAGAAACAGTCGTTGCTCAAGGGCGTACCGAGAGCGCTGCCTTCCCTGCTGCGGGCTCACGAGATCGGCACGCGGGTGGCGGCGGTGGGCTTCGACTGGGCGCGAACAGACGATGTGATCGGGAAGATCGAAGAAGAAGTCGCCGAACTTCGCGACGCGGTCGCTCATGAAGGGCGCGGGCGTGCCGAGGAGGAAATGGGGGACCTGCTCTTTTCGATTGCGCAGCTTGCCCGGCAGCTCGGCATCGAGCCGGAGTGCGCGCTGCGGAAGGCGAACGAAAAGTTCACGAAGCGGTTCGGTGCGCTGGAGACGCTGTTCCACGACCGCGGGCGGTCGCTGCAGGAGACGACGCTCGAGGAGATGGAACAGGTGTGGACGGAGGTCAAGAGAACTGAGTAATGAGGCTCCCGACGGCCTGGCTCACCGGCCGAATGTCTTCGTTCGTCCCGTCCATCCCCTCACCTCCACCGTGGCGCCATCCGTCTCCACGAACACCGCGCCGTCGTGGGCGGTATTGAACATCTCGACTCCTCTTCTGCGCGCCAGTCGTTCCACCACCACCGGCGCGGGATGTCCGAACCGGTTGCCCCTGCCCGTGCTGAAGACGACGGCACGTGGCTTCACCGCATCCAGGAACTCGTCGCTGCTGGACGTCGCGCTGCCATGATGCGCGGCCTTCAGCACAACCGTTGGCGCGAGCTGGAGCGACCTCGCGAGCAGCCTCTCAACATCTCTGCCGATGTCGCCTGGGAGCAGGATGGAGACGTCCCGGTACCGGATCTCGAGCACCACCGAATCGTCATTCCTCACGCGCTGCCTCTCCCAGTCGGGCGGAGGCGGATGGAGCACTCGTATCTCGACGCCCCCCGCTCGCTCGACATCACCGGGCCTGACGGTTCTCCACACCGCGTGCATCGAGGCCGCCCGGACGATGAGCGCCTTGAGCCCCTCGTGCGGAGGAACGGGCACTCCCTCCCACACATTTGATGGCCGGAATCGCTCGACGACAGCAGCCGCCCCGCCCATGTGGTCGGGATCCCCGTGCGTGAGGACGAGGGCGTGCAGCTCTCGGACACCCAGGGCCCTCAGCGCCGGTACGACGACCCGCCCGCCAATGTCAAAGCTGGTGCCGGCGAGCCCGCCGGTGTCGATCAGCAGGACCGTTCCGTCGGGCAGCATCGCGACGGTCGCATCTCCCTGACCAACGTCCAGCACCACGACCCGCAACGTGCCGGGTGCCGCCTGCGCGACCTGTCCCCGCGTCGACATGGCATGTCCGGCCACCAGGAGCACCGCGGCCAGCCCGAATGACACCAGCGCTGCGCGGGACCTGCGCCTGAGCAGCGCCGCGCAGGCGACGTAGTACGCCGCGCAGAGCCACCAGGCGGGAGGCGGGACGTCCCGGGCCAGCCAGGGCGCAAAGTCGACGAATCGCGCAGACTCGACAAGGCCTGTCGCTGACAGGTGAACCGCCGCTGCAAGCGGATCGGCCAACCCGCTGGCAGACGTCCCGAGCAGCACGAGCACCATCGATCCTGCCTGAACGAGAGCCATGAGCGGGATGGCGGCGAAGTTCAGGATCAGCCCTGCGAAGGTGATCCTGGAGAACAGCACGGCGCTCATCGGCGCCAGCGCGACCTCGGCGCAGATCGTTGCCGCCAGCAGCCCCCACGCCGAGAGCACCACGGCGCGGACCAGTCGTCTCCCGCGCGGCGCCCGGTCGCGTACGCGGGCCGGCATGAACGTCGGCACGCCGAGAATGATCCCGGCCGTGGCGCCGAACGACAGCAGAAAGCCGGCATCGAGTACAGCGACCGGCGAGACGATCACACCCAGGAGCCCGGCCATCGCGACGATGTTCAGTGCTGAGCCGCGATGATCGACGAGGAGCGCCGCGAGAAAGATCACCGCGGCCGACACGGCGCGGCCGACCGACGCCGCGCCACCGGCGACCTCCCCGTAGAAGAGCAGCACGCCGATGGCACACAGGGCGGCGAGGGGAACCTGACCTGCCCCCCTTTTCCGCTACACGGATAATGAGAGGTCCTCAGGTTTATGAGGGGACCGGCTTTTTCGGACCACTACGTGGGTGAATTTGCGGCCCCCGTCATTGCCTTCCGAGCGTATTCATTGGGGCTTTGGCCCATGAGAGCTCGGTGAGGATGATTCTCATTGTAGTCCTGTCTCCACAGCTCGA